>CAYVMX010000006.1:0-41861 GCA_964452725.1 uncultured Candidatus Peribacteria bacterium | reverse complement strand
TCCCTTGCGTAGACTTTTTTAGCTCAAAGAGATTTTATTTTTTACAAAAGTTTTTGCCTCCTCGTAAGAAAAAACCAACTCCCATCAGAGTACCCCGCCCTACTATGAATGAACGTATCCGTGCGACACGGGTACTGCTCATAGACGCCGATGGTGAACAGCTCGGTGAGATCGCCACTAGTGAAGCTTTGGCGAAAGCGCGTGCCAACGAAATGGATCTGCTTTTGGTAGCTGCCGATGCCAAGCCACCTGTAGCAAAGATTATTGACTATGGTAAATACCTTTATGAGCAAAAACGCACCGCTCGCAAACAACGTTCAGCTGGCAAGGCTCTCGCTGTCAAGGGTATCCGTCTCGGGCTACGTACAGGTGAACACGATGTAGAAGTACGCCTGAGACAAGCTGAAAAATTCCTCGCGAAGGGTCACAAACTAAAAATCGAGTTGCGTTTCCGTGGACGCGAGATCCAACACTCCGACCTTGGTATCATAAAGCTCAATAAATTTGCTGAAAGTCTAGCCGAAGTTGCCAAGCCTGATGAAGCACCTAAGAAGATTGGACGACAATTGATCATGGTTTTGTCACCATCACGCAGCACACCGCCTGAGTAAAAAAGATTTGGCAAAATAAATCATGTCCGCTATACTCATGCGGCTTATTTTTGAATTATGAAACTCAAATCCAACTCCTCCGCCAAAAAGCGCTTCCGTGTGACTGGCACTGGCAAAATCGTCGGACGTAAGTCCTGTCGTGGTCATCTACTGCTCCAAAAAAGCCGCACACAAAAAAAACTAGTCAATAAGCCGCACCTGCTAAAGAAAGGCGAAGCGAAGCGTGTCGCACACTTATTGCCACACTTGTAGGCTGGATCCTGCTCGTGCAGGAATGATAAAAACTTATATTTTAGACTTTATACTTTCCTTATTATGACTCGCGTTACTAGTGGTGTCGTCACTCGTCGTCGTCACAAAAAAATCCTCGCTACGACCAAAGGCTATCGTGGTCGCCAACGCAACACTTTTCGTGTAGCGAAGCAGGCCAATATGAAAGCTGGACTCCATGCCTATCGTGGTCGCAAGCTCAAGAAGCGCACTTACCGTGCCCTTTGGATTCAGCGTATCAATGCTGCTGCTCGTAACCTCGGCATGACCTACAGTCGTCTGATAGAGGGTCTCACCAAGGCCAAGATCATAGTTAATCGTAAAAATCTCGCTGATCTCGCTGTCCGCGAGCCAAAGATCTTTGCCAGTCTGGCGGAGACAGCCAAAACCAACTCCAAAGCACCTGTACGTAAATAATTAAAACTACTATTTGACCTTGTTCAAATATAACTATTACAAATACAATCATGCAGCAAAACACTCTCAAACCTCGCGCCGGCTCTCGCAAAGTACACCACCGTCGTGGTATCGGCGATACATTCGCTGGGCGTGGCTGTAAAGGTCAGCAGTCTCGTGTCGGCGGTCGTAGTAAGTTTTCTGCGGCGTTTGAAGGTGGTCAGATCTCACTGATTCGTCGTATGCCAAAGCTCGGTGGCTTCAAAAATCCCAATAAGATCCCCTTTCAGCCTGTCAATCTCTCTGACCTAGAGACTCGTTTGGATACCGAAGTGGCTGACGTCGAGACACTCTATGCTGCGGACTTGATCAAGAAAAAAAACCTACCCATCAAGATCCTTGGTAAGGGCGAACTAAAGAAAAAGCTAACTGTCAAAGTAGATGCTGCTAGTAAGACAGCTATCGCTGCTATTGAAAAAGCTGGTGGCACGATAGATCTACCAAAGAAAATTGAAAAGGCTACTAAAGCCCAAAGAGGGAAAGCTGTCGCTGCCTAATAACTAAGCAATGCTGAACTATCTCAAACGTATCTTCCAAGCTCCTGATCTGCGTAAAAAGATTTTTTTTACGCTGTTTGCTCTGGCATTTTTCCGTGTGATGGCACATATCACTGTGCCAGGTATCGACCATGCTGCTTTGGTCGATCTTTTCAAGAATAACGAGCTACTTGGAGTTTTCTCAATCTTGACAGGTGGTAGTATGGAAAACTTCTCTATCATCCTCATGGGACTGACGCCATATATCAACGCCAGTATCATTATGCAGCTTATAACTGTCATCATTCCCCGTCTCGAAGAGCTAAAAAAAGAGGGTGAGGAGGGGCAAAAAATTATTAATAAATGGACTCGCTATATCACCCTTCCGCTTGCCTTTTTGCAGAGCTACGGCATGATTGTTTTGCTCAATCGCTCTTCTGGTGGTGCGTTGATCGCAGATACAAATGATATCTCTGTCATGCTACCGATCATGCTCACGGTCACAGCTGGCACAGTGCTACTCATGTGGATCGGTGAGATCATGACGGAGCGTGGTATTGGTAATGGTATTTCACTGTTGATCTTTGGTTCGATTATCGCTGGTATCCCACCAGTACTTGGTCAGACTCTTGGTCTCGCTCAGTTCGATCCAGAGAAACTTGTCCCATTTGCGATTTTGCTCGTCATCACTATCGCACTGACTATCCTCGTCGTACTGATCACAGAGGGCGTACGCCAGATTCCGATTACTTATGCTCGTAGTGGTGGCGCTGGTGAACAGTCCACACTTCCCTTGCGTATCAATCAGGCTGGCATGATTCCGATCATCTTCGCGGTTTCGCTGGTTACTTTTCCGACTATCATCGCACAGTTTGCCCAAGGTTCTAGTAGTGAGTTTGTCCGCAGTGTCGCTACTTGGGTGACGAATAATTTTAATGGTGCTAATCCTGGTTTTCTTTACATCGTCCTTTACTTCACATTTGTAATGGCGTTTACTTACTTTTATGTTTCGATTACCTTCGAGCCAGAAAAAGTCGCCGAGAATATTCAAAAGCGTGGTGGTTTTGTACCAGGTATTCGTCCAGGGCGTGAGACGGCTGAGTATATTGGCAATGTCAGTAGTAGGCTCAATCTTTGGGGTGGTAGTTTCCTTGGTTTCGTCGCTATCATGCCGATCTTGATCCAAATTTTCTTTGCTGGTCAGAGTTTCGGATCGGTACCGCTACTCATCTCTGGCGCTGGTCTCATCATCGTCGTCGGTGTCGTACTAGACCTGATGCGTCAGATCAACGCACAGATGGTCATGCATGACTACGACAAGTTTAAGTAAAACTTGACAAAGTCGTAAAACACTAATAGTATTGAGTACTAATTATTTTTAGATGGCACAGGCAGAACAAACTTCTATTGTCGTTATAGACGAATACCCTCCGTCCCGCGAAGCAGTTTTGAGTGTCGTAAGAGATATTCATGCCGACTATGATATCTCAGAAGTTGTGCAAAATGGCGATGAGCGTCGTCGTGATGAGATAATCAAAGCGCTAGATTGCGATATTGTACTACGTGGAGATCCTAATGTTCTGACTGCATTGATCAACTATACAGACGAAGATAAAAGGGAAATTGTTGGTGAGATAAAAAAACCATTTAGTTATGAAGAACTAATCAGCCTCCTGCGCGAATCTATAAACAGACTAGGTGTTAATTTAGATTAAATTGACCATCTCCATTTCTTCCTTTAGACTGCTTGCGCATTTTTGATATGCCTGAAACACTACAAACATCTAACCCGCTGACGAATAAGGCTATTATCGGCTTGGCGCTTCAGCTCGGGTTCGCAGTCTCGGTCACGGCCGTTCTATTTATTTATGGTGGATACTGGCTCGATAAACATTTCGATACTACTCCAATTTTTCTCTGGATCGGTGCCAGTCTCGGACTGATTGCTAGCTTTTTACTAGTCTGGCAGATCGTGAAACCAATTTGTGATAAAATCAATACTAATTCTAAAAAATAATTTACTAATTTTAAAAGCAATACAACTAACAATATGACAGCTCCTCATGTATCCATCGCAGCAGAAAAACTATTTGATCTCGGCCCACTGGCTGTGACGAACTCACTGCTGACCACTTGGGTTGTGATACTTTTTATCACTCTGATCGGTCTATATCTACGTATCCGGCTCAATGCGAAGCAACCTAGAGGATTACAAAATGTTTTTGAAATTATAGTCGAAGGAGCGCTCGGAATCATCGAAAGTGTAACGAACGATGCGAAGCAAGCTCGGCTTTTCTTTGGTGTTATTACTACAATTTTTCTTTTGGTACTACTCAATAACTGGGCAGGGCTAATACCTGGTGTCGGTGCGATCGGTATCGTGGAGCAGCCTGAGATAGATGAAGAGGTGAGTCCCGCCGCTGACACAAATCTGGACACAAACTCAGAGAGAGAAGCTAATAATTCAGAAAATAAAGAGACTGAGCCAAGCAAACTGAACTATATTTTTCGTGCTGGCAGTGCGGATTTATCATTTACGCTCGCGCTCGCATTGATCGCCGTGCTGCTGACTCAGTATCACGGTATTCGCAAGCTCGGAGCTTGGCATTATTTCAGTCGTTTTTTAAATTTCAAAAGTCCGATTATGTTTTTCGTCGGTATCTTGGAGCTTATCTCTGAATTCTCAAAAATCATTAGTTTTTCTTTTCGTCTCTTTGGCAATATCTTCGCTGGCGAAGTGCTCCTCGTGGTGGTACTCAGCCTGGCACCTTATATCGCACCGATGCCCTTTTACGCGTTAGAGATTTTTGTAGGTGTGATTCAAGCACTTGTCTTTGCTATGTTGACACTTGTTTTTTTCAAAATGGCAACAACGGAAGCTCACTGAGATTGCTTTAATTAAAAATTCGTCTATAATGCCTCGGCATTAAATCCATATATTATTTAATCTTCTCCACAATGCCTGAACTCAACAACCTCGCGGTTGCGCTCGCCATCGGTCTCGGTGCTCTCGGTCCTGGTATCGGTATCGGTCTCATAGGCGCAAAAGCTGCCGAAGCGGTTGGTCGCAATCCGGAAGCGGCTGGTAAAATTCAAGCCGTGATGATTCTCGCTATTGCTTTTGCTGAAGCGATCTCTATCTATGCCCTTGTCGTCGCTCTCATTATTCGTTTCCTGTAGTCTGCATTCGACATCTTGAAATTAATACTTTAAAGATTTTTTATGGAGGCTCTCGCCAATCTCGGTATCGACCCTACTATCATGCTCGCGCAGGCATTCAATTTTTTTGTTCTACTTGCGATTCTGAGTTTCTTCATCTACAAGCCTCTGTTGCGTGTGCTTGATGAGCGCAAAGATCGCATCGCCAAGGCAGAAAAGAATGCTGACAAAATCGAAAAACAATTAGCCAAAACGGAGGAACTAACTAAAGCAGAATTCCAAAAGGCCCAAAAGCAAGCAAATGAGATCATCGTTCACGCAAAGAAAAGTGCCAAAGAGGTCGAAGACAAACTCATTGCTGACGCTAAAATCAAAGTGGAAAAGATAGTCGAGGAAGGTCGTACACAGATCGTAAAAGAGCGTGATGAAGCTACTGCCAAGATCCAAGGCGAAGTTACTAAGATCGTCTTACTAGCTACAGAGAAGCTCCTCAAGCGAGAAATCAATGCTAAAGATCAAGAGCGGCTCGTCAGCGATGCGACCAAAGAGTTGGCGTCTATTAAATAATTACTATGAGTAAAGTTGCCACTCGCTACGCCAGAGCACTTGCTATCAGCACTGAGCCAAGCAAGCTTGCTCTACTCAAAACAGAGCTTTCTGCTGTAGCAGCAGCCAGTATGGCAGACGATATTCAGGCTTTCTTCGCTCGTCCAGATATCGCTACCAAGGACAAGGAGCAGATCTTGGATAGTCTCACGGATAAGCTCTCTACTTCTATTATTAATTTGCTCAAAACGCTAGTACAAAACAATCGTTTTAGCGAGCTAGCTGAAATTGCGACGATTTTCAAACAACTCGCTGATGCTGCTAGTGGTCAGCTCGCTGCGACCATAGAGACTCCAATGAAGCTAACTGGCGAAACTACAGAAAAAATCACAGCAGCTCTAAAAAAACTAAGTAATAAAAATATCTTACTCAGAGAGGTAGTCAACAAGGATCTCCTCGGTGGACTCAAGATTCGCTTCGGCGACGAAGTCATCGACCTCTCTCTCGCGGGTCAACTAAACAAATTAACTCAAGTACTAAGCTAACTTAACTCCTATATTATGAGCATCAAAGCCTCCGAGATCAGCAGCCTACTGACTAAAAAAATCAAAGATTTCAAAGCTCCTGCCGAAAAAGCAAATGTCGGTACTGTGATTGAGATCGGCGATGGTATCGCGAAGATTCATGGTCTCTCTGGCGTCCAGATGGGCGAGATGGTCGAATTCCCTGGCAATAAATACGGTCTCGCGATCAATCTAGAGGAGGATACTGTCGGTGCAATCCTACTGGACGAAAACCCTGACCTCAAAGAAGGTAGTGAGGTAAAAACGACTGGTAAAATCATGGAAGTACCAGCTGGTGACGCGCTCATTGGTCGCGTGGTCAACGCTCTCGGGCAGCCGATCGATGGCAAAGGTGAGATCAAGACCAAAACTCACCGCCTCGTCGAACTACAAGCCCCCGGCATTATTGAGCGCCAGCCTGTCAGTACTCCGATGCAGACCGGCATCAAGGCTGTCGATGCTATGATCCCCGTCGGACGTGGACAACGTGAGCTAATCATCGGTGATCGTCAGACAGGTAAGACTGCGGTCGCGATCGACACCATCATCAACCAAAAAGGTCAGGACTGTCTCTGCGTCTACGTCGCCATCGGTCAGAAGGCTAGTACGGTTGCCAAAGTCGTCGCCAAGCTCGAAGAACACGGTGCGATGGAGTACACCACTATCGTCGCTGCCAACGCTTCTGATCCAGCTAGTCTCCAGTTCCTCGCACCATACGCTGGAGTCGCCATGGCAGAGGAGTGGATGTGGGCGGGTAAAGATGTATTGATCGTCTACGACGACCTCACGAAGCAAGCCGCTGCCTATCGTCAGATTAGTCTGCTGCTGCGCCGTCCACCTGGACGCGAAGCTTATCCTGGTGATATCTTTTACCTCCATAGTCGTTTACTAGAGCGCGCTGCGCGCCTATCCAAAGAGCTCGGTGGTGGTAGTATCACGGCTCTCCCGATCATCGAAACCCAAGCCAACGATGTCTCGGCGTATATCCCGACGAATGTGATCTCAATCACCGACGGTCAGATCTACCTTGAGACCGATCTTTTTTACAAAGGTATCCGTCCCGCGATCAACGCAGGTCTCTCGGTCAGTCGTGTCGGTGGTGCTGCCCAGACCAAAGGTATGAAGGGTGTCTCGGGTAATCTGCGCCTCAGTCTCGCTCAGTTCCGCGAGTTGGAGGCGTTTTCTCAGATTGGCTCTGACCTCGACGAAGCGACCAAACAGCAGATCGAACGTGGTAAACGTATTGTCGAAGTGCTCAAACAACCCCAGTACTCCCCGCTCTCAGTCGCCAATCAGACGGAGATCATCTTCGCCGTCAATGAAGGTGTACTCGATGACGTAGCAGTCGACGACGTCCAGCGTTGGGAGACTGACCTCTACGCCTTCATGCACGCGAACTACGCCAAGCTGGAGAAAAAACTCAACGGTAGCAACAAAGTCGCCGACGAACTAGCTGACGAACTAAAAAAAGCTCTCACGGACTTCAAGAAAGGCTGGAAATAATATCAGAACACAGCTGGTCAGGACACAGGAAACAGAGCTGTGTCCCGTGTCTTTAAAATCTGTTTCCTAAATATATGTCACTCCTAGATCTCCGCCGTCGTGTCAAATCTGTGAAAAACACACAGAAGATCACTCGTGCTATGCAGATGGTCGCCGCCAGCAAGATGAAAAAAGCCCAAGAGTCGGCACTGTCTGGTCGTCCATATGCTGAGGAGCTAGCGAAGCTGATCGAGTCACTCTTACTCCACGCCGGTACAGACAACCTTGAGCATCCGTACTTCCTGAAGCGTGAGAACCCCAAGAAGATTGCTTATATCCTCTTTACGGCTGATCGTGGTCTTTGTGGTGGATTCAACTCCAATCTAATCCGCTATATCGCAAGAAAACAGCTCGGTGCTGGTCAGAGTAAGCTACTAATCTGTGCTGGTCGTAAAGGTATGAATTTTTTCCAAAACTTCGTCGGTACAGAGGTCGTCGCGGAGTTCGAAGGACTAACAGACAAACCCACCTATCTCGACACTGTCCCTGTCACGCGTGTCGCGATCGACGGTTTTTTGAATGGTGATTTTGATGAGGTACGCGTTGTCTACAACCACTTCGTCAACACAATGACACAGGAGATCACAGAACGCCTCCTGCTGCCCTTTACTGCCCCCGAGAGGACTAAAGAGGATCAAGCAAAAGCGGCGGCTATGGACTACCTCTTTGAGCCTAGCGCGAATGCTGTCCTAGCGCGCCTCCTCCCCCGCTATCTGGAGACGACCATCTATCAGAGCCAGCTAGAATCCAACGCCTCTGAACAGTCTGCCCGTATGATTGCGATGAAGTCGGCAACAGATAATGCCAAAGAACTCACCGAGGCTCTCACACTAGTGATGAATAAAGCCCGTCAGACACAAATCACGACGGAGATCAGCGAGATCGTCGGTGGTTCAGCCGCGTTGGCAGAATAATCTTAAATTTTTGGAATTGTTCAAACTCATGCGTGGGTGTACGCTTTGGGGTAAGAACTTTGATAACCTAACTCTTCACCATGTCCTTCTTTACTCCAAAAAATAACTACTGGTCTTCCGAGTGGCTTTTTGTCCTTGCGGCTGTCGGCTCTGCTGCTGGTCTGGGTAATGTCTGGCGTTTCCCTTATCTCGCATATGAAAATGGCGGTGCGGTGTTCTTTGTAGCCTACTTGGTTTGTCTTGCCTTGATCGGATTCCCTATTTTGATATCGGAGCTAGGTATAGGTCAGAGTACAGGCAAGTCTGCCCCTGAAGCAATGGCAAGTGTAACGAAAAACAACATCTTTCGTTTCATTGGCTGGATGGGCGTACTGTCAGGCGCTGTAGTCGTCAGCTACTACACGGTAGTTATGGCTTGGAGCGCAAACTATTTGAAGTTTGCACCGACACTTGCTTGGGGTGAAGATACAAAAAATTTCTTTTTCAATGACTTTTTACAACTTTCTGACGGAGTCGAAACAATTGGTGGGTTTGTCCCTGCGCTAGTCATCGCGACGGCCTTGATCTATGTCGTGCTCTACTTCACGCTCTGGAAGGGTGTTGACAGTATCTCAATAGTAGCGAAATTTATCACTCCCCTGCCTTTCATACTGGTGACGATACTGGCGATCAATGCTCTCTCACTAGACGGCTCTATAGAAGGTCTGCGTTTTATATTCGTACCTGAGTGGAGCAAGCTCGGTGATCTGAGTATTTGGATCGCAGCGGCGAGTCAGGTTTTCTTTACGCTGACACTTGGTTTTGGGACGATGTTTGCTTATGGTGCGCTTTTGAAAAAAGATGTCGATCTAGTCAAAACAACTGCTGCTGTAATCATCGGCGATACTTTCATGAGTATTATTGCCAGTACAGCTATCTTTGGTACGCTGGGTTATATGGCGTCCAACCAAGGCGTCGAGCTGACTGAAGTCGTAGCTAGTGGTGTTGGTCTTGCTTTTATTGTTTTCCCTGCTGCGCTAAATCTACTACCACTAGCTCCTGATGTTTTCGCTAGCTTTTTCTTTTTCTCACTTTTTGCACTCGCACTCACTTCCAATCTCTCGCTCATGCAGGCCGTTATCGGTGCGATTCAAGATCGTTGGCCTTGTTGGCGTCGCCATGTGACGGTCGCTGTTATTGCGATTCTCTTTTTTGTTGCCAGTCTCTTTTATACACGCGCCAATGGTTTGTATTTATTAGACATTGTCGATCACTTCGTAGTGAATTATGCGCTCGTCGCAGTCGGACTACTAGAGATGCTCGCGATCGGCTGGTGGTACAACGCCGACAAATTACGTAATGCGCTAAACGAACAAGCTAAAATTAAACTGGGTAATATTTTTCCTTGGACACTAAAAATCATCGTACCACTAACACTGACCTACCTCATTTATAATGCTGCCAGTGCTGACCTCAGTGCAAACTACGAATCCTATCCAACTGAATCCTTGCTGGCTTACGGTGTCGGGACATTGGTACTGATTGTTTTGGGTGGTATAGCTTTGGCGAAGCTGGTGAAAGAGTGTCGCCTCTGACTCTAGAGAGATTACCCACTCGCGTCCATCGTCACCACTGTGAGGAAGTCCTCGACTTCTAGCTCCCACATAGCCTCTGGTGTACCCCACTCTAGGAAGTCCACACCGTAGACTTCTTTGACTGTCTCAGCGTAAAAAGCCGCTGCCCCACCAATCGCATGGAGATACACTGCTCCGTATTTTTTTAGCGCAGTGGCGGTCTGCGCGCCCATACCACCTTTGCCTATCACAGCTCGCACGCCAGTCTGAGCGATGAAATCCGCTTCATAAGGCTCTTCGCGAATACTCGTCGTCGGACCTGCGGCTTTGATTTGCCACTCATTACCATCTTTCACAGCGACTGGTCCGCAGTGATAGACCGCCGAACCTGCCAAATCTTTGGGTAGCTCGCCACCATTTGCGACGTGAGAATGCAATGTATCGCGTCCGGTAAATAGTCGCCCTGAGAGCAGCACGATATCCCCTACTTTTAGCTCACGAACTGCCTGCTCGGTCAGTGGTAGTTTTAGCTTTTTGACACTACTGTCATTCTGAGTGAAACAAAGAATCTCCTGATTTAATTTTAGAGATCCTTCGTCAGTCACCTTTGGTGACTTCCTCAGGGTGACACCGGTTTTTTCGTCCAGCACTACACTCCCTCGTCGGGTCGCCCAGCAGCTATAGGCGACTGTCACGAAGTAACTCGCAGGCAGGCGATGACTCGCCGAAAGACGACAGTCAAGTAGTGTCGTCGCACCACCGAATCCCATCGGACCAATGCCAAGTTGATTTGCTTCAGTCAGTATTTCTGCTTCTAACTTTGCCAACTCTGGGTTGTCATTCACTTGACCAATTTTTTGTAAAAGTAGCTTCTTCGCTGCCAGATACCCACCAGCTCGATCTCCTCCAATATGCACACCAATAATTCCTGGTGCACAACCTTTTCCTTCAGCATCTTTGACTATCTGTAGTACGGCTTTTTGCACTCCAGCTAGATCACGCCCAGCCTGTCCAAAATCAGACAGCTGTGTCGGCAGACTGATTTGAGCTGAGACATTTTCACTACCACCACCCTTGAGCAGTAGCTGGATCTCCACTAAATCTCCCCCTTCGGCAAAGGAGGACTGAGAGGGATTTTTTACATTAGGCTCCTCCCAATAGATCGCTGGAAAGTTTTCACCAGTATTGTCACCAGAGTTTTTACTAGTCAGCACATTGACCGCGTTGGGTCGCAGTAAGCCTTTTTTCGTCGCTTCGCGTAATGCTGTCAAAATATTTTCCTTTAGCTGTATACGATCAAATCCAGCTGGTGCTTTGATAAAAAAACTTGGAAATCCAGTATCCTGACAAAGTGGCACTTGTTTTTCTTTGGCAATTTTTAGGTTTTGCAAAATCGTAGTAAGTGCCAACTCACTAGTAGAGCTTTTAGTTTCACGATTTTTGGCTTGCATCAGTGCTGCTACTATATCTGTAGGCAAAGTGGTCGCCGTCTGTCGAATCAGCTCGAAAATACTTTTTTGAAAGGAACTCATGTATCGAAATTATGTCCAAGGTGGGAATTGAAGCTAACTACTAGCTAGACCTAATGCAATGGCTGTACACGGGTCGCCCCGAAATGATAGTGCTGGTACTCGGGGAGGGACTTGAACCCTCAAGGTATTGCTACCATTCGATTTTGAGTCGAACGCGTCTACCAATTCCGCCACCCGAGCATTTTTAGCCAAATGCTTTCTCGACCTCAGCTTTGACAGCTGCGCCGTCGGCGCTATCCCCCACTGCTTTCATCACTGCACCCATGAGCTGACCCATCTTGGACTTGTCTTCGACTCCCAATTCAGATTTTTTGGCAGCGACGATCTCAGAGATCTGCTCACTGGAGAGCTGCTCGGGCAGATAAGTCTCTAGTACTCCAATCTCGGCGATCTCGGCAGCAGCCTGCTCTGCGCGTCCACCTTTTTCGAACTGCTCAGCACTATCGCGACGCTGCTTGATTAGTTTTTTTACTATCTTTATGATCTCAGCATCAGTCAGCTCGCGCTTCTCCTTACCAGCGACTTCTTCTTTCATGATATCCGCCTTGAGCATGCGTAACGTATCTCTTTTTAGTTCTTCGCTGGCTTTCATGGCAGCGGTCAGATCAGTGACGATTTGGTCTTTGAGTAGCATAGGGTATGATTAAAGCCAATCTATTTTAGCAGAATGTTTCTCGACGAAGTAAAAATCACGATGCGCGCTGGCAAGGGTGGACATGGCTGTGTCTCCTTCCTCCGACTGAAGTACATGCCCAAGGGTGGACCCGACGGAGGACACGGTGGCCACGGTGGTAATATCCTGCTGCGCGCTGATCCAAACAAGAACACACTCTATCATTTCGCTAGTCGAAAGATCTTCGAAGCTGGTAAAGGCAAGCAAGGTGAAGGTCGCGACAAAGCTGGACTCGCTGGAGATGACCGCATACTCGATGTACCTGTCGGCACACTCGTCTTCGACGAAGCTGGCAAACAAATCGCCGACCTTAGTACACCTGGTCAGATTTGGCTCGGTGCTCGTGGTGGACTCGGCGGCAAGGGCAATTCGAACTTCGCTACTAGTACACGTCAGATCCCTAGATTCGCCGAGCTAGGTGAGCCTGGTGAAGAGCGTAAAGTCCGACTCGAACTAAAGCTCGTCGCTGATGTCGGGATCATCGGTCTACCGAGCGTCGGTAAGTCCACACTCATCTCGGTTATTTCTGCTGCCAGACCCAAGATCGCCGAATACCACTTCACCACCATCACTCCCAACCTCGGCGTCACTAGTCACCGTGGCGAGAGCTTCGTCGTGACAGATCTACCTGGTCTGATCAAAGGTGCGAGCCGCGGCAAAGGTCTCGGTCATCAATTCCTGAAGCACACGGAGCGTGTGCGCTTCTTCCTTCACCTCGTCGCTGCCGATAGTCCGAGTGTGGTTACTGACTACCGCACTATCCGCGCTGAACTAAACAAATACAATCCTGAGCTGACTAAAAAACCTGAGATCATCGTCCTGTCCAAGTCTGACCTACTCCAGCCCGCCGAGCTAGAGAAAATCAAAACCAAGCTCGAAAAAGTAAGTAAGGCTAAAGTGCTCACAGTCTCCGCACCGATTCACGATGGTCTGACGGCAGTCCTAGACAGTACCCTCCAGACTCTGAAAAAAACTCGACCGAAAACTGAAATCAAATCCAAAGAATTACCAGTCTTCCGTCCGCATCTGGAACAAAAGTCCCGCTCTTTCTCTGCAAAAAGAAAAAACAAAAAGCTTTATCTCGTCGACGGTCCACGCCTAAATCAAATCGTCATCATGAGCGATCTCAACAATGGCGAGGCTGTCGCCCGTGTCCAAGATGTCCTCAATAAGTTCGGTGTGGCGCGTGAGCTACGTCGCCTCGGTGCCGAGTCAGGTGCAACCATAGAGATCGCTGGCAAACGGCTGGAGTGGTGGGACTAGACAGTTTTTTGGATCTTCTTTCGGATAGACTCTTGTGTTTGGACGATGCCGTTTTCTATTTTATCTGCTAGCGGTTTAGTTTTTTCATAGCACTTCATCAGATGGATAGCCTCGTATAAAGTACATTTTAGATTGAGACCAAAAAATACGAGCGGAATAGTCAAATCTGACAACGACTTGCTATCGATCAAATTGCCAAAACTACCAGCTGCAATCCCTGCCACACCTCCAGTTAATGACCAGCGCCACCACTTTTTGCCCTGCTTGTCCGGCTCGGACAAACCGATAGTGAGACCAGATAACCCTCCTAGCACCGCTACGTCTTTCCAATTTTGAATCAAACCATAACGTGCCAAGGCAGCTGCTACCCCTAGAGAGATTATCACCGAAAGTGCTTGCTCGGGTAGTTGATCGAATTTTTTTGGTAATCGGTCGCGTTCACGTAGCCAAGTGATGCCAGTCTGACTGGCGACCTGTACCTGACCAGCCAAATAACTAACTGTCGCTCCTTGCTCTGCTCCGAGTAGGGTCTTTTGTCCTATATTTATGGCAACACCAGCAAGGAAGCAAATATTTGCGATGACCAGCCTAGTACTTCCCCTCAAGGATAATTGCTTTGCCTCAGATTCATCAGCAGTATTTGCCGCTGTCTGATAATCCGCGCTGCCTTTGTTAAAATTTTGGATTCCAAGCGCAACCGACCCTATCGATCCGACCATACTGCTATGTCCGACTAGCATTGCTGTTGTTTCACTTATAGTCACAAACATTACAGATTAATCAACTATTTTGATTTTATTTCGAATATCTTTTCTCCATTTATTATGTTGTTCTTTGAAAATTGCGACTATCTCATCAATGTCATCTGTGATTTGAATCAGATTTAAATCTTTTTCACTAATAGTAGGGGTACACCCATTTGCTACTCGTTTGTGGTAGAGCTCATCATTCCAAGTATCGATAATAGGCTGCCAAGTAGAGTGAGCAAGAATCTTGTAGTTTTCTTCCAAATGTCCTACCTGCCGCAGCTGATTGAGCAGGGACATCTCCAGCAGTGTCCCAGCACCACCTGGGGCATTGTAAGCACCGTTTGTCATATCGACGAATTCTTGTAAGCGTGGTGTAAAGTCGGCATGCCTAGTCGCAAAATGTAGTTCAGGGTTAACCTCCTCCTCAAATGGTAACTGAATTGTCGAAGCGACATTAGCAGAAAAGAATTCTTGACCGCGCTCGTGTGCCTCTTTGTGTGCCTGTGTCAGACCTTGATTGGCAGCCTCCATGATACCAGGACCACCACCGGTCACGATATCTATTCGTGCGGAGTTTACAATAGATTTGGCTAAACTTTTTACAAACTGAAATTCTTTAGACTGCTCTTCTAAACGCGCACTACCAAAAATCGCCACTCTAAAATACAATACCAACTCATATTTCATCATTTCATGACGTGCTATCTCATACTCTGTTCTCGCTCTGTCTAGCCTCTTTTCTGCTTCATGTTTATCAGTACGTGATAGAGCAATCACTTCAGGATTTTCATAGATCTGATCTAGCGTAGCGATTCGTCTGTGTGGCTCTCCGTTCTTCGACATAACTTTTTAAGTTAAAAGTATTTAATACTACTAAAAATACACACTCTGTCAACTGCTGCTAAAATAACTACATGATGCTAATCCTCGGTCTCGGCAATCCTGGCAAGCAGTATGCTCGCACGCGGCACAATATTGGCTTTCGTGCGTTGACACAATTCGCCAAATCTCATAATTTCCCTGAGTTCAAGCTGGAAAAGAGATTCAAAGCGGAAGTCTCTACTGGTGATATAGACGGCGAAAAGATAATCCTCGCCAAGCCTCAAACTTTTATGAATCTCTCAGGTGAAGCTGTCCGAGCAATTCTCGACTTTTATAAACTCTCCCCTGCCGATGTAGTCATCGTCTACGACGATGTCGATCTACCCTTTGGTGAGCTACGTCTGCGTCCTAGTGGCGGTAGCGGCGGGCACAACGGCATAAAGAGTCTGATCGCTCATCTCAGCACAGAAGAGTTTGCTCGTGTGCGGATCGGTGTCGGCAATGAATTTTTAGAGAAAGTTCCGACTGAGCACTTTGTACTGACGAACTTCTCTACAACAGAAGAAATAGAAATTCCAAAAATTGAGAGAAAAACGATCGACGCACTCACCGAACTAGTACAAAATGGTTTAGAAAGTGCTATGAACAAATATAATTCTTAAATCCACCATGCTAACTGCTTTTTTGAAAAAACTCCGTGAGCAAAATGATCTAACCACCGACGAAGCCGCAGCTGCTATGACAGTGATTATGATTGGCAAAGCAAGCGAAGAGCAACTGGAAGAGTATTTGGTACTGCTCGCTGACAAAGGTGAAACCGCTGACGAGATCGCTGGCAGTGCGATCGTCATGCGTGAGCAAGCGGTGCGTATCCGTCCTGATGTGGACAAACTCGTGGACACGTGTGGTACAGGTGGCGACCAGTCTGGCACTTTCAACATTTCGACTACTGTCGCCTTCGTAGCAGCTGGCGCAGGTGTCGCAGTCGCAAAGCACGGCAACAAAGCTGTCTCCAGTAAGTGCGGCAGTGCCAACGTCCTCGTCGAGCTAGGAGTGCAAATCGACCTACCACCAGCGAGAGTCGAGCAAGAGATCGAGCAAGTTGGGATTGGCTTCCTCTTCGCGCCGAACTTTCACCCTGCGATGAAGTACGCCGCTCCGGTACGAGCAAAGCTCAAACGCCGCACCATTTTTAATCTACTCGGACCACTGACAAACCCCGCCGGAGCACTCCACCAAGTGATCGGTGTATTCGAACCTGCGCTCGTACCACTCATCGCCAATGTACTAGAAAAAATGGGGCACGAACACGCCCTCGTCGTCCACGGCAATGGTCTAGATGAGCTCACGACGACCGGTACTACCGAGATCGCTGAGCTGAAAGATGATGAGATCAAGACTTGGCAGGTCAAGCCAGAAGACCTTGGTTTCGAACGAGTGGAGCTGGACGCTCTGCAAGGTGGTGATGTCACTACAAACGCCCAAATCACCCGTGATATCCTCGCTGGTCAGTGTGGCCCGAAGCGCGATATCGTAGTGCTAAACACCGCCGCAGTCCTCGTCGCAGCCGACCTTGTCGCTGACCTCCAGAGTGGTATCCCACTCGCCGAGGAGAGTATCGACAGCGGCAAAGCGAAAGAAAAACTAGCAGCATTGGTAAAATTTAGTCAGGCAGCTTAAAAAATATCGACAGAACGCAAAAATCACTCTAAAATAATTTAGTCTTAAAAAACCCCAACCTCAATCCAATGAACGAAGACTCTACTACTCCACCGAATAATGACGATAATGCTCAGCCATCTGGCGACACCAAACCAACTGTAAAAGTAAACCTAGATACCTGTATCGGCTGTGGTATCTGCACTAGTGTCGCTCCTGAGGTCTTTGAGATGCAAGACGATGGCAAGAGCCATGTCAAAGACCAAAATGGTCCAAACGCGACAGAAGCCAAAGACGCCTGCCCAGTCGGTGCGATCACGATTGAGTAATTCCGATTTTGGTTTTCTGCTAAACTGCCTCGGTGTCTGACTCCGATATTTTAGCGAATTTGAACGAAAAACAGCTAGAGGCTGTCCAAGCGACCAAAGGACCTGTGCTCATCATCGCTGGTGCTGGCTCGGGCAAGACTCGCGCGCTGACCTGTAGAGTCGCTTATTTGATCGAGCATGCGAAAGTATCGCCCTCTCAAATCCTCGCCGTGACCTTTACCAATAAAGCCGCACAGGAGATGAAAGAGCGTATCAAACAGCTCCTCAACCTAAAAGAAGGTTATAAATACAGCGAAATGCCGACGGTCGGCACTTTTCACTCGATCTGCGTCCAGATCCTACGACGCGAGATCCACCACCTCGGACGTGAGAGTAGCTTCGTGATCTACGATGACACAGACCAAAAGGCGATCATGCGTCAGATCTTCAACGAGCTAAAAATCGACCCCAAAGAGTACAAACCCAAAGCAATCATCGGTGCGATCAGCTGGGCCAAGGCACACATGGTCGGACCAGACAACTACGTGGCGAACTCAAAATTCGCCGCACAGGTCGCCGCAGTCTATCCACTCTACCAAAAAGCTCTACTCAAAAATAACGGAGTCGACTTCGACGATCTACTTGCACTGACTGTCCAGCTCTTCCAAAAGCACCCCGCAGTCCTCGACCACTACCAAGAGCGCTGGCACTACATCTGTGTCGACGAGTACCAAGACACCAACCACGTCCAGAGCATGTTTACCAATCTACTCGCCGAGAAGTATCGCAACCTCTGTGTCGTCGGCGACCCCGATCAGAGCATTTACTCATGGCGGGGAGCGCAGATTCAGAATATCCTCGACTTTCGCAAGCAGTACTCTGAAGCCAAGGAAATCAAAATGGAACAAAACTATCGCAGCACCAAAGTAATCCTCGATGCTGCCAACGCCGCGATCAAGCAAAACAAAAACCGCCAAGACAAAAAACTCTGGACCGAACGCGACGACGGCGAAAAGATCTACCTCCTCCAGCTACGCGATGAACGCGAAGAAGCGGAGTTTGTAGCGCAAGAGATCATGCGCAGAATCCGAACTGAGGCAAACAAATACAAAGACTGTGTCGTACTCTACCGGACGAACGCTCAGAGTCGCGTACTCGAAGAAGCCTTCCTGCGGCACGCACTCCCGCACCGGATCATCGGCGGTGTGAAGTTTTACGCGCGCAAAGAAGTCAAAGATGTCCTCGCCTACTTGCGAGTAATCCAAAACCCTGCCGACGAAGTTTCGCTCCTCAGAATCATCAACACTCCCCCGCGCAAGATCGGCGCCAAGACAATCGAAGCCCTCCAGACACTCGCTCAAGCGTCTGGCAGTAGCCTCTGGGAGGCACTCCAGCGACCAGAGCAGACACCGATCCCAGCCAGCAAGCAGGAGGTTTTGAAACAATTCGCAGCAGATATTGTCCATCTCCAAGAGATCAATCAAGCTGAACCAGTCTCTACTGTAATCAAAAAGATCCTCACTCGCACCAAGCTAAAAGAGTACTGGAGCCTAGAGGGTACGATCGAAGGCGAGACGCGCTATGAGAATGTCCTCGAGCTGATCTCAGTCGCCAGTAAATACAACGACCTCGAAGCTGGTATCTCGCTCGCCACTTTCCTCGAGGAAGTCGCCCTCCTGACCGACGCCGACCAGCGCAAAGACGATGAGCACGATGTCATCACACTGATGACACTCCACGCCGCCAAAGGGCTGGAGTTCCCCATAGTCTTCCTCGTTGGACTAGAGCAGAGTATCTTCCCAAATGCCCGCACGCTCCTCGAACCACGCCAGCTAGAGGAGGAACGCCGTCTTTTTTACGTTGGGCTGACTCGCGCCGAAGATCAGATTTTCCTGCTCCATGCCCGTCAGCGGATGTTTTTTGGTGAGATACAAGTCAATGCCCCGAGTGAATTCCTAGCTAGTATCCCCAGCGAGCTACTCACCGCAGAGAGCCAACTAGAAATCACGCGCCGTAACTCGGCTACTGGTAGGCAGAGCTGGGACGATGACGACGAACCGACAGAAAGCCTCGCCCTACCAGAGTTTGCCCTCGACGATCAGGTCGAGCACCCCGTCTTTGGCACTGGCGTAGTACGAAAAATCACTGGCGGTATCGTCGAAGTCGCCTTCGGTGGCACGACCGGTACGAAGAAGCTTGCTCTCAGCATCGCACCACTGGAGAAAATCTAAAAGTCGGTACGGCTAGAGTTTCGCGCCGCTCCAAACACCACGAAGAACCTCGACCTAAAGGTCGAGAACCATCGTGGTGCCCAGGAGAGGACTTGAACCTCCACGAGCTTGCGCTCATACGCTTCTGAAGCGTACGTGTCTACCATTCCACCACCTGGGCAGGCAGCCGTGATATTTTAGCAAATTTCAAACCAAGAGCCGACAGACAACAACCTCACCAAGCTCTTCTAGCTGCTCGACCTGCGGCTGATCCTGAAACAAACCAAACACGGCACTGCCACTACCGCTCAGACTAGTGTACTTCGCTCCAGACCTTTTGAGCTGTTTTTTGAGCTGCTTTAGCTCAGGGTACTTCTGAAATACCACCTCTTCGAAATCATTTGAGAGCGAAAAGCTCCTCTTCACAATTGAGAATTGAAAATTCGTAATTGATAATTGTCCATAAGCCCACGCCGTACTCACCCGCACCTTCGGCACGATCAATACAACGTGTCGTGGAAAACTCTTTGGTAGCTCGTATCTCGTCAGCAGCTCTCCCCGACCTTGCCCACGCTGGATACCCGAGCGCAGGAAAAACGGCACATCGCTCCCCAGCTCCAAGGCTAGCTTTTCCAGCTCTATGCGCTTCAACTTCAGACCCCAGAGTCGATTCAGAGCTTTCAGAGTCGCAGCGGAGTCCGAGCTACCACCACCCAACCCTGCACCACTGGGTATTTTTTTCATGAGAGTGATCGAGATTCCATTTTGTTTTGAAGTAAACTTTTTTAGCAGCATCGCGGCTTTATAGACTAGATTCTCTTGTAGCGATATTTTTTCGCCAATTACTTCTACTTTGATCTTGCCATCGTTTCTGAGTACAAGCTCCAGCTCATCACAGAGACTAATCCGCGCAAAGACTGTATCCAACTCGTGAAAACCGTCTGGAAGTTTGCCCAGAATCTTGAGACCGAGATTGAGCTTGGCAGGGGCTTTTACTCGCATTTTTTCAAAAGAACTAAAGCAAAGCACTGAATCCCCTCGCCCCGACCCCACGCGGTGAGTCGCTCCCCTGTCGTCGCGGTGATACCGATACATTCTGGAGCGATATCTAGCAATCCAGCCAAATTTCTCCGAAATTTCGGAGAAATACTCTCGACTTTTGGTCGAGCGGCTTCTAGGCTCAGGCTGACATTGACTATTTGCCAGTTATCTCGGGCGAGCTTGGCGACTATCTCCGCGAGATAACGTCGACTGTCTTTGATCCCGCGCCGACACAGCGCGTCACTCCAAGTAGAGAGCGAGCCACCGCCTACAGCCGAGCTGAGCGCATTACAGAGCGCGTGGAGCGCGACGTCACCGTCGCTATTGCCCGCCAGCCCACCAGTCGCACTGATCCGGACTCCACACAGTACTAGCGGCTTCTTGTAGCTCGCGAAAGGATGGCTATCCTGCCCCAGTCCAGTTCGAAATTCTGGGTTCTGTGTCCTGTATTCTGTGTCCTTCAAATCAGCCGCAGTCGTGATCTTACGATTCTGCTCACTCACTGGCACGAGTCGCGGTCGTATACCAGCTAGCTCGGCGAGCTGGATATCGTCGGTGACCGCCAGCTTCCTCTGTTTGGCTATTTTTAGCCCCTGTGTGAGCAGATCTCGTCGTACAACCTGTGGAGTCTCGGTCAGCTGAAGCTGGCTCCGATCGAGCGTCGCGACCACTCTCCCGCCAGCCACCTGCTTCACTGTCGCCGTAGCAGAGTGTGCGACTGCTGCCGCACCACACTTCTCAGCCGCCTGAATAGTCGCTGTGATCTCCCTACTCGTCAAAAACGGATTCGCCGCATTGTGAACTAATACAAAACTGTCATTCTGAGTGGAGCGAAGAATCTCATCAATCTTTTTCAATCCAGCTGCAAGCGAAGCCGCGCGCGTCGCACCACCCACCACCACCTGCGCCGCAGGAGCGAGCCTGCGAGTCTGCGCCAGATACGCTCGCGGTACGACCAGCACTACCTCTTGGATCTGCGAATGACCCTGCAAAACCCGCAGCGAACGCAAAAACAGCGGCTCACCACCGAGCGCAACGAAAGCCTTGGGCTGCTTCGCCCTCAGGCGCACACCCGCCCCTGCCGCCAGCAAGATCGCACTGACTTTTATCAACTTTTTCATTTTGATCGAATCAAAGAGTCTCCCAGATATTTCTCCTGTAGGCGGGCAATGTTTTCCTCACTGACTGAACCTCGTGGCACATCTCTAAGTGCCCGACTGACGATCCTTGACATCTCGGAGTACGGTATCTGATCATCTAGAAACCGCTTGGCGGCAGCCTCAGCCGCCAGTGCCGCGACTGCTGGCGCGAGACCACCCTGCTTTGCCGCGGCGAGTATCATCTGAAACAACGGATAACGCTTCGCCTCGATCTTCTGAAATTCTAGTTTTTTGCCCACTAAGTCCAGCCGCTTGATAATTCTGCTTGCTGTCGGCTGCTTACTATTTGCCCTCAAAGCTAGCTGGATCGGCAGCCGCATATCCGGCTCGGCGAGCTGTGCCAGCAGGCTACCATCGGTCAGCTCCACCAGCGCATGGACGAGCGACTGTGGGTGGATCACTGCTTCAATTTTGGAGTACGGTACGCCGAAGAGGTGGTGTGCCTCGATAACCTCGAAAGCCTTGTTTGCCAGTGTCGCCGAGTCCACCGTCACCTTGGCACCCATCTGCCAAGTCGGGTGCGCGAGCACCTGCCTAGGTGTCACAGATTTCAGTTTCGTGAGTGGCAGATCTCGCAACGCTCCACCCGAAGCGGTTAGGATTATTCTACGAATAGTCTGGGGATCACGCCCCTCGAGCAGCTGCCAAACCCCCGAGTGCTCACTATCCACTGGGAAAATCTTTACCCGATGTCGACGAGCAGTCCGCATGGTGAGCTCCCCTGCCAGCACGAGACTCTCCTTATTCGCCAGCGCGATATCATTGCCAGCGCGGAGTGCTGCCAGCGTCGGAGCCAACCCCGCTACTCCAGTGATCGCCGACACGACCAGATCGACTTTTTTCTGAGCTAGCTGGAGGACACCCTCCCCACCAACCAAAATCGGTACCTTGGTCCTGCGAGCGAGGAGATCGGCTGCCTCCGGACTCCGGAGTGCCACGAAGCGAGGGCGAAACTCTCGAATTTGTCGCAGGAGGAGCTGCCAGTTCTCCCCTGCCGACAGACCAAAAACCTTGAAATCATGCGGAAACTGACGCACGACAGCGAGTGTTTGGCGACCGATACTGCCAGTCGCGCCGAGCACTGTGAGACTTGTTTGAGCCATGGACTTTTATTTTACTAGAAAAATACAGTAAACTGATATTAATGTCTGACACTGATCAAAAACCACCCACGGGTGATACTCCCGTTCCGCCGCCACCGCCACCTCCCAGTGGCGATGACTCTGGCACGCCACCACCGCCGAGCACCACCAATGACAAAAAAGGCTCATCACCACTCCAAGGCGACAATGAGCTGAGCGAAGACCAATTCATCACTGGTGGCGACGATCACAGCTTCATCACGACTGTCCCAGTCCCAACCCACCCAAACACTCAGTTTGACGAAAAGAAATTCCTCACACTCCTCGCTAGCAGCATCAGCCTCACGAAGACTGAGAAGCAACGCATCATCACCAGTATCCCCAAGCTCAGCCAATACCAAATTGATGAGCTAATACGAATTTTTAAAGAAGAGCAAAAAAAATTCTCCGAACTAAATGAGAAACATTCCGATCAGTTAAAAAAACTGGAAGAAAAGCATAAAGACGACTGGAATGATATCGAGCATCAAGCTAAACAAAAAGAACAGTCCAAAAAAGATGATGATGATGCCGAAGCATTACGCAAGAAACTAGGACTTGGCTAGTCTGACCCTATTTCTTGTTGGCAGATTTAGATTTATTTTTCTCTGAGTGGTTTGGTTTTTTTGCATTACCCCTGTCAGCCCCACAGTAGGCGCACGTTGACCAATTATTACTCATAAGTTTTTTACATTTGGTACATGGCAGACGTGCCTCGGCACTACAGTGTGGACAGTAACGAAACTCTAGCGGCAACGGAGACTCGCAATGAGGGCAAATCTCTTCATTTTCAGTCAGAGCTTTCTGCTCTGCTTCTTCGTAATAACTCTCCAGTAAGGTCTTTTGTGGGCGGACTATCAAATAGATCAGAAGTCCAAAAATATTGAGCAAGATAGCCAATACGATCGCCAAAACTTGAAATACAAGATTACGCGTACGTCCAACGACATCACGCGCTACCCAGACTACGAGTGCTACCCAGAGGATTGAGAAGTAAACAAAAACGCCCTTCAGGCTAAGTCCTAACCAATCGCCAGCAGTTAAATTGGTCAATAATTCAGGCAGAGCAATCATATCGTAGGTGGGTGTAAATGTAATTCAGAATTGTGAGTGTGATGAGTAGCATGTTTGAGCCGCAGCAGCAGCCAGACTGCCAACAAAGAAAGCCCGATAGCAAAGTATTGACTAGCCCGTAAACCACCAAAAGCTGGTGCTGAATCCGCTCTCAGAAAATCAAGCAAAAAGCTCGATAAAGAAAGCATTAATATTAAAAATAAACCTGCCTTGCCAGTGATACGCGTACGACGAAATACAAAAACTGCTGCCCCAAAAAACAAAACTGTCAAAAGCATGGCATAAAGCTGTAGAGGATGCACTGGCGGAGAAGCCAAACAAGCAGCATCGACAGCTGGATCAGTAAAAGTAATACCCCAAAACAAACTAGTGTGCACACCACAGGCTCTACCGGCCAAAAACGTACCCAAGTGATGAAAGATCAAAACACAGCCAGTAGCAAGAGCTGTGAGATCCAACCAAGCAAAGAAATTCTCACCTTTACGCTGACAAATAAAATAAAGTGCTAGCAAAAACCCAATCAAGCCACCGTAAAAATTGAAACTAAGATCCTGCCAAAAAAATAAAGAATCAATAAAAGAATACCCTCGCAATAGCACCTCCACTAGACGCGCAGATAAAAAAGTAACTCCAAAAAGCAAAAAGAAATGATCTGCTAAAAAAGCAACTGCCATACGCTTACGTCTAGAGGCAATGATAAAAACCAATAAACTCAACAATACCCCAACTGCCAAAACTAAGTTGTACACAGGAAAAGTATTTTCCGCAATGATTAGATTTGGCCACATACGCGCGAGAGTTTAGCACAAAAAATAACCGATTTGCGATCACTAAATCAGTCAATCAAACCTAAGTGTAAAGCACATTGACACCTGCTACAAAGAGCAACACCGCTCCAGATGTAAACAAAAGTGAAGTAGCAACAGCTCGATGAGCAGTAAAATGAGACCTAATACTGATCAGCAGGCGTATAAAAATCAACGTAAAAGTAATGTAGGGTATAAATGTACTATGCCCTACCGTCACAGTGGCCAAATACGAAAACTTTCCCCACTCATACTGTAAAGCGAAACTCGCAAGCAGAAAATAAGTAAAATATAAGAATGCCAGCGTGCTAATAAAATAGGCTGCCGTTTGCCAAAATTTTTCAATAGCTGCTCCGCGATGCAACTCACGCAACATACCATTTAGCTTTCTCGTAGTTTGAACTTTTTGTTGCCTAGTTAGGCAGGCATTCTTGAATATGGCATAAGCTTGGGCATGTGTCTGTCCGGCTGGTGGGAAAATAACCGCCTTCAACAATGTTGATAATTTAGCTGTAGCAGTATTGAACTTTATCTCAGAGGCTGTCGCGGACTGAGGTTGTACTGGTGAGTCAGTCTTCTTTGGCTCTACGAGATCAACAGAAAACTCTAATTCGTCATCAGCATCCGTTGAAAATTTACTCTTAATGTTTTTGACCAGTGAAGCGAAACCCAATTTTTGCCAATATTTTTGTAGGCCAGATTTAGAAAATTGCCACTCAGTCCAACTATGCTGTAAGGGTGACTTCTTAAATTTATCAGCAAAACGATTGACAAAGGTGTCCTCATCTTCTGGATGTGAGAGCTTGGCACGCTCAGGGGCTGTATTGGGATTTTTATCAGACTCTTTATGTTTGACAGACTCTTTTTCAATTTGTTGATCTTGCTGCTCGTCTGCCGTCTCAGTGGCAGACTCTGTAGTTTGGGCGACAGGTGTAGCTGGTGTAGTACCTGCTTCATCAGTATTTTTGAAGGCATCTTCGGCTTTCTTTACCAACTCCTCGAGACCGCCTTTAAATGTTTTTTTATAAGCTACCTCAGCAGCATTTTCACGTGCCTGTTTGATTTCAATGATTGACTCAACTCCATCTATATGTGCCTTTTTCTTTTCGGCAGCAGAAGAACTCTCTAGGCAAATATAAGTCACTTTGAAGTGAAACTCTGTCGTCAGGCGATCGTAAGCTGCCTCTCGATCATAAGCCTCAATCGTACCATCGACAGATTTGTTACCAGAGTCGGTCGCCTCAAACTCAAAAGTCCGCAGATTATCATTTGGTTTCTTCTTAGAGGGCACTTTGGTATCGAGCGACAAGATAGCCAAACCCATTTTATTTAATTCTGCACGTGCAGCAGATTCAGTATCTGCATCGATTTGCCCCATCATTTTACGATTATCGGCATTCTGGACGGCAAGGTAATGAAAAGTAGGCATTTGACTAGCTTTGACAACTAACTAAAAAATTATCAAATTCATTCTATTTTACCATAAAATAGGCAAAAAAGCAAGTAATTTAGAGTTTTACTCCTAGATCAACCAAGGCACGATGAAATCCAGCCAGTGCGGCAGTGATTTCTGTATTATTTGGCTGAAAATCCAGCTCATGTGCCAAGCGATTTCGTAGTTTGTGGGCTGCCCAGACAGCATTCAAATCGGAAAATAGCTTACTAGCTAATTTGAGTTTTTCACCTAGAGATCCTGTATAACCCTGCTTACCGAGCACAAAATCCAATAATTTGTCAGCTTCGAGGATATCGTTCTTGGGATTATTGCCATGCCGAATCAACTGCCACTGTCGTCGTACAAAATCTAGCTCACTAGCGGAAATACGTGGACGGCGGCGGCGACGGTAAAAAACCCAAGCCATCAACAGTAAATCTACCAATACAAAAACAATCACAGCTGAGATAATCCAATCAGACATTCTGACGTAGATTATGTAAATGCCTTATGCGCTGCTCTATGAGCGCAGATGTGCCAATGTCACGACGATGTGCGAGCGGTCCGCTCGCAGCCTGTACACCAGCCTCAGCGAGCTGCTCAGCAGCAGTGATAGTATCGGCGATTCCGACGAAAGCTAGTGCTCGACTCGTACCAGTCAATAGTCGTCCGTCAGCAGTCTGATCGACGGCAGCATAGTAGACACGACAACCATCGGGAATACCGAGCAGTTTGATCTCTGCTCCTGCTTTGGGAGTGTTTGGATAGCCCTCTGGGACAGCATACTTGACCACAGTTGCCTTTTTTTCAAACTCAAGCGGTAGATCGACCAACGTACCGTTTAAAATCGCCTGACAAACATCTACAAAGTCAGTCTTGAGGATTGGTAAGACATTGAGAGCCTCTGGATCGCCGAAGCGAGCATTGTATTCGATTAGCTTGACACCATAGGCGGTCGCCATGAAGCCACCATACATGACACCACGGAAGAGTTTGCCAGTCTTTTGCTTGAGCGCTACGAGCACCTCCTCGGTCATCTTGGTCGCGCTGGCGATGTCTTGCTCAGAGAGAAATGGCAATGAATGAGTAGCATCTGAATAGCTACCC
Source organism: uncultured Candidatus Peribacteria bacterium (assembly GCA_964452725.1). Lineage (GTDB taxonomy): Bacteria > Patescibacteriota > Gracilibacteria > JAHISY01 > JAHISY01 > CAYVMX01. The sequence goes on along the minus strand of CAYVMX010000006.1, from coordinate 14,811 downwards.
ATGCCACCTGTATTTGGACCTTTGTCACCCTCGAAGGCTCGCTTGTGATCTTGGACGACTGGCATAGCCGCAAGTGTGTGACCATCGGTGACGAACATATAGCTAAACTCCTCTCCTACTAATTTCTCTTCTATGATTACTTTGCCATCTTCTGTGAGACACTTGTGGGCGTAGTGTAGTCCATCTTTGATACCAGCTAGGTGATCACCCACGACTTTGACGCCCTTGCCGCCACAGAGTCCATCAGCTTTGATTACAAACTGTCCATCAAGGTGGATCAAGAAGTTCTCCACCATAGTCATGATTTCAGTTTCTGTGATTTTGTCGTCCCACTTGAGGAAGCTCATACACTCTGGATTACCTTCGATATTGTAATCACTGAGTAGCTGTCGCGTAAAAGCCTTGGAGGACTCTAGCTGCGCCAGCTCTGCCACCGGCGCGACGGTCGGTACACCAGCTACTTCTAGTACATCAGCCGCACCAGCACCGATCGGATCATCTGGACCGACGATGGCGAAGTCGGGCTGCTCGCGCTCAGCAAGTGCCTTTAACTGGTCGAAATCAAGCAATGAATCCGTCAGCTCATAGGTAGTCGCCAGCTTTACCAGCGCTGGGTTGGTTTTATTGGCGTAGATGACGAGCTCAGGCTGATGAGCTGAACGCGCCAACGCTTCTGCAATCGCATGCTCACGTGCACCGTTGCCGACGAGGAGGATTTTCATAGCTTAGAGTAGTGTTAATTGACCTTCGGTCTCATCGTGATTGGCAGCTCGTGCACGTTCACAGTCTGCGAGATACTTGGGTGTCACCTCTTTGGTAGGATATTTACCATCGAAACAAGCCGTACAAAACCTTTTGATGGTCGCATTGCCAGCTTGGCAAGATTTTACGAGATTCTTTTTATCTAGATAAAAGAGCGCATCTACTTTGAGTACTTTACGGATCTGCTCTGTGCTGAGCTTGTTGGCGATGAATTCTGATTTACTAGGCATATCTACACCATATGGGCACGGATACTTCAGCGCTGGACTCGCCGAAGCGAGATACACTTTTTTCGCACCAGCACCGCGCACCATTTCGACGATCTGACGACTTGTATTGCCGCGTACGATACTGTCATCTACCAGTAAGACATTTTTCTTCCGTAGCTCTAGCTCAATCGGGATTAGCTTATGCCGAATTGATTTTTGGCGTTTCGCCTGTGTCGACATGATAAATGTCCGTGCAACATAGCGGTTTTTGATCAGACCCTCGCGATACTTGACTCCGAGCACCGAAGCAACTGTCAGCGCGGCTGTGCGGCTAGTGTCCGGCACTGGCACCACTACATCGATCTTGAGCTTGGCCTTTTTGATCTGATTGGCCAGATACTCCCCTGCTCGTAGACGAGTCTTGTAAACCGAGATTTGATCAATCACAGCATCTGGTCTCGCCAAATAAACGTGCTCAAAAATACACGGTGACCAAGTGATTGGCATACATTGCTGACGCGAAAGCTTGCCAGCATCAGAGATGAAAACTGCCTCACCTGGTGCGATATCACCTAGGACTTCATAACCCAACGCAATCGCCGTCACGCCTTCGGAAGCCACCAAATATTCATCGCGAGCAGCAGCTTGGCGCTTCGCGAGTGTCAGTGGACGCAAGCCCTGTGGGTCACGAAAAGCTAGCAATCCCTGTCCTGCGATCAGTACAACGACAGCATAGCTACCCGTCACTCGTCGCATAGTTTTTTTGACTGCGGCGAATATTTTACTCGGCTGAGTTTTCTTTAAACGCTGATACCACAGCTCCTCAGCAAAAACATTGAGCAAGACTTCCGAGTCAGAGTCGGTATTGAGATGACGAATGTTTTTTTGGTTCAGCTCGCGACGGAGCTTGGTAGTATTAGTCAGATTCCCATTGTGAACGAGTGATAGTCCGTGCGGTGCATTGACGAAGAAAGGCTGTGTCTCACGCACATCGTAGCTACCCGCAGTCGGATAACGCACATGTCCGATACCTGTCGTACCCGCGAGTCGTGTGACATCTTTGGAGCGGAAGACATCACGGACTAGTCCATCTCCGCGCTTGCTATGAAACTGCTGTCCATCGAATGTCATAATGCCGGCAGCGTCCTGACCACGGTGCTGGAGTGTACTCAGTCCGTCGTAGAGATCGCCAACTACAGAGTCGGCAGACGAGATACCTATGATTCCACACATAGTGAATTAAATAGTTAGCTGGCTATAACAACGCAAAACATTTTCCATCAAAGTAGCAACAGTCATCGGACCGACTCCCCCCGGTACTGGCGTGATATAGCCCGCCTTCTCCTTGACACCTGCAAAGTCCACATCACCGACTAGCTTACCATCGACTTTCTTGCCACCGACGTCGACGATTATTACACCGTCTTTGACCATCTCAGCCTTGATCAGATGCACGACACCAGTCGCCGAGACTATGATATCGGCATTTCGCGTATGAGCTGACAGATCTTTTGTAAATTCATGACAAACCGTCACCGTCGCATTACGATTGATCAGCATGATGGCGAGTGGTTTACCGACAATATTGGAGTGTCCGACTACGACGATCTCTTTACCTTTTAGTTCGAGCTTGTACTCATCGAGCAAGCGGATGATCCCCGCGGGAGTCGCTGGCGGCACGGCACTGGCGAGATTTACGAAGTTGCGTCCGTGATTGAGCGGGTGGAAGCCATCGACATCTTTGGCAGGGCTGATCGCAGGCAGTACCGCAGCCTTGTCGACCTGCTCTGGGAGTGGCAGCTGGACGAGTATACCGTGGATATTTTGATCAGCATTTAGCTCAGTGATCTTTGCCAGTAGCTCCTCTGTCGTCACACTCTCGGGAAATTTGATCTCGAAAAAATTAATCCCAACCGACTCAGCGGCTTTACGTTTTTGAGCTACGTAGGTAGTGCTAGCAGGATTGTCTCCCACCAAAACAACTGCCAAACCAAGCTGGACAGGCAGCGCAGCAACCTTTTGTTTCACCTCAGCGAGGATCTTTGACGAGAGTGCCTTACCATCGAGCAGCTGCATGGAAGGAAGAAAAATAAAACTCTCGGGCAGTTACCACGAGAGGTCAGTATCTTACTTTAGCTTACAACTACTTTCAAGCCTTGTACCTACTGCTCCTCCCAGATCAGTACACGCTCCTCTGTCATATCGCGGATCGCATACTTCACACCCTCACGACCGACACCCGAGTCTTTCACACCGCCGTATGGCTGCGAGTCAGCACGAAAAGTCGGCACATCGTTGGCGACGATACCACCTGCCTCCACTTCACGGTAGAAGTGATTGATCTCATTAAAATCAGTTGAAAAAATACCTGCCTGTAGTCCGAAGCGTGAAGCATTGGCATCAGTGATGACTTCGTCCAAATCTTGATACTTCGCCAGCACGGCAACTGGCGCAAAGACCTCTTCTTTGACCACGTTACAAGTCTCTGGTGCATTTTCTAGTAGTGCTGGCTTGATGATGTTGCCCTCACGTTGTCCACCTGTCAGGAGCGTCGCTCCTTGGTCGACTGCCTGCTTCAACCATTCTTCGACTCGCTCTGCGTTCTTCGCATCAATCAGTGGCCCGACAGTTGTCTTTTCGTCGGCAGGATCACCACAAACTAGTGCAGCAGTTTTTTTGACCAGCTTGGTCTTTAGCTCTTCATAGACCGACTCATGAACGAAGATCCGTTGTGCCGAGATACAGCTCTGCCCTGCTCCTGCGAAGGCTGCGATACTGATCTTGTCAGCAGCACGATCGAGATCAGCACTCGGTGCGACGACAGCTGCGGCATTGCCACCTAGCTCAAGTACAATCTTTTTCTTGCCAGCACTCTCATTTATCTTCCAACCGACGACAGGGCTACCTGTGAATGAAATTACTTTGACTCGATCATCATGATTGAGCTTGTCACCAATCTTGCGATCCATCGGCAAGATGCTGACCGCACCTTTGGGCAGATTTGTAGTGTTTATGATTTCTGCCAGTTTGAGCGCGGTCAATGGTGTCTGACTACTCGGCTTGAGCACGATCGGACAACCACACGCTATAGCTGGAGCGATCTTGTGTGCGACGAGATTGAGCGGGAAGTTAAACGGTGCGATACCATACACCACACCCACAGGGAAACGTCGCACCAGTCCACGCCGACCACGTAAGTGCTGTGCGCGTGCGAGATCGAGATACTCTGCCTCTGGTCGTAGCACTTCCTCGGCCGCATCGGTGAAAGTACTAATCGCTCGCTCTACCTCACCCTGTCCGAGCGTAAGCGGCTTACCGCCTTCGGCTGCCATTAGCTGCGCTAGCTCTGCCTTACTCTCGCGTAGACCCGCTACGATCGCATGGAGGATCTCTGCTCGCTCATACGGCTCTAGCTTCTTCGTAGTCCCAAAGACTGCTGTCGCAGCAGCCAAAGCTGCCTCGATCTCAGACTCCCCTGCTCGACAAACTGTCGCCACGACTGACTCATCGTACGGTGAATGAACTTCGTAGGTATCCTGTGTCGTGACGAACTCACCAGCGAGATAAATTGGTTTGGGTTTAGGCATTCAAAAAAATTAAATAGTACAGCCGATCTCACCAAGACGTTTGGTGAGCTTCATGTTTTCCCGATAGTCGACCGGACAGTCGATCACCACTGGTCCGTCATGAGCAAAAGCTTTTTTCAGAATTTTAGGCAGGTCCTTGGTTTGTTTGACTCGCAACCCCAGCGCACCGAAGCTCTCGGCTAGCTTTACAAAGTCCGGATTACCAAAATCAATGTGACTCGTTTTGCCAAACTGGGCTTGCTGCTTCCATTCAATCAGACCGTACTTACTATCAGTCCAAATCATGATCACCACTTGAGTCTTTAGCCGTACAGCTGTCTCTAGCTCTTGAACATTCATGAGGAAGCCACCGTCTCCGCAGATACCGAGCACTTTGACTTGTTTTTGATCTGGGTAGACTAGTCGTGCTGCGATCACACCCGGCACGACCATGCCCATCGAGCAAAAACCGTTGGGGATCAACACGGTATTGGGATCTTTGGCGCGGAAGTAGCGCGCAATCCACATCTTGTGCGCACCGACATCCGAGATGAGGATATCGTTTTTATCCAATGCTTGACGCACATCCCAGAGGATCTTCTGTGGCTTGATGGGGAACTCCGTGTCGTCTTTGTATTCTGCGATATCTGCCAACATACGCTCACGCAACTCATCGAAATACTTTTCATCAGGGCGTTTTTCGATCTTATCTTCGAAATTTTGATTGAGACGTCGTAGGGAGTCAGCTATATCACCATTGATCTCGACCGCAGGGTTGTAGTAGCGATCTACTTCTGCTGGCTCAAAATCAATATGGATAATGGTTTTTTTATTGCCATGATTCCAGAGACGTGGATGATACTCCACCAGATCATAACCAATCGCGATGATTAGATCTGCTCGCTCAATAGCACAAGAAACATGATCGCGACTCTGTAGCCCGACAGTCGAGAGATTGTATTTACTATCCGCACCCATCGCGCCCTTTCCCATGAAAGTATTGGCACCATAGATCCCTGTCGTCGCTTGGAGCTCGCGCAGAGCTGCCGAAGCACGCTTACGCACCGCACCATTACCAGAGATGATAAATGGCAGCTTGGCATTTTTGATCAGCTCTACAGCCTGCTGTACAGCCTGACGATCTGGAGCTGGACGACGTGGCTTAGTCTTGACCAATGGCTGCCAGTCATCAGGTACTTCGAGCTTAGCGACATCTTCTGGTAGCTCTACGTGTGTCGCTCCGGGTTTTTCATAGCGTGCGAGTTTGCTCGCCTTACGGATGATTTCACTGATCGTATCAGGTGTTTTGATTTGAGCATTCCACTTTGTGATTGGCTCAAACATTCGCATGACATCCATCGCTTGGTGGCTCTCCTTGTGTAATCGATTGAGCGCACCCTGACCCGTGACCACCATCATCGGACTACGATCCATATTGCCATTGCCGACACCCGTGACGAGATTGGTCGCACCAGGTCCGAGTGTACCGAGACACACCGCTACACTGCCAGTGAGTCTGCCATAGACATCTGCCATGAAAGCCGCACCCTGCTCATGACGCGTAGTGATGAACTCAATCTCAGAATCAAGCAGACTCATCATCACATCAGCATTCTCCTCGCCCGGTACACCAAAAATATACTTGATACCCTCCGCCTCAAGGCAACGAACAAAAAAATCTGAAGCTTTCATAATGTCTACAGTTTAGCACTCTCGTCCCAAAGATAAACAAACGAAATTTAACTCTGATTTCAGAAGCAAAGTGGCAAAGTACACGTCCACTTGAGAACCAAACCCTAACTAGCCCACCAGTGCCAGATAATGTTTTTACGACCGGTAACGAAATCTGCTATCAGATAACCAGTCTGATAGTCGATACCCTACGAGCAAATGTATCAATACCAGATTCAGAGATACAACAAATAGTCCTAGACGTACGAAGTGACCTCAGCATGATAGCGTCCCTCACTTGCCATACCTGTCCAGATGCTACAGAGACTGATAGACCACTATATCATTGTCTACAAATACCAATGCTAACAATCTCGACAATCATAAAATCTTTACAAAAAAATAATATTGATTTTTCTGAAGCTCAGCTAACACTAGCACTGGAAAAACACATCGATCAGATCGTTGGCTCATTTGCTAGCTTGTGTCCACCAAGCCAAACAGGTCAACTGACTAAAGAGCAATATGCCAAACAAAACTATAAAAGAGAAAATTATTTTTATCGCGATATTATTTCAGAACTTGAACAACGTATGTCAGGTGACAAGCTGCCGACCTCATTGATCCAAGCACTCTGGACTCTCTGGGAAAAATACTTCTTTGGACCAGAATATCTACAAAAAAAGCAAATCGAATATAATAATTTACGTACACACACCAGAGATCAAATCAACGATGCTCTGAAAATCATGCGTGATTATTTTTTAGTAGATTTTCAAGAAAAACTCGAAGCCTATGCCAATAATTACGTCTACAGTGCCGACACAGCACCGCAAAACATCACGGAGTGGCTAATAGATTCTTTGACGCCAGCAAGCACCGCAAAACAATTTAGCAACGTAAATCAAGAGCCTTACGCTAGACAACTAGTCACTGTGCTAGCTCCTAATTTAAATAAACACGCAGAATCTCCACTCTGAAGTCTTCATTGAAAACTTAAGGAATTTCATGAAAATTTCATCTTAGCTGGCATAAAGTATTTTTTTCAGGAAAGATCAAAATAATCTCTTTTCTAATTAATTAGTCATGAAGTTTTCCCTCCAGCTCAGTGTCCAGTCCGACGGCAGCACGACCTCCCAAAAGGCAAAAGCAGCAATCATAAAACAACTCAAAGGTCTACCCAATTTAAAAATCAAACTAACAACCAAACCCGATATAGTGACACCAGCCAAACATCAGCTCAATCAGCAAGTCGCAGACTACAGCTCCAAAATCGAAAGACTAAGTCAAGAAGTCGAACTAATCGCCAATGACTTCGGTGTTGATCACGCATATGGATCAGAGATATCATCAGTCAAACGACAACAAACCCTACTCAAATCCATCTCACCCAAATTAAAAAAAGTTACTACGAATAGTAGCTCTCTAGATCGCATTAAACGTTTTTTGATAGAACTACCTGACACACCCGAGTTCGATAAGTTGAGATTTATGCAAGAGCTGATACAAAGGCGTCTTGCTGATATTCAGCTAGTAGGAAATTCAGAACAAATTGAAAGTATTGTATTACACGATTTTGAGAAATACCGCCTCGAATACGAACAAATCTATCTAGCTCGACTTATCAAAAGAAAACAAGCAATCCAAGCCTGGCAAAAAAATCTACCAGAGCTGACCCACAAAGTCGAAATCATCACCGCACTAGACCAGATCAAGACACTTGGTCTAGCTCGAGGCACTCGACTCGCTACAGAACTAAAAAAACTCATCAAAAAATACCCCATACCAAATCAGACACACTCTGAGATAAGACAAGTTCTAGCACTAGAACCAACTATTGCTGGCATCTCACTTTTTGAGATTGACCCCACTCGAGAGTTTGAAATACTGGCAAATAAAATCAGCGCTACACTCAAAACTAAACTAATTATTGTTTGTGAAGAGTCAGTTAATAAAATCCTTGCAACCTCACGTGAGCCCAGCGTCCAGAAACTAACCAAACTACTAAACCTCTCTCAGATAGAAAAAATCACACATCTCTTTACAAAGAGAACTACTCCCAAAATTATTCACGAATTACAAAAACTCCTCGGTGAAAAAAACTTAACTACAATCGCACTTGGTGATTTCATGCCGCAGACCAAGACGATCAAAAGCGCAAGCGAAGCCAAAAAACTCTCTACCGAACTAGAACGATTTATCATTAACAGGCTGTCCAACCAGCCAAAGCAAGGCATTTTAGTTTTAACTTAAAAAAACATGGCAGTCCTAAAAGACATCTCGACCATCGATCTACCACGCCAAAAATTCAAAAAATTTGGTGCTGCCTATCTGACTAATACAGAGCTAATCGCAATTCTACTAAACACTTCAAGAGAGAGAAATAAAAGCAGCCTAGATCTAGCTCGTGAGCTACTAGACACAGATGACAGTCTACGTAATCTCGCAGAGCGAGAGCCTGAAGACCTAGCCGAGATCAAAGGTATCGGACCCGCCAAAGCTGCCACTATCCAAGCAGCCTTTGAACTAGCTCACCGTTACGAAGAAGAACGCTCACCATTACAAAATGCACTCCATTCCCCCGCCGATATCGCAGCTCATTTTATCTCACGCTTTCGTCGCGCCAAAAAAGAAGTCTTTACACTACTTTGTCTCAATAATCGCCAACAACTAAAAGGTGAAAAACAAATTTCTGTAGGTTCACTGAGTAGTGTCGCAACCAATCCGAGAGAGATTTTTTCCGAAGCATTTCGACACCAAGCTGTCGGCATTGTCTTGATTCATAACCACCCGTCTGGAGACCCGAAACCTTCTGAACAAGACAAAGAAATAACCGCAAAACTAAAAAAAGGTGGCAAACTAATTGGAATTTCTTTTTTAGATCATATTATTTTAGGAGAAGACAGCTATTTCTCTTTTCACGAAGCTGAACTACTTTGATTTTGCCCTCAATACTACCTACCTAACCCCCACCAAACTATGCACATCCTAGTCGCTGAAGACGAACGTAAGATCAATAAACTCATCGTAGATACTCTACGCGAAGCACACTTCACACCAGATGCCGTACACACTGCCAAAGACGCTGAATTTCACCTCAAAACTAATAGTTATGATTTAGCAATTCTCGATCGTAATTTCGAAGGTGAAAACACAGAAGGTCTAGACCTAGTAGAGCAGCTCCGCAAGCGCGACGATCAAACACCTGTCCTGCTCCTCACTGGCAAAGGTAACTTAATGGACAAAGTAGAAGGACTTGCCAGTGGTGCAGACGATTATTTGGTGAAGCCATTTCACCTACCAGAGATGTTGGCCCGCGTACACTCCCTACTACGCCGCAATAGTGATAACAACAAACAAAAAAACCGCGAACTAGTCGCAGGTGATCTGACCATCGATACACTCTCCTATACAGCCAAGCTGCGCAACAAAACACTCAAACTAAACAATAAAGAGTTTCAACTGTTAAAATTTTTACTACTAAAAATAGGTGATGTGGTTACTCGTACCGAGCTATTGGAAAAAGTCTGGGGAGACACCGAAGCACGTACGCTCTCCAATACAATTGATGTTCATATCCGTCGACTACGCGTCCAGCTCGGCAAACTCGGCAAATCAATCCACACAATCCGCGGAGTCGGTTATCGTTTTGATATTTAACCTTACATGAGACTTGTACTCAACTGACTATACTGCCCTCGCCAAACTCACAGCAAACTTATCAGCCCTAGCTGAAAAGCAACATAGTAGCTGGCTCCAAAATACCGCACTCAACTACCGTCTACGCCGAGAAGAAAACACCAGACTGACCACTCTTGCTCAGCTGTCACATGAGCTAAAAAAGCCATTTTCTATCATCCGTGCACTACTAGATCAGGCTCACAAAGCCGATACCAACCGCAAACAAATTAATTTGATAGCAGAAATAAATACTGAAATCGACCGTGCTACCAATATGCTAGATGACATCATCACGCTCAACCAACTCAAACTCAAGCAGGTCAATGACCCATACAAACTAAATCTCTCCCGACTCTGCCGTGAGATCTATGAACAAAGGACACTGATCCACCAGAGACATACTTGGTATGCAGACATAGCTCCAGATATTTATCTAACTGTCGCACCAGAGCACATCTGCTGTATTTTGGAAAACCTCCTCGACAACGCCACCAAATACACACCCACCAATGGCTCAATTACATTTGAGCTAAAAAACTCTAATAGGCAAATCCACTTGATAGTCCGCGACACTGGTATCGGACTCACCCAGTCAGAACAAAAACACATATTAGAGCCATTTTATCGCGCTCGCGATGCCAACCATCAAGCCAGCGGCACTGGACTGGGTCTCGCGATCGTCGCTCAAGCTGTCAACAACTTAGCAGGCGAACTGGTAATCAAAAGTAAAAAGGGCAAAGGAAGCACTTTTTGTATTTTGTTGCCACTCAAGGACTAAGCGAGACACTAAATTATAGTTAAAAAAATTATGCAGAGAGTTTGCATTTTATTTTAACAATTTGTAAGCTCATCCCAATTTAATTAGCTACTTTTTATGTCTAGATCGCTCCGCACAAATACAATCCTGCTCATTACCCTCATCGGTCTTCTGATTCATCTTGAGACAGCTTTCGCTATCTTATTACCCAAAGCAGAAATAGAGGTCGGTACAGAAATCACGATCAATGGTCCTGGTTTTGGGGCTGGTCCTGGTAAATACGGTGGGGTTTGTTTCAATGATGTAAAAAATAACTGTTTTATATCTGGCAACAAGAACATCATCTACTGGAATGATGGCAGCATCCGGATAGTTGTCCCAGACGGTCTGGCCGCCAGTGGGCAAATCATCATTTATGATAGCAATAATACCAAAGTCGGCTCAGTAGACTACAAGCTCAAACCAACCGTCACAATGATTGGAGATGGTACTAATGTCATTGATAAAATGCTCCCAGGAAACACCTTGACAATCGACGGCTACGGGTTTGGTATAGTTCAGAGGAGGGTTTTTTTCCAAAAAAACGTAGACAGGATTGAAGGCAGGGTCGAAGGCAAGGTCACCAGCTGGTCACCCAATCAAATCAAAATCACAGTACCAGAAAGTGAGATCGTCACCACCGAAATATTGTTTAGTAATAGTGCTGGTGCGGAAGTCGTAATCCCCTTTAAGATTGGAGTACCGCTGACCAATGACCCACAATCCTATCTGCAACGCTATCTTACTCAAACCAAAATTGATCGAGCATGGGCACTCTTGCCAACCAAGTCGGAAGTGATTGTCGCAGTGATCGACGATGGTATTTATCAAAATCACGAAGATCTGCAAGGTAATCTCTGGACCAACGAAAGAGAAATCCCTGGCAACGGTATCGACGATGACAACAACGGCTACATCGACGACCGCTGGGGCTACAACTTCCTTAAAAATACCAACGAAATCATCGAACAGGGCAATCACGGTACACTCGTCTCTGGCTTCATCGGCGCTGTGCGCAACAATAACACCGGCATCGCCGGTATCGCCGAGCGAGTCCAACTGATGTCGTTGCTCGCTTGTAGCGAGCAAGGTTGTGATAGTAATGCTGTACAAGAGGCAATCCGCTATGCCACCGACAATGGTGCGCAGATTATCAATATCAGCCTAGGATCAAATGGAGTAGCTGGCTACAGCGACGAAAGCAATGCAGCGATTCGTTATGCCTATGAGCACGGGGTGGTCATTGTGATCGCTGCTGGTAATGGCGACCTCAACGGTGGACGAGGCTACGATCTGACTCGAGTGCCTCAATCTCCAGTCTGTAATGACAACGGTAGCAACATGGTATTGGGTATCGGCGCAACTGATACCAACAACCGCTACCGTACCGAATGGAGCAACTACGGTGACTGTGTCGATGTCTACGCTCCTGGCGAAGATGTCCTCAGCACTTCTATAGTGCTGGGCTACAAACCATCGAATGGTACTTCATTTTCCTCGCCGATCGTTGCTGGTGTCGCTGCTCTGATCCTCTCGGCATATCCTGAGATGAGCAATACCACACTCTACAACTACATCATCAACAACAGTGATGCCAATGGGATTCTGAACGCCGAGGCGATTGCCCAAGCAATTAATGCGACTTACGATCCAACCAACGACATTCGGCCTACTGTCGTCGCCAGCAATGTCCTTTCAGATGGCGAACGTTTCGCCGAAGACATCAAAGACTCCGAGTTTAAAACTGCTATAGAAGCACTAAAAAATAAAGGAGTAGTCGCTGGCTATGACGATGGCACTTTCAAACCCAAGAATACAATTAACCGCGCCGAATTTATGAAAATCGTCATGGGCGCCAGTGTCCGCAATACTGGCGGCACCAATTGCTTCTCTGATGTCACCGATGAGTGGTTTGCGCCCTTTGTCTGTGCAGGCAAGGATCAAGACGTGGTCAACGGCTACTCCGATGGTAGCTTTCACCCATCTGATCCAATCAATGTTGCTGAAGCACTCAAGATCGTCCTCAAAGCATTCAAGATCGGGACACGTACCGCCAGCAACGGTGAAGCTTGGTATGCTCCCTTCACTGAGTACGCCAGTGCCAACAATCTCTATCTCTACACATTCGATGCAGAGAATAAACAAATCACCCGTGAGGACATGGCAGAGCTAGTCTACCGACTATTTCCAAAGTAAGATTTTGCCTTCCTGACAATACACATCTAAAATAATGTTCATTACACTATCAAATAATCAATCTAGCTATGAACAAAACCTCTAAAGAAGAACTGATTAAACTCTTGAACGAAGACATCGCTTACGAATACGCCGCAGCGATCCAATACGTTCAGCACGCTTCAGTCATCACTGGAGCAGAGTTTCAAGCTATTCAAAAAGAACTCCTAGTCCACGTCAACGAAGAAATCCAACACGCGATCCAACTCTCCGAGCAGGTCGCCTATATCGGCGGCACACCGACTACTGAAATCACCGAGCGATATACCGATACGGATTCTCATAAGATGCTAAAACAAGACCTCGCTGGCGAGCAGCTCGCTATCAAACGCTACAATGAACGTATCAAACAGGCTCAAGAGCTAGAGCTATACGGTCTTGAAATGGTACTCAAGGGTATCCTATCTCAAGAAGAAGAACACGAACGAGACATAGCTGCCGCCCTCGGACTATAAAACTTGCCATCAACTTTTTATTTTATTCTATCTTTAATTCTCTTTTTATATGGCTACAATCGAAAAACCAATACTCGACGAATATGGCTGCCTCGAGACTGCCGTAGTCAGTCAAGCAGCTCCTACTTTTTCTGGTACTACTTTTCACGCTGGTAAGATCAGCGAGATCAGCCTCAAAAAACTCAAAGGCAAGTGGGTTGTCCTCTTTTTTTATCCTGCTGACTTTACTTTTGTCTGTCCAACCGAGCTAGGAGATGTCGCTGACCACTACGCCGAACTCCAAAAACTCGGTGTCGAAGTAGTCTCCGTCAGTACAGACACCGAGTGGTGTCACAAAGTCTGGGCAGATATCAGCCCAGTAATTAAGAAGGTAAAATACCCAATGCTCGCCGACCCTACAGGCGAAGTCTGTCGTGCCTATGGCGTCTATATCGAGGAAGCAGGAATCGCAGCACGTGGGCGTTTCATCATCGACCCAGATGGTGTGCTGAAGTCTGCCGAAATCACCGATGGTCCTCTCGGACGTAATATCGAGGAGACACTACGCCAACTCAAGGCTCTCCAACACATGCGTAAAAATCCTGGGCAAGCCTGTCCGGCTAGCTGGACACCAGGTGCCAAAACTCTCACCCCGGGCGCCAAGCTCGCTGGAAAGATTTAAAAAATGTCATCCTGAGTGAGTATAGCGAGTCAAAGAATCTCTCCATTTCCATCAAAAAAGCCCCGCAAAGCGGGGCTTTTTATTTATCATTCTCCAGACACGCTCTATACGAAATACGCCAGATAAGTGAGCCAAGCACCAGCTATAGTGATAAGTCCATGGGCAGTCGCCATGAGTCCACCACTTTTCGAGCAACTAGTCGCCGTTTCGACCACGAAACTTGGCACAAACAATAACAAGACACCTTTTACGACCGAAGCCCAACCAATCAAAGTGATTAGACCAGCTTCATTAAGCTCCCAGACATTGACCTCGCGGACGATCCAGACACCAATCAAAATAGAAAACGCACCACCCAACATCATCAGTGCCGGACTTTTGGCGAAATCCGCAATAATTTTGGGAACAGACTTTTGATTGATAAGTAGACCGATACCAGCTGCAAGCATCACCGGACCAAAGAGCCCTGAGAAGAAAGTAACATCCATAAGAAAGGGGATTAAAGGAAAAATACTCCTTTATTTTTAGCACCTTGAAAAAGATTGTGCAAATTTTGTGTTCAACACTTTAGCTTGACGCAATTAGCTTTTCTTTCTCTGATTTTTTAAGCTTTTTTACCTCCGCCTCCCGCTGCATCGCCGCTACTTTGGTCGCATACTCCTCCGAGTAAACGATCTGGACTGGACGTCGCGGCGCGGTGTACTTCGCTCCCCTGCCCGCGTTGTGCGCCTCCTCACGCTTTTTTAAATCAATGGTGTAGCCACAGTAAAGCGAG
>CAYVMX010000005.1:0-63716 GCA_964452725.1 uncultured Candidatus Peribacteria bacterium | reverse complement strand
TAGGCAGTTAGCTCTGGGATTTGGTTGGCGATCTCTTCAACTGGTGCGATAAGACGGCTAGTCCCAGCTAGACTTGTGCCTTGGGGTAGCTCGATATTTATGACCAGCATGCCGACATCTTCTTTTGGAAAAAAAGACGTAGGTAAAATACCCGAAAGTGGTAGATAGATCGAGAGCGCAAAGAGTGACCAAGCGAGTGTGACAACGATTAGCTTGCGTTGTGCTGAATGCATGAGCCATCTAGCAAATGGTTTGTACCGCTTTGCGAGATTGTCTAAGCCAGTGCGAAAAGACCGTATAGGTGCGCTGAGAATATCCCAAAAGCGATTGGAGGTTGTCGCAGATTTGCGGGTAGCAGCGAAGTATGCACTCAGGACTGGTGTAAAGAGTAGTGCGACGATGAGTGAGCTAGTCAGACAAAACATAATCGTCAGTGGCAGAATCTGTACAAATTTGCCCATGACGCCAGTCATGAGGGCGAGTGGGAGAAAGGCTGCCAGTGTGGTGAGCGTGGCAGAAATGACAGGTACGCCGACTTCTGATACTGAGATGATCGCAGCGTCTTTGGGTGATTCGCCGAGATTTAGGTGGCGGTGGGTGTTTTCTACTATTACAATGGCGTTGTCCACGAGGATACCGATAGCAATGACGAGTGCAAAAAGTGAAACGAAGTTGATCGTACTGCCTGTGATTGTCATCAGGATAAATGCCATACCGAGTGAAAGTGGGATCGCTAGGCTGGCGATGAGTGCTGCCCGTAGATTGATAAAGAGAAAGAGCACGAGCATCACGAGTCCGAGTCCCCACATGGCACTGCTTTGCATATTGGTTAAGTCGTTTTCTGTGTCTTCGGCAAAGTTTTGGGTGACAATGAGTTGAATATCTTTGGGTAGTTCTTTGTTTTTCATCACGTCCAAGATATCCAGTGCATCGTGTGAAATCTGAATGATATTGGTATTGAGTTTTTTCTTTATTTGTAGCAGTACCGCTGGACCACCTGTGAGTGTGTTGTCAGTTTGGCGTTTCATAGCACGTGTCAAAGTGGTGGCCTCTTCGTAGTCTGAACTGACAGTGGCGATGTCACGTATAAAGATTCGTTTGTTGCCTATTGGGATTGCCAAGTTTGCGATTTGTTCGGTATCAGTTAGCTCGCTGATGACTCGGACTAGGTATTTGTCTGTGCCGATTGTTAGTTCACCACCGGGTAGGTTTAGATTGGCGGTACGGATCGCTCCGACGACTTGCTCGACCGAGATGCCGTAGCCTGCGATCCGGAGTGGATCTAGCCTCACACGCAGTTCAGGCTTGCGTTCACCGATGAGATTGACCTCGCTGACACCTTTGATTTTTTCAAGGCGGTTACTTATGAGTTCAGCAAAGTCTTTTAGCTCGGTTGGTGTACGTTGAGGATTACCAGCGATAGCAATTTCAATGATTGGCTGATCGCCAAAATTGAGACTATTGATACTAGGGTCTTTGGCATCACTGGGGAATTCTATTTTTGCTTCATCTACCTTCTCTCGTAATTTTTGAAGTACGTCTGTGATATTGCTACCAGCCTCAAAAGTCGCTGCAACAACTGCTAAACCTTCATAGCTGCTGCTGGAGAGTTCTTCTAGTTCAGAAATATTTTGAATTTTGTCTTCGAGTTTTTTGACGATTAGGTTTTCTACTTCGGTTGGAGTCGCACCAGGATAGGGGACTGTGACGAATCCTTGTGGCTGCTCGATGTCTGGGTAGCTCTGACGTGGTAGTGCAGGATAGGCGACACCGAGACCATAGACCAGTACAATCACAATTGCCAAAAAAGCCAAGCGTGCTCGTTTTATCATGAAGGCAGCGAGTCGTCCGATAGCTGTTAGGTCTTGGCGAAATGGCATTTTATTCGATAATTAAAATTGCTTCCTCATCATCGAGGAAGTCGGCACCTGTCGTGATGAGTAGCTCACCTGTCGTCAAGCCTGTAGTGATGATGATGTCTTTGCCATTGGTCATACCGAGAGTGACAGGTCGTTTTTGTGCGACTCCATCTACAGAGACAAAGACCGCAGATTCACCAGTGTCAATATCAGTTAGTACTGCGCTAGTCGGGATTATTATTACATCTGGTTTTTCTGCCACTGTGATGGTGGTGCTGGCGAGCATGCCAGGGAGCAGGAGCTGGGCAGTATTGTCTAGTGTGAGTTCGATAGTGAAAGTATGGGTGGCAGGATCAGCAGCTAGATCGCGCCGAGTTACTTTTGCCAAGAAGATTTTTTTAGTTATATCAGTTGTGACGGGGATAATGTCACCTAAGGCTATTTTATTGATTATACGTTCGGTTACCTCGATAGTGATTTTGACAGTGTCGATTTCTGCGATTTCAAAAAGTGGCGTAGCAACTGTGACAGACTCACCTGGATCGGCTCGTCTAGCGACGATTACTCCAGGACGTGGGGCGACGACCGTGAGTGGTTCGTATCGTACTTGTGTAGATAGTAGTGCTTGCTCTGCCATTTGAAGTGCGTTTGCCGCAGCAGTGATATTTTGATCCGCACTGGCATTGGCTACTGCTAGTCTGGCCTGACTGCCGTCGACTGATGCACGAGCGTTTTTGATAGCGACGCGCAGGCTAGCGAGTGAATCTTTACGGGCTATTTTTGCAGTACGGATTGCTTGTTGACTGCTTTCTATTTGGATTAGTGAGGCGTTGAGATTGTTTTCGACAGCATTGACACTATTGATGTGTGCAGTCAGCATAGCTGGAGTGTAGGTATTGCTTGTGACAGTCTTGACCAGTACGGCATCGGTACTGGTGGCGGCTATAGTGGCAGATCGGAGTGCTGTGTCCAATATAGTCAGTGCTTTATCGATCTCTCCGTGACGCATTAGTGGTCCTAGGTTTGTAGTGGTTAGTTGAATCTCTCGTGCTGTGTGAAAATCATCCTCTGCGATCTGTAAAGTCGTCTGATCAAGTGCACCGAGATACTGTTCGAAGCTATCGTTGATAGTCTCTTTGCCTATATCGACTCCGAGGATCATATTCAAATCTTCTAGACTGCTGGTCAGTGTCAGTAGGGTGGTATCGAGTGTACGTTTAGCAGTTTCATAGATTTGATTAATTGTCTCGGTAGTTTCACGATCGGTATTCTCTAGATTCAGCAGTGCCGAGGAGAGACTGGCTTGTGTTTGGTGGACTGCTGTCGTGGCACTATTGACTGATTCAGTTGTTACTTTTCGTGTGTTGATGAGTGCATCTTTAGCTGTTGTGACGCTTAGGCGTGATTGTGCGAGAGCGATTATTGCTTCGCCAGTCAGACCAGCTGACTCCAAGCGTAGTAGTGGTGTGCCTTTGGTAACTGTCATGCCTTCATCTGCCCAGACCTCTGCTACGCGTCCGTTACGTTTGGGAGAGACTGTCACTGACTCGGCAGCAGTGACTTGTCCGACTAGTGTGACGGTATCGGTAAAGGTGCTGCGTACAACGGGTGTCACCCTTACAGCAGTTGGGATTGGGTTGTTGATAGTTGCTGTGATGTCGTCTGTATCGCTACAACCAGCTAGTAGAACCACTAATGTCAGTAGTATGCCAGTCAAAAATTTAAAATGTATTTTTGAAGATTGAATGAACATTTGAATTTTATTTAAGTACTTTATTTTAATATAAAATACGTAAAAAGTCAAGTATTTAATCTAAAAAATTAAGTAATATTTACTATCGCTATTTCTGTACGCTCGCGGTGGTATCCTGTATCCTTTTCGCATGAAACTTTCACTAAACTGGCTCGCTGATTTTGTCGACCTAAAGGCGGTAGCACCTGCTGAGTTGGCAGCGGAGCTGACGGAAAAAGTCGCAGAAGTCGAACAAATTGTTTCGACTGGTATCGATATCCCCAAGGTAATCGTCGGTAAAATACTCAAGATCGCACCGATCGAAGGTGCGGACAAGATTCGTCTAACGACAGTCGACATTGGTTCGGGGCAGCTTTCTATCATCTGTGGTGCGCAAAATATCTACGAAGGAGCAGTCGTGCCGGTAGCAGTAGTCGGCGCTGTTTTGCCTGGTGATTTCAAGATCGAGAAGCGTAAAATGCGTGGTATTGAAAGTTGTGGCATGATTTGTTCGGAGTCTGAGCTGGGACTCGCTGAGGCAAGCGAGGGTATCATGCTCCTGCCAGAGGATACTCCGATCGGCACACCTGTCAGTGAGACATTGCCAAGCGATACGATCTTTGAGATCGACAATCACGCGATCACACATCGTGCCGATTTATTTTCCCAGTTAGGTTTTGCACGGGAGATAGCGGTACTACTTGATAAAAATTTTAAGCATCCAAAATCCGAGCTAATCAAGTTGAATGGTCAGCTCAAAGTCACCGTCAAAGAGAAGAGCCTTTGTCCGCGTTATCTAGGCTTGAAGGTATCTGGTATCAAAGTCCAGCCGAGCCCACAGCAGATTCAGGAGCGTCTGACAGCGTGTGGAGTACGACCGATCAATAACGTCGTCGATGCGACTAATTACGTATTGCTGGAGTTGGGGCAGCCACTGCACGCTTTCGATGCCGCTCGGCTTGCAGGTAGTGAACTAAATATTCGTAAAGCTAAGGCTGGCGAAGAGCTAAAAACACTCGATAGTGTGGAGCGTAAGCTGACTGCAGATATGCTGGTCGTCGCTGACAAAGAAAAACCAGTCGCCATAGCTGGTGTGATCGGTGGTGCCAATAGCGAAGTCTCAGATGGTACGACAGAGATTGTGTTGGAGGCAGCAAATTTCGAAGCGGCGAATGTACGTCAGACTGCGACAGCATTAGGTGTTCGGACAGAGTCGAGTCTGCGTTTCGAAAAACGCCTTGACCCCGAGTTGCCGCCAGTGGCTCTTGCGCGCTGTTTGAAAATTTTGAAAGAAACTTGCCCTAAACTAAAAGTAGAGGCAGGTATAGATGTAGCAAATTTCAAACCCGAGCAGCGCAAGCTAGCTCTGAGCTTAGAAAATCTAAACAACAAACTAGGAGTTCAAATTAATCCTCAGACAGTTGAGAAAATTTTGAAAGCACTAGGTTTTGGTGTGACATCGAAGAAAGACTCATTCGAAGTAATTGTGCCAAGCTTTCGAGCGGGGCGTGATATTACCGAGGAGATTGATTTGATCG
Organism: uncultured Candidatus Peribacteria bacterium; assembly: GCA_964452725.1. Lineage (GTDB taxonomy): Bacteria > Patescibacteriota > Gracilibacteria > JAHISY01 > JAHISY01 > CAYVMX01. Next base: position 58,587 of record CAYVMX010000005.1, on the reverse strand, counting down.
AAGAAGTCGCGCGACACTCTGGCTACAACCAGATCCCAGCTGAGTTCCCCGTGCTAAAGCTAGCGAGTCCAGAGCGCGATAGTGCTCGTGAGCTGCAAATAGAGCTGGAGGACGCACTAGTCGGTTACGGTTTCCATGAAACCAACACGCTGTCATTGGTGAGCGCCAAAGCACTCGAAAAATCTAATCTAGAGCCAACTCTAGCTGCTTCACTCGTCAATCCACCGAGTGATGACTACAAATACTTGCGACCACGCCTGCTGACTAGCTTGCTGACAGCCGCTGAGACAAATATCAAAAACATCAAAGCTTTTCGCCTGTTCGAAGTGAGTACAGTCTTTGAAAAAACCAGTAAAGATATTATCGAATACCCAGTCTGTGTTGGTTTGATCGTCGGTGAGCCAGATCCATATGCTGCGGTACATGGAGTGGCGGAGTCATTGCTCACTGGTTTGAAGTTTGAGGTAGAGTTTATTGCGACAGAAACTGGAGCTAAGGTTATTCATCCAGGACGTGCAGCGGATATTCAGATCAACGGTCAGACTGTCGGTCTGGTCGCGGAGGTCCACCCAGCGGTCGCTACTGATTTTGATTTACCAAGAAGTGCATATATTTATCTAGATCTGACGATACTACAAAAGATCAAACGAGAGACTGTTGTTGCGAGATCTCTACCAAAGTTTCCAGGCGTACCGCGTGATTTGGCAGTCGTTTTGCCAGTGCAGACTCTAGTCGCCGACGTTATCAAGGTCATTCAGTCTGCTGATCCACGGATTACAGAGCTGGCGCTGTTTGATACTTATACAGGTGAGGGGGTCGAGTCAGGTCAGAAATCACTCGCATTTAGCTTCGTGATTCAAGATAAAACCAAAACACTCAGCGATGTCGAGAGTGAAGCAATACTGGCAAAAATCACTAAAAGTTTACTTGATATAGGTGGACAAATACGCACTTGAAATTTGTAAAAAAAGCTTTTTCATGCTAAAATGAGGAGAATCTAATCAAATCTCTATGCCTGCCAATCCTGCCACTGGACAAATCAAACGGATTACATCTGGCTCGTTTCAACCGACGAACAATATGCTGATCCCGACAGTAATAGAAAAAAGTGCGGACGGTGAACGTGCCTTCGATATTTATTCACGTCTACTCAAAGATCGTATTGTTTTTCTCGGTACAGGGATTGACGATTCTGTCGCCAATACCATTATCGCGCAGTTGCTTTTCCTAGAGAATGATAATTCAAATAAGGATATCACGCTCTATATCCACAGTCCTGGCGGGCATGTGACAGCAGGTCTGGCGATCTATGACACGATGCAGTTTATCCAGCCAGATGTTTCGACAGTCTGTGTAGGTATCGCCGCCAGTATGGGCGCGGTATTACTAGCCGGTGGAGCCAAAGGCAAGCGCTTCGCGTTGCCCAATGCTGAAATCATGATCCACCAGCCGCTCGGTGGTATGGAAGGACAGGCGAGCGATATCGCGATCCATGCCAATCATATCCTCAAAACTAAAGATCGTCTCAACGGTATCCTTGCCAAGCACTCGGGAGCGTCTATGACACAAGTAGAAAAAGACACCGATCGTGATAACTTCCTCACTCCGACCGAGGCGAAAGCTTATGGTAAGCAGGGATTGATCGATGAGATCATCACAAAGCGTAAGTAAAAATACCGTACTTCGCAAAACAAAAACTAAAACAAAAACTATTATGACTACTGCTGCCAAGCACACTATCAAAAAAGTAACTAAAAATCAGCGCACTCTCAGACGAGACATCAAGCTGACCTCCTATGGAGCAGCTGAGACAGTCACAGGCAGTAAACACTTACTTACGACCGTTGGTGGTAAGTTGCTTTTGGATTGTGGTATGTTTCAGGGGCGTAGGGCGGAAGCCAACGAACGTAATCGTAATCTCTCCAAAGAAGTCGTCGCAGCCGATGCAGTGATCCTCTCACACGCTCATATCGATCACAGTGGAGCATTACCCAGTCTGGTCAAGGCTGGCTATCATAAGAAAATTTATTGCACCTCGGCGACACGTGATTTGATCGAGATCATGCTGCTCGACTCCGCACATATCCAAGAGCACGATGCACGCTACATGGCCAAAAAGGTTTGGCCTGCACCAGAGCCAATCTACACAGAAAAAGATGTCATCGATACACTTAAGCTAGTGCAGACAGTCGAGTATGGGCAGTGGTTCACGCCGATTGTAGGTACACGAGCACGCTTCCATGATGCTGGACATATCCTCGGTTCGGCGCAGGTAGAGCTAGAGGTTTCCGATACGGCTGACAAAGTTACTCGTATCGGCTTCACAGGTGATCTCGGACGCAAACATCTACCGATCCTCCGTGACCCAGAGCAAATGAAAGATCTCGATATTTTGATGACAGAGTCGACTTATGCCAATCGTGAACACGGTGATCTTTCGACGATGGCAGATGATCTACTTGCAGTGATTGATCGGACTGTACATCGCGGTGGCAAGATTATCATTCCGGCTTTTTCTGTCGAACGTACACAGGAGATCATCTACGTACTGCACGAGCTACATCACTCTGGCAAGATGAAATACGATTTACCAATCTTTGTCGACAGCCCACTGGCGATCAATGCGACGGAGATTTTTCGTAAACATCGTGAGTGTTATGACGCCGAGACTTACAGCACTTTCATCGAGCATGGTCACGGTCCTCTGACGATGAGTGGGCTGGAGTATGTCCGTGAAGTAGATCGTAGCAAAGAGCTCAATGGTATCGTCTATCCGCACATTATCATTTCAGCCAGTGGTATGTGCGAGGCAGGTCGGATCCTTCACCACCTACGCAACAACATCACAGATAGTCGTAATACTGTTTTGATTATTGGTTTTCAAGCTGCCAATACGCTCGGAAGACGACTAGTCGAAAAACTCCCAGTGGTAAAAATATTTGGTGAGTCGCTCCAACGTCGTTGTGAGGTCGCCACGCTCAATGCCTTCTCTGGACACGCTGATCGCGACGAACTCTTTGCCAATGTGAAAAATTCTGGAGCCAAGAAAGTCTACTGTGTCCATGGCGAGAGCACGGCAATCCATGGCTTCGCTGATCGTATCACTGAGGAGCTCGGAGTCGAGGCACATGTGCCAAAAGATGGCGAGACACTGATCTTGAGTGACTAAAAATAGATATTGAGATTGTTTTACAATCCTTCGGTCGGAGCTTGATCTGGTGGGTGCTGAGGGAGTCGAACCCCCGACCTCCTCGGTGTAAACGAGGCGCTCTAACCAACTGAGCTAAGCACCCAAAGACCAAAATAGTTTACAGTTTTTTCTTACGCTTGGCACGTTTTTTGGTGGCAGACTTCTTAGGTCTGGTTTTTATTAGCTGTTGCCACTGCTCTAGTAATGCGCGACGACGGTCAGTCTCATGGAATTTTAATACTGTGTCAGAAATCACAACGGCAGTTTTTTCTTGAGTGGTAGATTTAGCGTATTTGCCTCTAGCTCGTCTCAGTTGCCATTTTTTCAAGCGTGCTTCGACCCAGTCACCGTAGCTACCATTTAGCGCTAGCTCGCGTAGGCGACGTAATGGTCCACGTCGCTGATCTATTTTTAGATTGTTTGGCCAAGTGAGATTGGGGAAGTACTTTTTGACCCACGCATTTGCTTTATAAAAATCTTTCGTCGAGTCAGACCAAATGGGTACAAGACTAGCAATCCAAAAAGCGAGGTACGGATCCTCTTTGCCGAGAGTGAGTTTGCTTAGGTCACTGGCAGATTCAGAAACGAAAAATGAAAGACAAAAACGTCCAGCAATCTTGTCTCCGTGGCGGCGTACACCAAAAAAACTAGTAAAAAATGTAAATAAAAAACGAGTCGTAAAAAGCCGTCTTTTTTTTGCGACTACAAAGATATCAATATCGCTATCTGCCTCTGGCCAGCCCATGGCAAGCGTATTACCGATTGCTGCAAATCGTAAAAATGGTGTCATGCGAAAAAGAAAACGTAAACGTTTGACTCGACTCCAGAGCTTGCCAGCGTGATACTGGCGACGACAGCGCGTGACAATGAGACCAGTACGTTCTGCGAGCGAAAAGAAGCTAAAGCTTTTGCCAATACGCGGATCAGAGTAGAGCTGCTTTTTTACTTCCGCCAGTGTCGCCTTGTGCCAAAAAAGATAACGATGTACTTCAACTGCGCTGACAGGCTGATCGAAAATATCGAACCAACAGACAGTCGCGTAGACAGCGTCGCGAAGGGAGAGCGAGTGAGGCATTTCTGTCAATTTAACAGAAAAACTAAGTTCTAGTTAGTGCTAAAATTTGTTCAAGCTATGCCTAAAAAAGTTGCTAAAAATCCTGTTGCTGATCTCCTGCGCAAATTGCCTAGTGTTCCGGGTATATATCAGTTTTTCGACTCTACGGGGCGAATGATCTACATCGGCAAGGCTAAAGTACTTAAAAATAGAGTTAAGAGTTATTTCTCAAAAAGTAGTACACAAAGTCCCAAGACTGAGCGACTAATCAAAGAAATAGCTGATCTCAAATGGCTAGAGACTAGTACGGAGGTCGAAGCACTTGCTTTGGAGGCGAATCTAGTCAAAGAGCACCAGCCACGCTTCAATGTGTTGTTACGCGACGATAAGCACTTTCTTTATCTCAAAATAACGACACAGGAGGATTTTCCACAGATCATGACAGTACGCAGATTGACAAAAGATGGTGCGAAATACTTCGGACCCAAGACGGACGCCAGAGCAACACGTGATGCAGTCAAGCTCGTCCAAAAGCTCTTCAAAATTCGTACTTGTAGTCTCGGCTTGGTAGAGCAGTCTGGAAATGTCAAAGTCACAAAAAAGACGATCAAGTATCCGTGTCTCTATGCTCATTTGGGGCAGTGCGGTGCGCCGTGTGACTCTCAGATTACCAAGGCTGATTATGCTGAGCTGGTCTCACAGGCAGTAGCTTTCCTCGGTGGTGATACACATCCGATTCTAAAAACTTTACGAACCAAAATGCAGACAGCTGCTGAGCAAAAGAATTTTGAACTGGCAGCCCAGCTGAGAGATAAAGTTCAATCACTCGAAAATATCGGCGAGAAACAGGTCGTGAGCAATCCAGATCTGGCGAGTCGTGACGTGATCGGGTTGGCTGTCGATACTACACGGGCATATCTCGCCGTACTGGAGGTGCGTGAGGGTAAGCTGATCAATCAGCAAAACTTCGAACTAAAAACTGCGGAAAGTGCTCCTGCTGAGATACTAGAAGCGTTTATCCAGCAGTACTACAATCTCGTGACTGACTTGCCGCGTGAGATTTTGCTATCGGAGGAGATTGAAGATTCTGAAAATTTGGCGAAATGGCTAAGTAAAAAAGCTGACCGTAAGGTCAAAATCCTAACTCCGCAAAAAGGTAAGAAGGAAAGCTTGCTCCGACTGGCAGAAAAAAATGCGGCAGCCTTTCGCGTGCAGTCCAAGGCCAAGTTTGAAAATGCGAGTGAACGCACAGTCGGTGCAGTGAAGGAGTTGGCTGATGCACTGGGCATCGAGCGCACACTCAAGCGAATCGAGGCGTACGACATCAGTCATCTCGGTGGTACGGCGACAGTGGGGAGTATGGTGGTGCTGGAGCATGGCGAACCAAAGAATGCCGACTATCGTCAGTTCAAGATTCGCACACTGCCCAAGGGCAAAGTGGACGACTACGCGAGCCTGAGCGAGGTGCTCGGGCGACGGATGAGCTATTTGGTGGCACAGAATCCAGAGATCAAGATACGCAAAGCGACCAAGAAAAATTTAGTCGTAATTAAAAAATTACTAGTTCAATATCCACGTCTTGACCAAACTTTTGATTCCTCTAGGGATGAGTGGTTTGTAGCCCTTCGAAAGAAGGATCTAGTTGGGTTTTATCGTTTTATAAAGTACGATCAGGTACACGTAGAACATGCCTCATTAGTTGTTTTGCCAGAGTACCGTGAGCAAGGACTTGGTAAATTATTGATCCGTCACGCATTAGAGAAATGTCCTGCCAAAAAACTTTATGTTCTGACTGGTAGTTTGGTGTCGCTTTACGAACAGCTCGGTTTTCAGCTGGTTAGGCAGCCACCGACGGTGCTACAAGCCAAATTAAAACGTTGTGATTCTAATCCTATTCGTGACGGTGATCCTATGTATACACTTGTTTATGAGAAAAAATCTCAAAAAACAGATTCTTCTTTTGCTGCTCGGCCAGACCTCGTGATTCTCGATGGCGGTAAGGGGCAGCTTTCCAGTGTCTTGAAGGTTGTGAAGTTTCCCAAGACTACGACTGTAGTCGGGCTGGCGAAGCGCGAGGAGGAGATTTTTCGTATAAAAGATCTTAAAGCCAAAAAGTTAGAATTTGAAAAAGTATTACTGCCAAAAAATTCCAATGCATTACATCTGATCCAACGGATTCGTGATGAGGCACACCGGACTGCCAACGATTTGCGCAAAAAGGTTTTGAATAAGATCGATAAAGCATCGGCACTTGATGAACTATCTGGTTTGGGTGCTGATACGCGTAAACTATTGCTACAAAAATTTGGTTCGATGACCAAACTAAAAACAGTCTCGATGGTAGAGCTGACCGCGCTCGTTGGATTCCAAAAGGCCGGACAAATTCATAAACAGCTGAATTGAATTCATGGATATTTGTGGCTAAAATAAACAACCAATGAAATTTATTATTAAATATTTCGAGCCATGGAAGGTCGCTATTTTTAGTGCACTTGGAGTAGCTTTGATTTTCGCGATTTGGGAGATCGCTGAGGAGATTTTTGCCAATACGGGCAGTAGCAGCACAGAATTTGAATATATTTTTCGAGGGATCGCGGCATCTTTTGTGGCTACACTGATTCTTTCGAACTGGGCAATCAGACGTGTGTCTATTGAGCGTTCACAGCACGAACATGAGTTGATGACTATCAATAAAAAACTTCGTAAGCTAGTGATTACAGATGCTGTGACGGGCGTCTACAATCATCGCTATTTCGAGATCACACTCGAGCGCGAATGGCGAAAAATGCAGCGATTAGGGCACCCACTTGCGTGCATCATGATCGACCTAGACAATTTCAAACAGGTCAATGATAATTATGGACATCAGGCAGGCGACTTGGTGCTACGGAGTACAGCTACTTTGCTACAGCAGGAGTTTCGTGAGATTGATATTATTAGTCGTTATGGTGGTGAGGAGTTCGTAGTTATTTTGATAGAAAAACCAGGACATTTACTAGGGTTGAAAAAAACTATGCAGCGGATTTTAAAAAGTATTGCCGATCAGAGAGTAGTCTTCAAAGGTCAAACAATCAAAATAACAGCTAGTTTGGGTGGTGCATTGGTACCAAATTCGACAATTGAAAATCCTGAAGCCCTCGTACATGCTGCCGATCAAGCAATGTACTGCGCCAAAGAACATGGTAAAAATACCTGCTTCGTCTCAGGGGAGTGTTAGTCATGATGTGTTTTGGGTTACAATGATATAGATGCAAGGAGTTATCTTGACCAATGACGATTTACCAAAGATAGAGTTATTTTTGCAAAAACACTCAGCGGCAGTGTTACAACAGGATCCAGTTTGGGCGGAGCTGCAAGTGACACTAGGGTTGTCAGTACTCTGGATTGGAGTGATAGACCGCAAGGGAGACTTGTTGGCATATGCGCAAGTTTTTGTGAGGAAGCTTCCATTTGGGTTGACTTGGTGGCACTGTCCGCGTGGACCACTTTTTTTACGTTGGACAGCTGAGATTGAAGCGCCACTTTTCCGAAAGATAGAGGAGCTGGCAGACGAGAGCGGTGCGATCTTTGTACGTTTCGATTGGCCAGAAGGGTTTGAGCTGCCAATAGTTGGTAGTAAATTACGTAGAGCGCATACGACCAATTTTCCCGAAACAACTCTGATGTTGAACTTACGATTGAATGAAGAGGAGCTGTTCGCACAAATGAAGCCTAAGGGACGCTACAATATTCGTTTATCAAAAAAACACGGCATCACAGTCCGTGAGACAACTGAACCTGCAGCGGCACAGATTTTTTATGATTTACTCCAAAAAACCACAGCCCGTGATGGATTTGTTGGGCATTCGCTTGAGTATTATCAAAACTTTTTAAAGATTTTGGGGGAGCACAGTCTAGCGAGCTGCTTCATCGCAGAAAAGGACGGGCAACCGATTGCAGCTACTTTGGTGACCTTCTTTGGTGATCCAGCTGCCAATCCTGGACGTACTACAGTGACTTATTATTATGGTGCAAGTGATCACGAGTTTCGAGCATTGATGGCACCTTATGCGTTGCAGTGGGCAGCTATTCAGACTGCCAAGGCACGGGGTTTTCGACGCTACGACTTGCTCGGTATCGCACCAGAAAAAGCCGACGAAAGGCACCCCTTGATGGGAGTAACAGATTTTAAGAAAAAATTTGGTGGCAGAGTGATCAATTATAAAAAAAGTGCCGAGATGGTATTGCGTCCGATACTCTACATTTTGATCAAAGTTATTAAGCAGATTCGCGGCTAAATACTTGCAAAAAAGCTTGTTTTCTGCTAAAATAAGAGGAAATCTTAAATTAATTTAGGGTCAAAATAAATATTAAAAATATCATATCCAAATGGGCATCTTAGTTCGTCTCGTTTTACGCTTTGGAGAGTTGATTTTGGCAGCTGCTATCGCACTGTATGAGGTGACGACGGGGTATCTGACTCTGGAGCGTCTAGGTGGCTGGTGGAGCTGGTACACAGTAGATCCATGGCACAATACGGTCTATTTGTTTACGCTAGTGACGGCAGTTTATACAGTCTGGATACTGTTGCTTTATGCTGTGCGATTAGGTTATCAGCTCCACTGGGCGCGTGAACTAGTCGCGCTCAGAGTGACAATGCCGCGGCAGGAGACGCACAAGGATCGCGAGGAGGCGACAGAAAAAGATTTCAAAGAAAAAGTAGCTGTCATGGAGCAGCTCTATCGTAGTTTGCATGAGCTAGGTGAGATGAATATGACCAACATTATTCGTAGTGCGCTTTTTCATACTGATTTGGTGAGTTTTGAGCTGGCGTATGCGAAGGAGAAGATCAATTTTTATGTTGTAATGAATAAATACTACCAGTCGGTGGTCGAGAAACAGATTACGAGTTTTTATCCTGATGCCTATGTCGAGCCAGTCGAGCTACCAGATCCAGCGCCAGTGGGTAAGTCGGCTAAGTGTTTCTTTTTTTACCAAAAGAAGGCTCGCTTTCGACCGTTTAAAACCTACAAGGCAATAGAAAATGATCCGCTGAATTCTATGACCAATGTGCTGAGTAAACTAAAGAAAGATGATGTGGCGAGTGTACAAATCACGATTCGACCAGAAAAAGGCACACATCTAATCGGTGGTTGGCAAAAGGACGGTCGCAAACAAATCAATCGAGAAGTGTTAAAAAAGAAAGATCATTTTCATATTCCTGGTTTTGGTTGGTTGATATCTTTTATCAATGCGGTAGTGCTGGGCAATGATAGTGCGATCGCTGACATGGGCACCAATCAACCTGGTGCTAGCCATGGAGATCCTTTCGTCATGCGCGACCAAGGTACGGATGAAAACCTAAAAATGTTTGGTGAAAAAATTGTTCAGCCGGGTTTTGAAACTGTGATCCGAATCGTCGGTGCAGCTGATACAAATGCTGAGTCTGAGCAGATCACCAATAGTATCGCAACAGCATTTGGAATGTTTAAAAATGAATATCTCAACTGGCTCCAAAATCGTCGTATGATTTTCATCGACTGGCTCAATGACAAGTGGATGTTGTTTAATTATCGTCATCGTCTACCGATGCAGGGTCTGTGGCCTATCACCGAGCAGGAGTGTCTCCTAGTGCCGGAGGAGCTGGCGAGCATTTATCATATGCCAGTCAGCCGGTACAACTACACACCACTGATCGAATGGCTAAAGTACAAAATTTTGCCACCACCTGTCAACTTACCCGACAAGGGTATCTTGATCGGACACAATATCTATCGTGGAGAAAAGAAAGAAGTACGTATAAAAAATAATGATCGTACACGTCATTTCTACATCATCGGTAAGTCTGGTGCTGGTAAGTCGGCTCTGATTAGTGCGCTAGCTCGTCAAGATATCGCCAATGGCGAGGGTGTGGGTGTCGTCGATCCGCATGGTGACTTGATAGAAGATATCCTCAAGTACATACCCAAAGAGCGTGCCAAAGACGTGATCGTCTTCAATCCGGCTGATCTCGAGCGTCCGATGGGTCTCAATCTGCTCGAAGCCAAAACTTCAGAAGAAAAGGATTTTGCTTCGCTCGCAGCGATGGAGATTTTTATCAAGCTTTTTGGTAGTGAGATCTTTGGGCCGCGGATTCAGCACTACTTTCGCAATGGCTGTTTGACGCTGATGGATGACGAAGAAGAGGGTGCGACTTTGATTGATATTCCACGACTTTTTGTCGATGATGAGTTTAGTAAATACAAAGTCAGTAAGGTAAAGAATCCAGTTGTGAAATCATTTTGGGAGCGAGAGATGGCGAAGACTGGCGCACGCGAAAAGGAAGAAATGATCCCATACTTTTCAGCTAAGTTTGGTCCATTTGTGACCAACACTATGATGCGTAATATCATCGGACAAAAGAAAAATGCATTTGATTTTCGTGAGATCATGGATAAAAAGAAGATCCTCCTCGTCAATCTAAGCAAGGGTGCCGTCGGCGATATCAACTCACAGCTGCTTGGTTTGATTTTTGTCAATAAGCTCCAGATGGCGGCAATGAGTCGCGTAAATGTACCTGAAGATCAGCGTCCCAATTTTTGGCTCTATGTCGATGAGTTTCAGAACTTTGCGACGGATAGTTTCGCGACGATTCTTTCCGAGGCGCGTAAGTACCATCTTGGTCTGACGATCGCTCATCAATACATCGGACAGCTGACTCAACAGTCTGGACCCGAGGGTGGTTCGCGCGAGGATCCTCGCATTCGTGATGCGGTCTTTGGTAATGTCGGTACGATGATGAGCTTCAAGATCGGTGCTACAGACGGTGAATACATGGCGAAGGAGTACGCACCACTATTGTCAGAGCAAGACGTGATCAATGTCGCGAACTACTCGGCATATATCAAGCTCAACGTTGACAATACAACTACGCGACCATTTAGCCTGACGACGATCTGGGACGAGACTGGTAAGAGTGACAAGATGGCAGAGCTGATCAAGCAGTACTCCCGACTGAAGTACGGTCGTAAGCGTGAGTTTGTCGATGTGGAGATTTCTGCTCGTATTGGTATCGAGCTAGAACAAAAACTAGACTCGGAAAAAGATAAGGCTTTTGAACCTCTGCCAGCTGAAACTGAAGCCAAGTTGCCAGAAAAGGTTGGTGCGCCAGCAGAGACAATCACGGCAGAACATATAGCAAAGGTAGAGCAGGCACATAAGAAAAAGTCTGCTAGCCCCGTGCCAGCACCAGACCCCATACAGTCTTAGCACCTGCGGACTTGAGGGCTTTGGCGCACTCATTTAGGCTGCTGCCAGTCGAGGCTATGTCGTCTATGAGTAGGATTGTTTTATTTTGCAGTGCGATGTTTGGCTTAGTGGTGAAAGCATTCTCAAGGTTGGTGAGACGATCCGTACGATTTAGTTGGGCTTGTGGTGGTGTATTACGTGTGCGGATTAGTAGACTTTTTATAGGTAGCTCTAGTTCTTTGCCGACGATATCAGTGAGGAGTTCAGCTTGGTTGAAGCCACGCCAGTTTTGGCGTTTGTAGTGTAGCGGTACGAAAGTTACGATGCGTTCGTCAGTGTAGCTGGTTTGTCTGATCGTACGTGTGAGTAGTCTGCCAAGCGTAGTGGCTAGTGGTTCGGAAAATTTATACTTGAATTGTTTAATGATTTGGGCGAGTTCAGGGTTAGCTTCGTAGCTGGCAGCGACACGCAGACCTGTGAGAGCAGTTTTTGCTATACAGTTTGGACAGGTCTTGCCACCAGCAGATTTGCACCAGCAGTGTGGACAGTGTTGAGTTGTCTTGAGTTGGATTTTTTCACTACATTCGAGACAAAACCATGTATCCTCAGATCCACAGCTGATGCAGTGAGTAGGGAAGAGTAGATCGAGAAAGAGATTTTTTAGACGAGTAAGCACTTTGACAATTAGAATTTCGTTTTAAGTATAAACAAAACCTCCTCACTACGTGAGGAGAACTTGTTTCGATTGGCGGAGAGGGAGGGATTCGAACCCTCGCACGAGGTTGCCCCCGTCTACAGCTTTAGCAAAGCCGCCTCTTCAACCACTTGAGTACCTCTCCGTATTGTCGTGATTTCAAGGAATGGTGGGTTCTAGAGGATAGTGGCTACGCCACCTGCCTGCGTCGCTCGGAAAGTTGTAAACAAGTTTACACTTCCTCGCTATCCTCGGTAGTCGAACCTCTGCTAACGCAGAGCTTCTCACCCCCGTAGTACCCACTAGTCCAGAGCCTGTCCGCCTCGGGCGGACAAAACCTGTACTGGGTGGTGGGTTCTAGAGGATTCGAACCTCTGGCCTCATCCACGTCAAGGATGCGCTCTAACCAACTGAGCTAAGAACCCAAATACCGAGGCAGTTTAGCAAAGTTTTTTTCTTCTCAAAAGTTTTTTATAATACTGCTGGGTTGGATAAGTGTCCGCTGTTCTTTATACGATCTACAAAAAGAATTCCATCGAGATGGTCAATCTCATGTTGAATTGCACGGGCGTTGAGTTTATCGAGCTGGAGTGTACGATCAGATCCGCTTTCGTCCATGAAGCGTACGGTTATCTCGGCGTAGCGTGCGACTTGACCAAAAACTTTGGGTAAGCTGAGACAACCCTCTTCGGCAGTCTCGGTCGCGATACTAGCATCGATGATTACTGGATTGATCAGAGTGATTGGGCGGAATGTTTTTTTATCAATTTGAAAATTTAGAATTACAAGTCGTTCGTTGGTGCCGATTTGAGGTGCAGCGAGACCCACACCATCTTCTTTGAGCATGGTTTCGGTCATATCTTTGATCAGTTTTTTGATACGCTTGTCGATTTTTTTTAGCGCTATCGATTGCTTGCGGAGGATCGGGTTATCGGTACCAGTTTGGATTTTTAGTAGCATGAGCACTTATTTTAGCGTTTTTGTGTCAGGTATGCGCGGATAAATGGCTCAAGTTCGCCATTTAAGACTGCTTCAGGATCAAAAGTCTCATAACCTGTGCGACGATCTTTGACGCGCTTGTCATCGAGTATGTAGCTCCGGATTGCGTCACCACCAAAATCGGCTTTGATCTTTTCACCTTTGAGTTCGCTGGCACGTATTTCTGTTTCCGCGAGATGTTTTGCGGCGAGTTTGCCGCGGAGGATTTGGAGCGCTTGAGCACGGTTTTGGTGTTGGCTGCGTTCGTTTTGGCTGGTGGCGACGAGTCCTGTCGGTAGGTGAGTGATGCGTACGGCACTCTCGGTGCGATTGACATGTTGACCACCAGCACCACCAGCGCCGTAAGTATCGATACGGAGTTCATTTGGATTTAGCTCGATTGTGTCATCGGATTCGATCACAGGTAGGATCTCGACTTGAGCGAAGCTGGTTTCGCGACTAGCAGCGGCGTTGAATGGGCTGCGCCGGACGAGGCGGTGTGAGCCTTTTTCGCCTTTCAAAAAGCCATAGGCGTATGCACCTTTGATTTCGATAGTGGCGGACTTGATACCAGCTTCTTCAGCATCTGATTTTTCGATTATTTTGGTTTGCCAATTCTTTCGTTCAGCATACTTGAGATACATGTGTAATAGCATATTTGCCCAGTCGGCGGCATCTTTGCCGCCTGCTCCGACGTGGACACTCAGGATCATATCTCGCTGGTCAAACTCTCCAGTGAGGTAGAGTGTGAGTTCGGCTATCCGAAGCTGTTTGGAGAATTTTTCCACAGCAGTACGTAGCTCGACGAGGGCGGTAGTATCTGTCTCATCGGTTAGCTCGGTGAGTTCAGTTAGATCAGTGTGTTCTTGTTTTAGGTCTTTCCAGATTTCGACTGTCTTTTTCGCTTCGGCTAGTTCGCGGCTGATTTTTTCAGCTTTGATGTGATCATTCCAAAAATCCGGTACGTTACTGGCAGCCTCTAGCTTGGTTATTTTTGTGCGCAGATTTATTTCGTCAAAGATAGGCCACCCCGTGGGTGACCAGCTCGGCACTTTCGGCGAGAGTTTTTTTGATTTCCTGCATTGATTTTATTTTAGCAAAAGATGATCTCAGGTACTATTTCTCCGAAATTTCGGAGAAATACTCTTGCTTTTGTGGCGTGAGATTAGTAGCATCGCTGAGTTTAGAGTTTAGTTGTTTTCCGAAGCAGTCTTTGGCAATATCTGATAGTATAAAAAAGTTATTCAAGAAATGTTTAAATCAGTTAAATTATCGTTTGTATTGATTATCGTTTTGTTGTTTGGTGCTGCACCAGTACAAGCAGCACTTTCTGATATTGGTATTACTTCGCGTGCAGATTGGGGTGCCGATGAAGATTATCTACTCTATCGAGAAACTCCCGACACCTCTACGTCAGACAGCTCTCCAGCATGGTCACTCCGACGAAAAAAGTGTGAGGCTTTACAGGCTAAGTATCCGGCTGAATTTCAAAGTGACGGACGACGTATCGACACCAATGCTGCCAATCAGCGGCTTTACTGGACGCGGACTTATTCCTCTGAGATCAAAAAAATCATTATCCACGAAACTGATAGTGATAACTCTAAAGATTACGTTGGCAATGACGGAGAGTTTACTGTGGAAGATGCGCGAGTAGTGGTACGAGGGATTTATCGTAGCCATGCCATCAATCGTGGTTGGGGTGATATCGGCTATCATTATCTGATTGACCCCTTTGGCAACATCTACGAAGGGCGAAGTGGCGGAGAGCGAGTCATCGGTGCGCATGTTTACTGTGCCAATACTGGGACGATTGGTATTTCTTTTATCGGGCACTTCAAAGACGCACCGCCCACGACAGATGCTCAGCAGGCAGCGGTTGAGCTGATCGGCGAGCTTTCCAATCTTTATGATCTAAATCCAAATGGTTTTTCTACTTGGCATGGTAAAAACACTCGTAATCTAGTCGGTCATCATGACTATGGTGCGTCAGCAGATCCACCACCACCACTGTACGATATTATTCCACAGCTCGCTGCGGCTGCTGCCGACTATGCACGAGGGAATAAAACAGTCGATCAAGATTATTCGTACATTATGACGGCGAATAACTCGCCGATTCGTCTTGATCCGTTGACGAAAGATGTACTCACAATCACACTGAAAAATAACGGTCGTAAAGCTTGGCCAGCAGAGACTGTGCTCAGAGTCGCGCGGGGGAGTCGTGGTCAAAATCGCCTT
This sequence comes from uncultured Candidatus Peribacteria bacterium, assembly GCA_964452725.1. Classification (GTDB taxonomy): domain Bacteria; phylum Patescibacteriota; class Gracilibacteria; order JAHISY01; family JAHISY01; genus CAYVMX01. The sequence goes on along the minus strand of CAYVMX010000005.1, from coordinate 43,224 downwards.
GGGGCGATGCTAGCCGAAGGTGGTGACACCATCGCCACTCTCGATCGACGGGTCAGTCCGGGTCAGTCGGTGACTTTGGAAGTACCAGTGGCTGCCAAAATGAAAGCAGGGCGTTATCGTTTTTCCGTTACACCGGACTTTGCTGGTTCATCGGGTAAGCGCTTTTTCCTCGTCGTCAATGTAGCTCCACCTGTGTTGAATTATGAGTTTGTATCTGCCAAGCATCCACCAGAGCCTTTCGTGCCAGAGCAGACGGCAGTGGCGTGGGTACAGCTGAAGAATACGGGTAACTTTACTTGGCGTGCGCATGGTGAAAATCGTGTCTATTTGGCGGCTCTGCCGACTGGTGGAGGTGAGGCTTTTGTCTCAAGTGGTGATGAGCTAGCAGCGCTAGATGTCGATGTTGCACCAGGGCAGGCGGCACGTTTCGTGATGAATCTGACTGCTCCCAAGCGTGGTAAGCGCTATTACATCAAGTTTGCACCAAAGGTCGCCAACTTCGGCACACTGCCGGACTATGGCATGCAGTTTCATACATCGGTACGTGAGCCACGCTTCGCATCTACGACTCTAAAGAAAAGTACCGGCAGGGATCTTTATTTCCAGCCGGGTGAGACCAAAGAGCTTTTTGTTGAGTTAAAAAATTTGAGTCAGCTTACTTGGACTCCAGAGGATTTTGAGCTTACTGTCGTACGTGGTGGCGGGGAGGTGCAGCTCGACTCTAGTGTGGCGGTGTTGTCTAGCGAAGTGCTACAAGGTGAGACTGTACGAGTACCGCTCATGGTGACAGCGCCGTACAAAGGAGGTAAATTCGCCTTTGCAGTGCGTCCGCGTTGGACGGCGGGTAGGGTCAAGACAGCTAGTGTGATTGATTTCAAATTAACTGTTGCCAAGCCAAAACTCGCGGCGAAACTAGTTGAATATCCTAAGCGAGTAGAGTTGGCAGCAGGTACAGCTGCTACGGTGACGGTGACTTACAAAAACACGGGCAACATAACTTGGCGTAATGCCGGCGACAATCTCGTCAAGCTCGGTACTTATCGACCATATGATCGGACGAGTGCTGTCCAAAATGCGAGCTGGGTAGCTCCGACTCGTCCAGCAGTTTTGACCGAGTCAAAAGTCTCACCAGGCGAATTGGGACATTTCACTTTCAAAATTACTAAGCGCTCGGGCGGTCGCGACGATGAGTGGTTTGCGCCAGTAGTGGAGGGAGTTGGTTGGATCGCTCAGATGCCAGTCCGGATCATGGTGCTGGAGGGTGTAAACAAAGAGCAGTCAGTCGCGAGTGAACAGTCTCAAGCTGTCCTGACTACGACAGATAGTACAGACTCATCGTCTGTGGCTATAGCAGCTCCACTGGCTGCGTCTGTACTGAGTGCTGGCAATCAGATAGAAGCAGATCAGACACTCAAGAATAGTCCTGTGATTCGGGTGCGACTGTCTTTTGACAGTAAGCATGTCGAGATCGGTGGAGGACCGTTGATTTTACAAAGTCTTGCTGGACGTGAGCTTTTCCGCGGTACGCTCCTTGATTTCGATGCCTATAAGTTGACCGAAGGCGAAGCCTATCGTGTTGTGCCAGTAGGTAGCACAATTTTGGAAATCTCTAATTGGGTGCATACTCCTGGCTGGTCTGACAGTATCAATGACAATCGCTATCGTGGCATACTAGAAGTGCGTAAATACAATGATGAATTGATTGTAGTCAATGAGTTGCCAATCGAAGATTATATTCGTGGTGTCGCTGAACCATTGCCGAGTGATCCATGGGAAAAAGCCAAGCTACTCGCAGTACTCGCACGTAGCTATGCGCTCTACTATACCGATCCTGCTCATCGTAAGTTCTCTGGTGCGCCGTACGACGGCTCGGATAATCCCGCTGAATTTCAGCGCTATCTGGGCTATAGCTATGAACTACGCGGACAGATGTCGGCAGCAGCTGAGGCGACAGTAGGTTTGGTGGCGACATACGATGGCGAGGTAGTAAAGACACCGTACTTCACGAGTAGTGGTGGACAGACCAAGACTGCTGCCGAGGCCCATTGGAATATAAATGATTTTAAATTTACCAAATCTGTCTCTGATCCATGGAGCTGTGGTCTGAACAGCAACGCCATTGGTACGAGCTTTGCTTGTCCTGAGCAGGCAGCAGGGCATGGTGTGGGCGTGAGTGGCAAAGGTGCGGCAGGACTAGCACAAGCTGGTAAGACCTACAAAGAGATTATTGATTATTTTTTCGATGGGTTAGAAGTACAAAAGGTGTACTAAAATAAGTAGGTGTTTCAAGAAAGTAATTTTCATCTCGTCGGCATTGGTGGTATCGGTGTCTCTGGTGTAGCGCGGATTTTACAATCTCTGGGTAAGCAGGTCTCTGGCTCTGATTTAGAAAGTTCACCAGTGACCAAGCAGCTCATCGCTGAAGGTTTCAATATACAGATCGGTGAGAGCGCAGAGCAGCTACCAGCTAGTACAGAAGTCGTGATACACACGACGGCAGTCCGAGAGGACAATGCTGAATTGCTCGAAGCCAAGAGGCGAGGATTGCGGATCATCAGCTATCCTGAGGCACTGGGTGAAATCACAAAAGACAAAAAGCTCATTGCTATCGCAGGAACACATGGCAAGACTACTACTACAAGTCTCATCATATCAGCCGCACTGGCAGCTGGTGAGGATATCTCCTGTCTCGTGGGCACCAACCTAAAAGAGCTAAACGGTGGCAACGCGCGTGTCGGACAGTCAGATTGGTTCGTACTCGAAGCGTGTGAATATCGCCGTGCTTTTCTTCAGCTCATGCCTGCGGTGCTCGTCATTACAAATATCGAGGCAGAGCACTTGGATTATTATAAAGATCTCGCGGATTACCAGTCAGCCTTCATCGAGTTAGTGCAGCGATTGTCGTCGAGTGGTGTACTGATAGCTAGTTCTGCCGAGCCAAATTTAGAGCCAATTATTAACATTGCGCCAAACCTCCTTGACACTAAAGATAGAGCAGTACCACCGCTACAGCTTGTAGGAGTACACAATCGTCAGAATGCTGCGCTTGCCTTACAAGTAGCTGAGATGATCGGTTTAGACATGGAGAAGGTCGAGCAGGGAATTAAAAACTTCACTGGTGGCTGGCGGCGATTTGAGTACAAGGGTGAGCTAAATGGCGCGCTAGTCTACGATGACTACGGGCACCACCCGACAGAGATCGACGCGACACTGGCTGGCGCGAAAGAAAAGTACCCTGAGCGGAGGATCGTGATAGTTTATCAGCAGCACCAGTTCGATCGCGCGGTGAAGCTACTGTCCGAGCTGGGTCGGAGTTTTCTTTTGGCTGATGTAGTCGTAATTCCAAATATTTATAAGGTTCGTGATGAGAGCTTGGAAGTTTCGACTACTGTAGAAGACTTTGTTACAGAGATCCGTAAGCATGACAAAGAGGTGGTCTATACAGAGGACTTTGCCAAAACTGTCGCGTGGTTAAAAAAGAACTTACAGTCAAATGATCTGCTGATCGTCATGGGGGCAGGAGATGTATTCCAAATCACAGAGCAATTATTGTCCTAGGGCAGGACACTTATCCTGATTTTCAGATTTCATATCTGCGCTAATAATGTTCAGAATATTTTCTGGATTAAAATCATTTGTTCGTCTTTCGATTCTTCCCACAAGAGACCCTAGTGTAGCCTCATTGACTTTTATAATAGCGTCTTTTGCATCTCCATCTATTAATTCTTTAGTGTCAAAAATTCTGATAATACATGATCTTATGTCTTCAAATAGTTCTTTGCCGATAGCAGCTTTGACCTCTTCGATCTGTGTTTGTTCTAGCATTGTTAGGGATTTAGAAGGTTTTTTATATTACAACTAAAAAATATACTTGTCAAATAAAAATCTAATTTAATAATAAACTATTAGAAATAGATTATTTCGCTGTTGCCTTGGTTGGTGCTGCTTTGACGGCCTCTATATTTACGTATGTTCTACGATGTGGTTGGCGGTCGAAGCGAGGAGCACGTTTTTCAGTGAACTTGACTACGCCGTCTATCGCAGCGTGGAGTGTGAAGTCTCGTCCAGCGTAGACGTTTTGACCAGGTTTCATCTTGAGACCTTTTTGGCGAACGATGATATTGCCAGCCGTGACCTTTTCACCACCAAATTTCTTTACGCCGAGGTACTTTGGTTTACTGTCGCGGATGTTACTGGTTGAGCCAGCGGCTTTCTTATGAGCCATGGGAGTATGTAAATTTAAGCCGAAAGATTTTAGCAGGAAGCCTGGAGCTGAGCAAGTCGATTGTTTGGCGTTGGCGTTGTTTTCTGCCACAATATTTCTGTGCGTATACAGAAATTGTTCATCACGCTGCTAATTACAAGCTTGCTAGTTTGGTTGAGTATTGGACAGGTCTCGGCTGCTGGATTGCTAAAAAAGGTCGAAGCTGCCGCTGAGTCGCTACTCTCTATCCGTGCTGGGTTGAGCGAGCGCTATCGTGTCTATATCAATGCTGAGGCGGAAGCAACGGCACTAGAGGCACGTCTTGAGCCAGTACGTACGACAATCAATACACTGGCTGGTCAGCTACAAGCTCTGACAGAGAATATTCGAAGATCTGAACTAAATTTAGAGTTCCTCGTCAAAGAGACAGCAGCAGTACAGTCTCAAATTGTTGACCTCTTTGATCTGGCAGAAGTGCGTGAGGCTGAATTACAACAAACGCAGCTACTTTTAGACGAGTTCCTTCGACTCGCGTACAAAGAAAAAATGCGCTATACCGACTGGCAGACTGGTCAAGTCTCTCCGTTGAAATTTTTCCTTGCAGAAGGATCGCTGGCCGATGCAGAGCGGACTCAAACTTATCTGGTGGTGCTCCAGACACAGACAGCTGAGCTGGTGACTAGTGTTCAATCTGCCAAGAAGCTTTACGAGACCACGCAGGGTGATTTGTTGCGTGAACGTGGACGTTTGGTGGCGCTACAGGAGGCACAGATCACTGAGCAAAATCGACTAAAAAATCTACAGACTGCTAAGCAGGATCTACTGCGACAGACACGTGGTGAAGAACGACGTTATAAAGAGTTGATCAAAGAGACACGTGCACAACAGGAGACAGTACTCAAAGAGATTGCTGAGCTAAAAGACAATCTCACAGTCATTGATGAAAAGCTCTCTAAATTGGGAAAAGATATCGGTGCGGACCATCTGCGTGAGATTTTGGGTCGGCAGGGGGTCACTAGGACCAATGGATTATCTTTCCCAGGGTATACGCCTAGACTTGCTTGGCCGGTCGATCCAGGTCGGGGGATTACTTCTTTTTTTATGGATAAGGGTTATCGAAAAGTATTTGGTGTGGATCACTATGCGATTGACTATCGTGTGCGGCAGGGTACAGCAGTCATGTCGGCTGGACCAGGTGTCGTCTACAAGGCGAAAAACAACGGTATGGGTTTCAATTACATCATCATTGCTCATCCAGGCGGACTGAGTACACTCTATGGTCACGTCTCAAAAATCCTCGTCAAAGAGGGCGATCTAGTGCAGGCAGGTGAGCTGATAGCGCTCTCGGGTGGTACACCTGGCATGCCTGGGTCGGGCTATATGACGACTGGTGCGCATCTCCATCTCGAAGTTTTTGATCAAGGTAAACGCTCTAACCCACTCGACTATCTGCCACTAGAGCCGCTGCGGCTAGAGGATGTACCAGCGAAATATCGTAGGTAGCCTAAGTAATATCAGCTTTCACTGTGTCGTCGTATCTCAATAAGTCTCGAATTTGATTAGATGGTCCACGATCTAGTGTCTTGAGAGTTTGCTTTAGTCGTGCTCTTACTTCATCCGTAAGTGGTATTTGAAGCTCTTTTCTAGTGAGACCGTCCAACCCAATGGTGTCGTCTGAGAGATTTGGCATTTTGAGAGTGGTTAAGTAGCTACTTGGAGTTAGTAATTTTCCAGTGAGTTTCCTCGGTGAGCTTGCCAGCTACGGCGAAGCCAGCAGCTTTGATATGGCCACCGCCTCCAAAGACTGAGGCGACCTTGGCGACATTTACATCATCACGTAGCGTACGCAGACTTGCCTTGATGATGTCACCGCGCTCTGAGAGGAGGATACTAAACTTTGCATTTGGTACAGCATTGACCCAGTCGACTACGCCGGTTAGGTCTTCGGGGATAGTTCCTGTTTCGTTGAAGTCTTTGCCTTGAGCGATGGCGAGTGTGATGCCTTGTTCAGTTTGCTTCAGTGTCGCGAGTACACGTCCCCAGAGTCGCATAGCTGAGAGCGGAGTGGTGTGAAAGACACTTTTGCTGATTGCAGGTAGATTTGCGCCAGTGCGTAGCAAGCGAGCTGCCATGCGGAGCACTGTGGGGTCAGTATTGGAGTGTTGGAAGCTACCTGTATCAGTGTAGAGTCCGTTTAGCAGGCAGGTCGCCATGTCAGGACGGATCTTTACATTTAGCTCTTCAAAAATACTAGTGAGGATATAGCAGCTAGCGCAGGCGTCGGTATAGACGAGCTTGATATCACCAAAATCATTGGCAAAGGGGTGGTGGTCTAGTTTGATGACAGTTCGGCTGCCATCGAAGAGTTCTGGATATAGTTCGTCAAACTTCGTCTGGTGTAGATCACCACAGTCGAGTGTCATGACTAGATCGTATTGGCTTGGATCGAAGTCATGGACGATATGTTCGCCACCCGGCAGAAACCGAAAACTGTCCGGTACAGGGTCGATTGAGGCTGGTGTGACATCTTTGCCCATGCGACTGAGTGCGAGATATAGTGCGAGCATTGATCCGAGTGCATCACCGTCTGGGCTTTTGTGGACGATCAGTACGATCTTCCGAGCTTTTAGGATTGCTGACTCGAAGCGCGAGATTTCTGGTATATCTAGCTGCATAAAAGGGATTGATCTTAACAAGCCAAAGTCGACTTGCCAAGTAGGCAGGATCGAAAGTATCAGAGATCGTGATGCGACGAGCTATCTGATGCGTGTGTTTTTCAAAGTCTCACCCGGTGGCACCATCGGAAAGACGTTTTCCTCTGGTTCGGTGATGTATTCTACAAGTGTTGGTCCTTTCTCGCGTTCAGCCAGCTTGGTTATCTTGAGTGCTTCGCTTGGTCTGCGTACACGGTAGGCTTTGATCCCACAGCTCTCGGCGAGCTTCACGAAGTCAGGGTTAAAAAGTGGCGTCGAGGAGTAGTTACGATTGTAAAAAAGCTCTTGCCACTGGCGTACCATGCCGAGGAAGCCGTTGTTGAATACAGCGATTTTGAGTGGGATTTTGTCCTGCGCTAGTGTGATTAGCTCTTGCATATTCATTTGAAATCCACCGTCACCAGTCAGACACCAGACACTTGCTTTTGGTTGGGCGATTTTGGCACCTAGCGCTGTCGGTAGGGCAAATCCCATCGTACCGAGTCCACCAGATGACAAATAGCGTCCTGGTTTTTGGAATCGGAAATGCATGGCTGCCCACATTTGGTTTTGCCCGACATCAGATACGATGAAAGCATCGGGTGCGGCAGCGTTGATTGCGTGGATTACTTCATAGGCTTGAAGTAGTTTGCTTGGTTTTGGTTTACTGGCTTTGAGTTTCTTTGTTACTTGAGTGTTGTAACTAGTAATCTCAGTGTGCCAGTCGGGATTTTTTTGAATTGGGATTTTTTTAGCTAGTTTGGTGAGGGCATCTTTGGCATCGGCAACGATCGGAGCATCGACATGGACGAGTTTATTGATCTCAGCGGAGTCGATATCGATGTGGATTACTTTGGCTTTGTGCGCAAAGTCATCGAGCCGACCAGTGATACGGTCATCGAAACGACTGCCAACACTGATGATGAGATCGGCATGGGCGACAGCATAGTTGGCGGCGGCCTGTCCATGCATACCGAGCATACCGAGATAATTCTTCGTATTGTGCGGTACAGTCGAGATACCGAGTAGCGTACAGACGATCGCAGCGTTAGTTTTATTGGCGAAGCTGAGTAGCTCTTTGCTGGCTTTGGAGATCAATGTTCCGTGACCCGCGATGATGACAGGCCGTCGTGCTGCTTTGATCAGCTTGGTGGCTACGGCTATCTGTCTCGCTCCAGCTGGTCCACGGATTAGGTAGCCAGGGAGCTTGATGGGTGTTTTTTTATAATTAAATTCTGTGGTATTGATCTGAACATCTTTCGTCACATCGACGTGGACAGGACCTGGACGACCTGTACGTGCGAGATGAAATGCCTCTTTGAGTGCAGGTGCGAGGTCTTTGACATCTGTGATGAGGTAGTTGTGTTTCGTGATTGGGAGTGTGATACCAGTCGTGTCAGCCTCCTGGAAGGCATCGGTACCGATGAGAGAGCTAGTGACTTGTCCTGTGATCGCGATCATCGGGATTGAGTCGAGGTGTGCATTGGCGATACCGGTGATTAGATTCGTAGCACCTGGGCCAGAGGTCGCCAGACAGACTCCGACCTCACCAGAGGTACGGGCATAGCCTTCAGCTGCGAAAGCTGCGCCTTGCTCGTGGCGTGTGAGGATGTGTCTTAGTTGTTTCGCGTAGCGGGGTAGCGTGTCGTACAGTGGCAGGATCGCGCCACCTGGATATCCAAAGATCGTACGGACTCCTTCCGCGATCAACGATTCGCAAATGATCTCGCTGCCTGTTTTTTGCATAGAGTTATTTTACATTATTTAATGTGATGATTAAACACTTCTAGCTCTATTTTTAGAGTGTCCGCTTTGACAGTAGTCATGTTTTTGAGTAAAATATTTGTATTCTAATATTTTCTCCATGCAAGGTGGTAAGGCAGTCCGAATCGAACGAATCCTCGATCGCAACACACGACGAACCATTATTTTGCCCGTCGATCATGGTGCTGGTATGGGGCCGATAGCAGGTCTGATAGATCTGTCGAGTGCTGTCGATGCAGCAGCAGAAGGCGGTGCCAATGCCGTACTAGGACACCTCGGACTGGCACTCCATGGTCATCGTCACAGCGGCAAGGATATTGGGTTGATTCTCCAATTCTCTATTTCGTCTGATCTTTCACCGACTGATCCCAATCGTAAAGTCCTCGTCAACAATGTCCAAACAGCGCTCAAGCTCGGAGCAGATGCTGTGAGTTTACATATCAATCTCGGCTCAGAGTCTACAGAGCAGCAGCTCGCAGATCTTGGTCAGATTTCTACAGAGTGTCTGGAGTGGGGTGTACCACTCGTCGCGATGATGTATCCACGAGGTCCCAAGATCAAAGACGAAAAAGCTGTCGAGCATGTAAAGGTAGCAGCACGAGTCGCAGCTGAGCTCGGCGTTGATTTGATCAAAGTGCCGTATACAGGTGACACCAAGAGTTTCAAAGAGGTCATCGATGGAGCGCTCGGCGTGCCAGTCGTGATCGCCGGCGGCGCCAAGGGTGATGATCTAGCTGCACTCGAAATGGTCGAAGGAGCGATAGCAGCAGGTGGTGCTGGTATTATGATGGGTCGCAATGCCTTCCAGCATTCCAATCCCAAGGCTTTCATTGCAGCGACGGCAGCCGTGGTGCATGGCGGACAGACCGCCAAAGAGGCCGCGAAGCTTTTGAAATAATATTAGTCATCTTTTACTTGACAAAGTAGTAAAATTTTGATATTATGTTTATCAATTTTAATTTTAAGAGACAAATGATTGAATCTACATCTAAAGCTAGCGAAGCTAGGGCAGAGGGCAGCAAAGAAGCAGCCTTATCCTATATTACCGATCAGCTGGTAATGCTAGCCGGTATAGACGCAAGTGAATTCGAGGTTATCGATCAGTTTGGTAGGTTGGTCATAGTCGCACCGACCGAACTACACAAAAAAATTAGATCAGCCGTAGTAGGTAGTGATTTATTCTCCAGTGAGCAGGCAGGTATCTATCGTGGAGCTAATGGGTTCGCCGTGATAGATAAAAGTCAAAAATCATATCGTGTCGAGTCCGTAGCGCGACACGCCCGTGAGGCAATCAATCTTGCTACAGCCTAGCGAGTTTTTGAATTTTACGGCACACTGGCAGCATGCTTATTCTTGGTATTGAGACTAGTTGCGATGAGACAGCAGCTGCCGTAGTACGCGATGGCAGCGAAGTGTTGAGTAGCGTGATTGCGAGTCAGGCAACACTCCATGCCCAGACAGGTGGAGTTGTACCAGAGGTGGCAGCACGAGCACATGTAGAAGTGATCTTACCTGTGATAGAGCGAGCTTTGGCAGAGGCCCATATTGATTTGAAACAGATCGATGCCATCGCTATCACGTATGGTCCGGGTCTAGCTAGTAGCCTTCTTACGGGGGTTACCGTTGCCAATACACTTGCGACGTTTTCAGACAAGCCTCTGATCGGTGTCAATCATATCTTGGGGCATATCCGTGCCAACTGGCTGGAGCGAGAGGAGCAGGAGATTCAGTATCCAGTTGTCACACTCACAGCGAGTGGTGGGCACAATGAGCTAGTTTTATTGGAGTCTGCTGCGACGAAGCCCAAACTACTTGGTGAGACTCGCGATGATGCAGCGGGTGAGGCTTTTGACAAGGTCGCGCGAATGCTCGATCTAGGCTATCCGGGTGGTCCAGCGATCGAAAAAATTGCTAAGCTTGGTAGCCTATCAGCAGATTCATTGCTGCCACGGGCGTGGCTGCTACCCAAAGATATCTCACGTAATTTTAATTCCGTCGAAGTAGGGGAGCGGCTGCGAGCTGGACGACTGACACTTACCAGCTTCGATTTTTCTTTCTCAGGGCTCAAGAGTGAGGTGCGCAGAAGAGTCCAAAATAAAAAACTCAATCAACAACAAATCGCTAATTTGGCAGCAGAGTTTCAGGTAGCCGTAGTCGATGTGCTAGCGACGAAGCTTTTCCTTGTGTCGAAACATTATCAAGCCAAGGAGATTCACCTTGCGGGGGGAGTCAGTGCCAATAAATTTTTGCGAAAGCAGGTTCAAAAGTATTCAGCACAGCTGGGAATAACTCTGCGCCACCCCACAAAAATGAGCTACTGTACTGACAATGCAGCAATGATCGCTGGAGCAGCACACTGGTTGTATCAAAAAACTCCCAACAAGTATCAAAAACTTAAGCTGCTCGATGTTGATCCCAATCTCAATATCTGAGCAAGTTTTTAGCTCGGAGTTTTGACAGTCTTACGGCACACAGTTAAGATTTTTTGGCTTATTTAAACCAAAACATATGCCAAAGAAACTTTGTAACAATGAATATGGTTTCTCCGTTGCGGAGCATAATCCGTTTTTTATTTTTCCGTACCTACAAGAGGTAGTCAAAAAACATTTTTCTGCCTCTGAGGTGCTTGATCTTTCGCGCGGTGATCCGGGGCTGGGCTTTTGTCCTTCCGCACGGAGTCGTGGTTTTTACAGCTTCCTTGTGGCAGTCGACACAGTGCTCAACTGCAACCACGAGTGCTATCGAATTCACTTAAAAACCGAGGCAGACTTGCCAGAGATCGAAGCTAAGATCAAAAAATTTGCCGAAGACAATTATGTACCAAAGGTAGCTGCCGCACACCTTCAGACTTTCGATGAGGTTTTGGAGAAAATCCAAAATTATGCGAAAGCTGAGCAGTGTGCTGAGTTTAGTCGCTTCGAGGCCATCAGTGGTATTTTTCAACGCAGTACACTCGTCGGTGGTAGCTATCACACACCGTGGGGTGAACCGATCGTCAAGGTCGTCGTCGCGGGTATGTATCGCGCGCTACTCAGAGACACTGAGATTTGCTCGAGTGATTTTATTTTTACGCTCGGAGTCAATGATGCGATTGGTACTATTTTCAAGATGCTTGGTGCAGAGGGGATCGGCTTCCTAAAAAAAGGTGACACTATCGCAGCTAGTACACCTGCTTACGCACCTTACTTCAACGAGTTCAACTCTCGCGGACTCAACGTAGTAGAGATACCAAGTGACATACCAAATGATCCACTAGATGATTTGGTAAATAGTAAAGAAAAAATAAAGGCGATCTTCCTCATCACTCCCAATAATCCAACTGGTATTAAGTATAGTCCAGAGCAATTGAAAAAAATCGCTGAGGTCGCCGAAAAACACGATGCTTTGATTGTGACCGATGAGATCTACGCTCAGTTTCACGCAGACTTTCAGTCTATCTGGGGTCTGGCGAAGAAACGCACACTGCGTCTCTGTGGTCGTAGCAAGATCGAGCGTAGTCCAGGTCTGCGTTTCGGCGATGTATTGATCTGCCAAGAGGCCAATGAATATTTAACCAATCATTTATTTAAAGGTAGTCTCAATGACGCACCAGATTTCCGGACATTTTTTATCTGGATGAAAGCTCCAGGAGGAACTTTCGCGAGCTTCCAGCATACTGCTTCTGTGCCTGGCCCGAGTCAGATCCTTGGTATGTTGCATATTTTGCTCGGAGCAGAGGAGCGTACGAAGTATCTAGCTGCTGTAAATAAAAACATGGAAGCTTTCTTTGAAGGATTAGGGGTGCCACGTAACGCAGCAATGTACTACGGTCTGATCGATCTCAATACTGTGCCAAATGGCACTAAAAAGGCTGTCTCGATCGATCAAAAGCTCCACGATCTTTGTACCCAAAAAGGTGTGATCTTGATCCCTGCACTCAAGTTTTTTTCCGAAGCTGCCCAAAAAATAAGTGACAAAAGTCACTACATACGAGTCAGTCTGCCCAATCTCTCACTAGAGCAGACTAAAGATGCTGCGAAGAGAATTAGAGAGTATCTGACTAGTTAGGTGCGTTTTCTGATTTTATTTATTCTCTCTTAATCCAAAAGAGAGTAAACTGCGCGGGTCTTTTCTAGTTAATATTTTTTTATGTCTTCTCTTTATAAAAACACTCAAGCTCAAATCGCACAAGCTGCCGATACTATGGATTTGGCTGATGACGTGCGCAAGATCATGAACGAGCCCGAGCGCGTGCTTGAAGTCAATTTTCATATTCACCGTGATACTGGTGAGACTGAGATGCTGCAAGGTTTCCGTGTACAGCACAGTACGTTACGTGGTCCTGCCAAAGGTGGTATTCGCTTCCACCCCGAGGTAGATATGGGCGAGGTCAAAGCCTTGGCTGGCTGGATGACGATCAAATGCGCAGTCGTCGATATACCCTATGGTGGCGGTAAGGGTGGTGTGATTGTTGATCCACACAATTATTCAGAAAAGGAAATTGAGCAAATCGCGCGCGAGTTTACCCATAGTATTGGTCCGATCATTGGACCACGACGCGATGTGCCAGCACCGGATGTCTATACCAATGCCAAGATTATGGATATCATTGCCGATGAGTATCATCGCCTACATGCCAATGAAAAAGACTGGCGGGCAGTAGTGACAGGCAAGAGCATAGCCAATGGTGGTAGTCTCGGACGTGATAGTGCGACGGCTGCGGGTGGCGTGTATGTCCTTCAGACTTATTTTGAAAAAATCGGTGACAAGCTAGCAGGTAAGACAGTTGCGGTTCAGGGTTTTGGTAATGCTGGGCATCACTTTGCGAGGATCGCACATGAGCTCGGTGCCAAGGTAGTAGCAGTGACCGATAGTCGCGGTGGTGTTTATTCTTCAGATGGGTTTGATCCGATGGCAGCCTACACCTGTAAAGCAAAAAAAGGCGCAGTCGGAGAGTGTCTAGCTGCGATAGCGACAGAGTGCGCAGATAAAAAAGGACATGAGTGTCGCCAAATCACCAATGCCGAAGTGCTGACACTCGACGTCGACGTGTTGGTGCTCGCTGCGTTGCAAGATCAAATCACCGTGGACAATGAAAATCATATTCGCGCCAAGACTATTGTCGAACTGGCCAATGGCCCGACGACACCGACTGCCCACGCGACACTGGTAAAGAACGGCATCACTGTCTTGCCAGATATCCTCGCCAATGCCGGTGGTGTGACAGTGAGCTACTACGAATGGGTCCAAAATATCGAAGGTGAAAAGTGGAAAGAAGAAAAAGTTACCAAGTTGCTTGAAAAATCCCAAAAGGAAGCATTTCACTCTGTACATGAGGTCGCTGAAGAGTTTGAAACAGACTATCGTAATGCGAGTTATATCCTTGCACTACGTCGGATTGAACATGCCTTTCGGGAGAAGCATTTGACAGATAACGTTCAGGAGCACGGACATGATAAGCATTAAATCGATCAATGTATTTGGTAATCGTCACTATGGCTCTTGCGTAAGGACAACAGAGCGCTGTAAGCTCCTCTGAGTATGAATAAGTTAGTCATAGTCGAAAGTCCAGCCAAGGCACGTACGATTACCAAATTTTTGGGTAAAGGTTATGTCGTGAAGGCGAGCATGGGGCATATCCGTGATTTGCCAAAGAGTCAGATGGGGATCGATCTACAGACTTTTGAGCCGGATTATCTCGTATCCAAAGATAAGCTCAAGATAGTCAAGGAGCTGACAGCTGATGCCAAGAAGGCAGATACAATCGTCCTCGCGACTGATGAAGATCGAGAAGGAGAAGCAATTGCGTGGCATCTTTTGTCTGCGCTCAATCTAGAAAAAGCCAAAGATAAGAAGATTGAGCGTATTGTATTTCACGAGATCACCAAGCCAGCGATCGAAGCTGCCCTTCAGTCTCCACGTCAAATAGATGCCAAAATGGTCGATGCGCAGCAGGCGAGACGCGTGCTTGATCGACTTGTTGGCTATGAGCTCTCACCATTGATTTGGAAAAAAGTCCGCTACGGTTTGAGCGCTGGACGAGTACAGAGTGTGGCGGTACGGCTTATCGTCGAGCGTGAACGTGAGATCCAAGCTTTCAACGCAGTCGAGTACTGGAGTGTGACAGCGGATCTAGAGACGCCGCGCAACAATAAATTCACAGCTGAATTGACGAAGATCGCAGATAAAAAGGCTGTAGTTGGCAATAAATCAGCCGCTGAGAAAATAACTTTAGATCTCAAAAATACAGAATGGAGAGTCGGTGCAGTAGAAAAGAAAGAACGTAAGCGCCAACCAGCTCCACCTTTCACGACTAGTACACTCCAGCAGGAGGCGAGTCGCAAGCTAGGGTTTAGTGTGAAAAAAACCATGATGCTTGCCCAGAGGCTCTATGAAGGACGCGATACAGGTGAAGGTCTCATTACCTATATGCGTACTGACTCGGTTAATCTCGCCAAAAGCGCCGTCGAGTCTACTCGCAAAGTGATCAAGAGTCGCTATGGGGCAGAGTATGTACCAGATCAGCCTCGTGTGTTTAAAACCAAAGCGAAAGGCGCCCAAGAGGCCCATGAAGCTATCCGACCGACTGATCCAGCACATACTCCCGATAGTCTCGCCAGTGATTTGGAAAAAGACACACTTCGCCTCTATGAGCTGATCTGGCAGCGTATGTTGGCTTGCCAGATGGCAGAAGCCATACTAGATCAGACTGGTGTCGATGTCTTAGCCAAAGATTATACTTTCCGCGCAACAGGTCAGGTGATACGTTTCGCTGGGTTCCTCAGAGTTTATTCAGAAGGACGCGATACAGAAGAGGAGTCCAAACAAGACGAAGAAAAAATGCTACCAGAGATCTTGGAAAAAGAAATTCTCAAATTGTTGGAGCTAGTGCCAGAGCAGCACTTCACCAAGCCACCAGCGCGCTATACAGAGGCCTCTCTGGTCAAAAAACTGGAGAGTGAAGGGATTGGACGACCGAGCACTTACGCACCAACGATCGGCACGATTCAGACCCGCGGTTACGTAGAAAAAATTGATCGTAGTCTCACGCCGACTGATACTGGTTTTGTAGTCAATGATTTCCTGATCGCACATTTTCCGAAGATTGTGGATTACAAATTCACAGCTGGTATGGAAGAGCAGCTCGATGAGATCGCCGAAGGTAAACACAAATGGCAGGAGACTATGCGAGAGTTTTATGAGCCTTTCCATACGTTGATCGAAGAGAAGGACAAGACTGTCAAGAAGGGTGATATCATCACTGAAAAGACAGATGAGAAGTGTGATAAGTGTAATAAGCCTATGGAGATCAAGCTTGGACGTTTTGGTAAGTTCCTCAGTTGTACAGGTTATCCTGAGTGTAAAAATGCCAAACCGCTCGACAAGAAAGAGGCAGCAGCAGACCAAGAACTTCAAAAAGCTGCGGCAGCAAAGAAATGCCCTAACTGCGGTAAGCCACTCGCTGCCAAGCGTGGACGTTTTGGCTCATTCGTTGGTTGCTCGGGCTATCCAGACTGTAAATATATTGAGAAAAATGCGAAGAAAACTGGCGCTAAATGTCCTGACTGTGATGCTGGTGATATTATTGAAAAATTTGCTGTGAAGAAAAAAAAGAAGTTTTGGGGATGTGACAAATATCCCAAGTGTAAATTTGCTAGTTGGGCAGAACCGCTGAAAGAACCATGTCCAGAGTGTGGCAAGGTGATGGTGATTAAATCAAAAAAGAAGGTTTGTCTGGGATGCTCTGCGGAACGGAAGACAGAGGCCTAAATCTACTGACTGGCTGCAACATCAGCGATCGACATGATCGGCTGCATGATAGCCATTACCAGACCAGCGACCATGAGACCGACGACCACTATGATGACTGGTTCCATGATCTTGCTGAGATTGTCTACAAAACGATCAACCTCTTCTTCATAGAAAGAGGCGATTTTCTTTGTAACTTCACCGAGCTGAGCAGTTTGCTCTCCGACAGCGATCATGCTGACGACTAGATCGGGGAAAACACTAGTATCATTGGCAATACTCTCATTGATCGGTACACCTTGTTCGACATCCTCTCTGATATCGCGTATACGTTGGCGATAGACTTCGTTGGAGACGGCATCGGCAGAGATATCTAGTGCGCGGACAATCGAGATACCAGAGGCGGTCAGGGTAGAGAGCTGACGGGTAAAGTCGGCTAGTGCAATCTTCATATGAAGTTCTTTACCAAAAAGAGGCAGCTTCAACATGAGACGATCCCAAAGCATTTTACCAGAGGTAGTTCTTTTCCAAGTTTTAATTGCAAAAAAAGTACCAAAAATAGCTAGGATAAAGACCAACCAATTTGGCACAAACAGCGTCGAGTCAACGAACCAATTGGAAGTATTGATCAAGAACATGGTTGTGGCTGGTAGCTCGACACCAGCTCCGAGGAAGAGGTCTGCTAGTTTTGGAATTACAGCAGTCATGACAACGATAGTCACGAGTACGAGGATTATCAAAATCACAGCTGGATAAATCATTGCGCCTTTGATTTTACTTTTGAGTGCGGCTGATTTCTCACTTTCATTAGCAAGGTCAGTCAAGATTTGATTGAGCTGACCAGAAGCCTCACCAGAGGCAATCACACCGATCTCTGACTCGTTAAAGACTGTATCATACTCTGTCAGCGCACTAGAAAAACTCTCACCCGATTCAACAGTTTCGGCTACATCCATTAACATTTTTTGAAAACGCTTATTGTCTCCTTGTCTGGAGAGTATTTTGAGCGATTTGACGATCGGCAGTCCAGCATTGATCATAACTGCCAGCAGACGGAAAAAGATTACTTTTTCTTTTACAGAAATCTTGGTGTATTCCATAAGATAGTCATCGATAGCTGCACCAAGATCATGTAGTGATTGGATTTTTTTATCTGGCTTGGAATCGTTTATGATTACTTTTTCTTCTGCTTTGCCGATATGTAGGCGAGTTTTTTTCTCATCTTCCACTAGGGCAGGTTTTTTATCCTTGGGCGGCTTAGCAGTATCTTTTTCTGTTTCTGTACTGATTTTATCTAGATTCACCACAGTCAGTCTCTCTTCATTGAAGAGTTTGTCAGCAGCTGCAAGTTTACTCTCGGCTTCGATTGTTCCAGTAGTCTCCTTGCCAGCAGTATCACGGGCTGTATATTTGAATTGCATGATTGAGGTGATTGAGTGATTAAGCTTTAGTTATTTCTGGAGCATCTGAGCTACTCTCTTTTTTCGATTCTTCCTCTTCTTTGTGAGTGGCTACCGAGTAGACCTCTTCGGGAGAGGTGATGCCTTTTAGTATGAGGTGTAGTCCTGCGTGTTCTAGCGTTTGCATACCATTGGCGATTGCAGTTTTCTCGATTTCTAGATTGCTAGCACCCTTGAGGATTAGATTTTTGATCGCATCATTCATTTCCATGATCTCGTAGATACCGATACGTCCTTTGTAGCCAGTACCATCACATTCAGTGCAGCCATTGCCTTTGTAGGTTTTGAGAATGAATTTGTCTTCTTCGAGTCCTATAGATTTTCGCTCTTCGGGGTTCATAGTTTTGATAGTCTCGTCGAGACGATGTTCTACCTCTGGTGTGAGGACATCCTCGGTCTTACATTTTTCACAGATGCGGCGGACGAGACGTTGTGCGATGATGGCATTGAGCGTAGCTGTGATCAGAAATGCAGGAACTCCCATGTTGATAATACGTGTGATCGTTGCGACAGCTGAGTTTGTGTGAATCGTCGAGAGTACCAGATGTCCTGTGAGTGCAGCTTCGATAGCGGTATTGATAGTCTCACGATCGCGGATCTCACCGACCATTATGATGTCAGGGTCTTGACGTAGAGCAGTCCTTAGTCCATTGGCGAAGCTGTAGCCGATCGCAGCATGAGTCTGACTTTGGTTGAGTCCGTCCATTTGGATTTCGACTGGATCTTCAATGGTCATTATATTGACCTCAGGAGTATTCAAGATATCAAGGCAGGAGTAGAGCGTGGTTGTTTTCCCAGATCCTGTTGGCCCAGTTGTTAGGACTATTCCATTTGGTTCCTCGATTGCATTTTTGAGTGCTTTGAGGTTGTGGTTTTCGATACCGAGTTGTTCGAGATTTGGGATTTTGCGACTCTTATCTTGGATACGCATGACGATCTTTTCTCCGTTTACAGTTGGCAGTGTACTGACACGTAGATCCATATTGCGTCCTTCTTTGGTGGTGACTTGAGTGCGACCATCTTGTGGTATGCGCGTCTCATCTATTTTTAGATTACTCATGATTTTGATGCGGGCGACGATCGCAGAGTGAAGATTGGGCGGATATTCCATGATCCGAGAGAGGACACCATCGACTCGATAGCGGAGGCGTATGACATGCTCAGCTGGTTCGATATGGATATCTGAGCTACCACGATCCAGCGCATAGCTGATCATATAAGTGACAATCTGCGGAACATTACTCGCGATAATCGCATTTTGTAGATCGATAAGCGTCTGGTCAGCGCCTTTTTGCATCAGTTTTTTATTTTTTTAATATTGATTTTCCGATTCGAGTTAGTTTATTTAGCTGGTCGGTGGCAGTAGGTAAGCATATACCAGTAAGTCAATATCTACAGGACCTTTGAGACGCTCTTCGATTTGACGTGCTGAGAGTTCGTCTGCAATTTGGATATTGATTTCTTGTACATTGAGTAAGCGAGTCGCTGGTGTCCGGTCATCAGCTGGGAAGCCAGTGTTTTCGATATAGCTCAAAAATTTGTTTAGATTAGTGCGATCACTATTGATTGTAATTTTGAATGGCAGGGTTAGATAATCAACATCTTTTTCTTCAATAATTTTGCCAAAATCTATGGATTGGAGTGTTAACTGGCGAGGTGCTTCAGCAAGACTATTTGTGTATGCCTCCAGCATACGTGTGATATCTGTCTGTGCGCTAGTACTAGGGAGGATCGTAGCCACGTCAACTCGATCAGTGGTTGCTCGTGCAGAGTACTCCTTTTTGAGTTCACGATAGATTTTTCTTTTTGTACTTAGCTGGTCTTTTAGTTCTGGCAGATTATTGACTAGAGTATCAAGTTCACCGCGTTTGACTGTGAGGTCTTGATAACCTGGCCAGACAATAAAAGCACCAGTCAGCACTACTATGAGCGCAGCGATACCAAGTCGTATTTGAGCATTGCGATGAAGGCGAAGGGTGCGTTTGGTCATAATTACGAAAGTTAATTGATTTAGTTAACTGGGATTGAGTTTGGTGCAGCAAAGGGATCATTGATTTCTTTAGTCACAGGCTCTGTCGTCGTAGGCTGGGCAGGTGTCTCTGTAGTTGCTGGTACATCAGTAGTATCGCCAGGAGTGGCTACCGTCGTCACAGGCTCTGTCGTCGTAGGCTGGGTAGGTGTCTCTGTAGTTGCTGGTACATCAGTAGTATCGCCAGGAGTGGCTACCGTCGTCACAGGCTCTGTCGTCGTAGGCTGGGTAGGTGTCTCTACTGCTACGGGTGTCTCTGTAGTCGTTGGCACATCAGCTGGATCTGTCTGATCAGGTTTTTGTAGAGTTAGTTCAATATTAAATGGTACGTAGAGTTGCCCTTTAGGGTTTTTGTTTTTAGAGAAACTAAAGCCAGTAATGTCACGGAAATTTGTACTGCCAGCTAATGCATCGAGTAGATCAGCCAGTAATGTGAAGTTGAGATTACGATATTGGTCACGTCCGATGACACGCCCCTGTGTAATGATTTTTTCTTCTTTGGATTTACCACTGTAGCCAGTGAAGACTACTAGATCATTGCTGAGGTCAATGTCGCGGTTGGCATTGGTTGGGGTGGTTTCTCCATCACGCACACCATCAGATCCGTACCGAGCGATTGTTCCAATTTGGTCAATACGCTTGCTCCATTCGATCCGAGTGCTATCAAGCTGACTAATAATAGTCACAGCTCCTAAATTACGAGCTAGTTCAGCTGCAGTGGCTAGGTCACCACTTAGTGTGCTTGCCCCTGTGTTATTGGTAGTTTTGATCGCAATTATTTCTGCTACTTGATCGGCGACAGTTTTTGGTTTGAGTGTGTCAAAGTTAAGTTGGCTGGCTGCCGTGAGCGCAGTTTCAAAACTACTAGTTCGTTTGGCAGAAATCTTAGAAATGATCTCTGTTAGGTTTTGTATAGTCGCCCGAGTGGCAGCATCTGCTCCAGTTAGGTCAATAGTCTCGACTTGTTTTTTTAGGTCTACTATTAGGTTTTGGAGATTGGCAGCTTTGATGTTAGTGCGAATACTTTTGGCAGCAGAGCGAGCCTCACCATATTGATTACGAGTAAATCGTGTAGGGAAGTTTGGATTACCAGTTTGCAGCTCTGCTGTATTGATGCGAAGCAGACTACTAATTAAGCGATCGAAATTTGTTTTTAATTCTGCGTTTTTGAGTTGATTACTGATCTGTTCTGTCTGGAGCTGATTGGCTTTTTCCAAGATTTGTATTAGTGCTGCTTGGTAACTAGCACTTCGCTCAGTTTTAGTATTTTCCTTAGCAAGGATAGTTGCCTTTGGGATATCCACCAATCGACCATTTTCGTCGACCACTCTGTAGACTAGTTCTGGTATGCCAGTGTCACGATTAATTTTTTCAACTAGCTCTCCATTTGGAGACTGATAGCGTAGTGTAGTGTCTTCCAAATTGAGGCCGAGAACCTGATTGGAAAAATTTTCTGCTTCCAGATAGGCACTGAAACGCTTTGTGTTGGTGAGACTGGTAGTCAGATTGTCATGTAGAGTTTGAGTTTCTATTAGTTGAGTTGTGAGGTTCTGTTTGCCAAATTTGGCATAGAGAGAGTTGCCAGTGTCCAGCATAGCGAAAAAATACAGCCAAGCACCGATCGCAGCTAAAATAACCAGTGTCAGAGTGGCATGTGCTATGGTGATTAGTGTCGCCGAGCTATTATTATCTGGATCACTGCCATTAGCTCCGCTTTGTGAAGTATGGGAGTTTTTTTCAGTTTGATGAATTATAGATTCTGCTAGATTATTTGGTAGGTCTTTGTCGCTAGTGGTATCAGTCCGACCTCCCAAGAATTTTTTTAGAAAGTGAGTCTGTACAGGCTCGGGATTGGTGCTGGAGGTATCCATAGGGCAGGAGATTAGAGTGTTTTTTAGAAACTTTTTTAGTTGGAAGTATCAGATTATTTTAGCATATTGGTCCAAAAAAAGCAAGTTTTAAAAAAGGATATGATCTTACACACATTGCTCTTTGCTTGTCAAGTATATTTAATATTTTCTTTTAGGCTTTAATCGTACTATCCAAAAATAGCTTGTCCTAGTCGTAGATGTGTCGCACCACTCATGACTGCTAGCTGCCAGTCACTACTCATGCCAGCAGAGTACTGTGGTAGATCATATTGAAGGGTGAGTCTTTTACCGCGCTCAAATACATTCTTAATAGCAGTTTTGTCTGCAGTATGTGGTCCTATGACCATGATACCGATTAGGTTCAGATTCTGTAGTTCACGTATCTTGGGCACTACTTCCTTCAGCTCAACTGCCGAAAACCCAGACTTAGTTTCTTCATTGGCAAGATTAACTTGTAAGAAAATAGGAAATTTCTTGTCAAGTCTTTGACACTCTACATTTATTTTTTCAGCCAAACGTAGAGAATCCACAGACTCTATACAGTCAAAATTGGTAATGATCTCGCGAGTCTTGTTCGTCTGTAGGTGTCCGATGAAGTGTCGCTCACAGGAGTATAGTTCGGGTAGTTTGACGAGAGCCTCTTGGGCACGATTTTCACCGATTACTGTTATACCAGCTTGTAGTGCTGTATTTATTTCTGCTGGTGTACGAGTTTTGGTCACGGCTACAATGGTGATGTCAGTAGGATCACGCTTACATCGGGCACAAACACTCGTTAGCTCAGACTGGAGAGCTCGGATAGCGACTGTGATTCGGTTATCTGTCATGCTTGCAGTATAATACTTAGGTGTCTCAAAATTTGCTCCGTGTCGCACTCGTCGGTCGCCCTAATGTTGGCAAGTCTACACTTTTTAATAGACTTGTCGGTAAGCATCTCGCGATCACAGCCGAAGAGGCTGGGACAACACGTGATCGTCTTGAGCAGCCAGTCGATCTAGGACGATTACACTTCTTGTTGCAAGACATCGGTGGTATCGAGATCAAAAAAGGCACTGACCTAGAGGACGATATTCAAGCACAGGCGCATTATGCGATTGAGTCTGCCGATTTAATTGTTTTTTTGGTCGATGCTAGGAGTGAGCTGACAACTGACGATCTTGCTGCGGCAGATATACTGCGGCGCCAAAAAAAACCCGTAATTTTCGTTGCCAATAAGTGGGAAAGTGGTAACGAGGCTGAGATTTTGCCGTTTACCCAGCTCGGACTTGGTGTGCCATTGGGTTTTTCTGCGATCCACAAGATCGGATTTGATGAATTGAAAAACCAACTTGGCAAAGAATTGCGTAAACTAAAACGAGTTTCCAAAGAAATTACTACGGCCGCACCTGATCTATACGCTGATGTAAAGATCGCTATCACCGGTAGGCCAAATGTCGGCAAGTCGAGCCTCGTCAATGCGATGTTGGGAGAAGAGCGTGTGATTGTCTCCGATATACCAGGTACTACGCGAGATACCAATGACATCTTGCTGGAGCAAGACGGCAAGACTCTGCGCCTACTAGATACAGCCGGTATGAAGCGCCGCGGCAAGATCGGTACTGGACTCGACCGCTTTGCGACTGGTCGCACCCTAAACGCTATCGCTGATGCGGATGTCGCGCTACTACTACTAGATGGCTCTGAGGGGATCACGGCACAGGATCTCCATGTCGCAGAAAAAATAGTGGCAGCAGGTGTCGGTCTCCTATTGGTGGTCAATAAGGTTGACACTTGGCAGGATTTTTCTGAGGCTCAAGAAAAGTGGCTTAGAGTTTTACAGTCACGTTTTTCCTTTGCTCCGTGGCTCCCCGTGGTGATGATCTCGACCAAGACTCAAAAAAACCTAAGTCATATTCTGCCACGTGTACTAGAAATTCAGAAAGCTTCACACAAGAGGGTTGCGACGCCAGAGCTCAATCGTTTACTCAAAAAAATCGTCGCCGAACACGCTCCTATGGGTGGCAAAAAAGTACGAACTCCGCTCAAGATACTCTACGTCACTCAGGCAGAAATTACACCACCAACTTTTGTATTTTTTGTAAATAATCCTCGTGGTTTCCATTTTTCCTACCGTCGTTTTATCATCAATCGTTTACGAGAAGAGTATGGCTTCCTCGGTGTACCGATCAAGCTAGAGTTGCGTGAGCGCCGTAGACAGTCCGCTACTACGGTTTCACAATCTCCAAAAAAGCCACCTCGGAAGGTGACTTAGCCCCCGAAGAGGCTCTGAATAAATCTAGAGTGATGAAGTTTATTTGCTGGTAGCGGCTGCCTTGGTCAGACGAGCTAGGCGACTTTTTTTGTGTGCGGCATTGTTTTTGTGTAGTAGGTTTTGCTTGGCAGCCTTGTCGATGCGTTTGTAGGCCTCCTTGAGGGCAGCTGGCAGGTCGGCTTTGATCTTGCCAGTAGAGCCGTCCTCGACCACCTTGATTGCGTCGTGTAGGCGTTCTTTGGTGAGGCGATTGCGAGCTGTGCGGAGCTTGTCCTGACGAGCTTTTTTGATGGCGTGTTTGAGGAGGGGCATGAGTACGAATTAAAAATTTGAATTGTTAGCCGAGAGAGTTTAATAGACCTAGGGTTTCAAATCAACCCTACAAATTGCTTACCCCCAGATGATGAGTTGAATCTTGCCATCGGTAGCAGCACGGATCTGACGCAGAGTGGCGAGTCGTGTAGTGTCGAGTCGGACGACTACGATGAGTGCGAGATGCTCACGAGAAAAAACCGCAGCCTCTCTGGGGATCTCGGCAGTAGTGGTACGAGTGCCGAGTTTGGCTTCGATTTTTTTGACAGACACATCTGCACCAGCTAGTACAGCGTGGCGACCGATCTTCATCAGTAGGACATCGAGAAATGCCAAAGCAGGATCGTTTACTCTGTGAAAAGTAAGTGCAGTAGTAGTATCAAGTATTTGCTCTGCCTCATATGCTGAGCTGACTCGTCCGCCGAAGTAGGCGTAGAGTAGGATCCAGCCGACTGCCAGTAGTAGCCCACCGAGCAGAGCAGCTAGGATCAGTGTGACGATTGTGGTGTCCTTACTGATAGTGGTAGCACCGTGCAGTGTGACAAAGAAGCTATATTTCGATTGAGTGTTATAGCGTGCTAGCTCCTCATTGAGGACTTTTATTGCGGCAGTTTGGATTTTTTCTGCGTTTGTCGAGTCAGTGAAGTTTAATTCCAATAAAAAGTTTTGCTTTGCTTGTGGTGTGGCACTAGCTACGACTACCTCGCTAGAGAGACTGCTGATACGATCGCTCAGAGCTGGGCTGCGCCACCAACCTGCGACTGTCTTGGCAAAGTCATCACCGATTTTTGTCAGGTCAAAACTATTGTTTGCACTATCAGTCTCGCTGATACCGACAGAGTAGAGGAGTGTGATTTGTTGCTGCTCTGGCTGTTGGAGTGTGATCGTCACGGTGGCGATGACTACAGCCAGAGTGATGGCAGTGAGTGTGAGCCACTGACGATAGAGCAGTGCGAGGAGGTCACGTAAATCCATAGCAAGTGTAAGTAAATTGCCAAGCGAGTTTACGTGCTCGGGTTAAGCTTGTCTACTTCGGCTTTTTATTTTCTGGTATTCCTGTTAGACTCAATTACTGCTAACAATTTTATTAGCATGAGTTTGAAATCAGAAATCACGCAACAACTACTGGAAAAAATCAATCTAGATGGAGTGCGAGCCGTACTAGAGGCATTGCTAAACCCAGAGCTAGTGCGACCAGACTATGAATTGGAAACAATTCATGATTTCAACGGACATGAGGAGTTAGATCCCCAGCAGTTCAAGCAAAATTTTGACCTAATTATTTTTGATCTCGATGGTACGTTGACCAAGGAGGGTGATCCACGCGTACATGACTCTCTCAGTGAGATTCTCGAAGCTATCAAAGAGTCTGGTATACATCTCGCTAGTCTGACAAATAAAATATCTAGGCGTAGCAATATTTTCGAGAGAATCAATAAAATACCAGTTTACTCTAGCGTAAAGAAAAAGCCGCACCCAGCTGGCTATCAGCAGATCATGGACGAAAATAAAGTTACAGATCCTGCTCGAGTGCTTTTCGTAGGTGATAGTTCGTCGACAGATATTCTAGGCGCAAAAAGATTGGGATTAAAGACCGTACACGTAAACTATAAAAAGATCATGGAGAATGGTGAAGATAGATTGGCAACCAAGCGCTGGTTTGGACGTCCACTAGATCGGACACTTGCAGAGCTAAATGAAGCGGTAGTCGATGATCTACAATCTCGTGAGAGGCAACGAAAGAAAATTAGAGAGTTCCTACAGGAAAACTCCCAGCTAATATCCGATAGTGTCATAGAGTTTTTCGACATCAAGATCGAAACTGCTAAACGGATAGCAAAACTGCTGACAAATATAATCATGAAAAGACGCTAGCTTTGTGCTAAAATTGTGTTCAGTTAATTTTTAATTTAAATAAAATCACATGGCTCTTACTTTGCAACAAATCTACGATCGATTCATCGAGACAGGTATCGCCAACGACCCACGTAGTAAGAGTGAAATCACACGAGCACTAAAAGAAGAAAAAAAGTCATACGAAAAACTAGACAAAAAAGAAAAGAGTTATTTCGACATAGAGCGCCTAAAAAATCCTTACGCTGATGCCAGAGTTTTTTTTGGTAAACCGAACACCAAGATAAAAAAACTCATCGCTGGTATCGATCTAGAAGCAGCCGAACTGACAATGATACATCAGCTCAATCAGGCTGGTGCGAAGATTGACCTAGCGATCAGTCACCATCCAGAAGGTTCATCCTTGGCACGTTTAGGTGATGCCATGGGTCTACAGAGCGACCTCTATGAGCAGGTCGGCGTGCCGATCAATGTGATCGAAAAGCTCATGAGCAAAGAGATTACACGAGTAGCTCAGGGAGTACATCCGATCAATCACGAAAGAAATATTGACGTTGCACGTTTGCTAGGGATTCCTTATATGTGTTCACATACCGTCGCAGACAACTGCGTCTATACTTATCTCAAAAAGAAAATGGAACAGAAAAAACCACGAACAGTAGGTGATGTGATAGATCTGCTACTCGAAGAGCCAGAGTATCAAGCCTCTGCCAAGCGAGGTGTGCCACCTATGACTTTCACTGGTAATCGCAAAAACCGTGCAGGCAAGATCGTCGTTACAGGATTCACAGGTGGTACGAGTGGTAGTCCTGCGATCTATGAGAGCATGAAGCATGCTGGTGTTGGTACTGAGATTGTTATGCATTGCACCAAAGAGCATCGCGAACAAGCGGAAAAGCACCATATCAGTGTGATCGTCGCTGGACATATCGCCTCGGACTCACTAGGTATGAATCTCCTACTCGATCCAATCGCCAAAGCTGGTGTTGAGATTATGACGACTGGAGGATTCACTCGCGTAAAGCGTAAATAGATTTAATCCTAGATCTATGCTAATATACTGTCCCTAAGGTTTACTTTTGCATGGCTAAGAAAAAGACTGCGCTTTTCATTGGACGTTTCCAGCCGTTTCATCGCGGACATTTATCAGTTGTGACAGATGCTTTGGGTGAATACGACAAAGTAATCATCGCGATTGGATCAGCCGACAAGAGTCGTACACCAGAGAATCCTTTCACAGTCGGTGAGAGACATGCCATGGTCAAGGCCTCGCTAGTAGAGCTCGGGTACACACCAGAAAAAAACTTCGTCGTAGTGCCAGTGACAGACATTGATGATGACACGAAGTGGTGTAAGCATGCGATGGGTATTTGCCCCAAGTTTGATGTTGTAATCTCTGGCAACGAAAAAGTTGTAGAACTATTCGTCAAGGCAAAACAAAAAGTGGTTGCACCCAAGCTGAAATACAAGATCTCGGCGACACGTGTACGCAAGGCTATCGAAGAAGGCGAGGACTTGGAAAAATACTTACACCTCGCGGTTGTCGCTTTCCTCCAAAAAATCGGTGCGACGCGCAAACTGGTCGATATCGAAGAAGCCGCTTCAGAAGTTGAAACCGAAAGCGCATAGTTCATGAAAATTTAATAAGGTGGATTGACCTAGTCTCTGAGATTGGGTAATTTGATCTACTTTACTTTTTTAGCATGATTACTACTTACTACGCTCCAGTTATCGCGGTCAAAAAGAAGCCACCTCGAGGTATCCTAGTTACTTTTCAGGGGAGTCAGTGGCAACTACGTGGTGATTGTTATGATGGACTGGAGGGCTTACTCTCAGAGAATGATGATATCGGTTTGATCGCACATATTCGGGAGCGACGATCTACCGATCGACAGTTCAAAGTACTAAAGCTAATTCAGATGAAATCATCGCAGCATACGGTGGGCTAGATTGACAGACGACTGATGACAGCTTAAAATTCCCTCGTGTTTAAAGATTGCTATCAGGCTCGCATGATGTGTTGTCTCTCCTAGAGGGGCTGGTCTGTGATTTGTGATCTTACCCGCCTCTTATGTTTCGACAGAGAGGTTTTTATTTAATTTTAAGTATTATGCCTCACCCAAAAATCGCTGAAAACCTAGTTGAATTAGTTGGTTATACACCACTGGTGCGATTGCATCAGGGTACAGTCGCGACTGTACTAGCCAAGCTAGAATGCTTCAATCCAGGTGGTAGTGTAAAAGATCGCATCGCTGTGTCCATGCTGGAGGTAGCAGAAAAATCAGGCCAACTGGATAAGAATACGGTGATTATCGAGCCGACGAGTGGTAATACTGGTATCGGTCTCGCGTGGGTGGCAGCCGCCAAGGGCTATAAAATCAAACTAGTCATGCCAGAGAGTATGAGCATAGAACGACGCAAAATCATGACTCAGTTTGGTGCGGAGCTAGTGCTGACCGATGCGTCCAAGGGTATGAAAGGAGCGATAGCCAAAGCTGAAGAGTTAGCTGCGGCAGAAAAATCAGCGTTTATTCCGAGCCAATTCACCAATCCAGCCAATCCAGCAATCCATCGTCAGACTACTGCCGAGGAGATCTGGAGTGACACAGACGGTCGGGTCGATATCTTCGTCGCAGGAGTCGGTACAGGTGGCACGCTCACAGGTGTCGGAGAAGCACTCAAGCAAAAAAATCCAACTGTAAAAATAATTGCTGTTGAACCAGCTGGATCAGCGATCCTTTCGGGTGGTGAGCCTGGTCCGCACAAGATCCAAGGTATCGGAGCTGGTTTCATACCAGAAAACCTCAACACGGAAGTCTACGATGAAGTGATCAAGGTCGACAATGAAGATGCCTTCATGACTGCCCAAAAGCTCGCCAAGACAGAAGGACTACTCGTAGGTATTAGCTCCGGTGCGGCAGCACATGCAGCGCTCGAGATCGCTAGTCGCACGGCGAACAAAGGCAAGACTATCGTAGTCATACTGCCAGACACAGGAGAACGCTATCTTTCTACCTCATTATTTGATTAGTACTAATTTTATTGTTCTGAACTAGATTCAGGATCTCTCGTAAACAATGGATTCTTCTTTGATTTTTATTTTCGTAGGCTTGACTATCGGTGCGCTCGTCGGACTGACCGGTCTCGGTGGTGCTGCCCTGATGACTCCTGTGCTGATCTTCCTCGGATTGCCACCGACACAAGCAGTTGGTATTGATTTGATCTGGGCGACAGTGACGAAGTTTTTTGGTGGTATTACTCACATCCACCTCCAGACTGTGAAGTGGTCTGTAGTGGGCTACTTGGCGCTAGGTAGTATTCCGGGTGCCTTGATCGGCGTCCAGTTTTTAAAAAAACTCCACACACTCTACGATTTAGATACTGTAGAGCACTGGCTAAAGATTGCTTTAGGGACGGTGATTCTATTTGTTGCAGCATTTTTATTCTTCAAGAGTTTTTATCAAAAATGTTTTGCTCACCCACACGAACTAAAAAAATGGCCGAGTCGGATTTTAACCGTCCTACTTGGCTTACTCACTGGTGTGATCGTCGCCCTGACTTCTGTCGGTAGCGGTACTTTGGTGGCTTTATTCTTACTACTAGTTTGCCCGCTCGGTGCGTGTCGCGTCGTTGGTACGGATATAGTTCACGCAGTGATCCTGACAGCAGTGGCAGGAGTAGGGCATTTTTTGGTTTTACAGTCAGTAGATTGGCAGTTAGTTGGTTTGTTGCTGGCTGGTAGTATCCCAGGTGTACTAGCAGGGAGCTGGCTCTCACTACGGATCAATACTCGCGTACTTTCTATCTTGCTTGCTGTTTTGTTGTTTGCAGCAGGAGTGGGTTTGTTGGCAGTTTAGTTCGCCAGCATTCTCCGCTAAACTAAAGCCATGTCTAAACAAGGTTACTTCGGCGATTTTGGTGGGCGGTTTGTACCAGAAGTACTTATACCTGCGCTCGACGAGCTGGCAGCGGTATACGCAGCTGCCAAGCACAATCCAAAATTTCAGGCTGAGCTAAACAATCTCGCTACTACTTATTCTTGTCGACCGACGCCACTTTACTTTTGTAACAACCTTACTGCCAAGTTCAAAGGTGCGAAGATTTATCTGAAGCGCGAAGATCTAAATCAGACTGGTGCGCATAAATTTAATAACGTACTAGGGCAAGCACTACTGGCGCGACAGATGGGCAAAAAACGTCTGATCGCTGAGACTGGAGCAGGACAGCATGGTGTCGCGACAGCGACAATCGCAGCGAAGTTTGGTTTCGAATGTACGGTCTATATGGGGGCTATTGATGTCGCACGCCAACGCCCAAATGTTTTTTGGATGGAGCGCCTAGGAGCGACAGTCGTACCAGTTAGTAGTGGTACAGCGCGACTAAAGGACGCAGTCGCTGAGGCTCTGCGCGACTGGGCTGCCAGTGTCGAGGACACACACTACTTGCTCGGTTCAGCGCTCGGTCCAGCGCCTTTTCCTACGATCGTGCGTGACTTCCAGTCTGTGATCGGACGAGAGGTCAAGCAACAGTTCAAAAAAGCAGAAAAAAGGCTGCCAGATTATCTCGTGGCGTGTGTTGGTGGGGGCAGCAACGCGATTGGGCTTTTCCACCCGTTTTTGAAAGACCAGTCGGTCAAAATGATCGGCGTGGAGGCGGGCGGTAGAGGGTCACAGCTGGGTCAGCACGCTGCGCGCCTGAGTCTCGCGCAGAAAGCCCCTGTAGGCGTTTTTGAGGGCTTCTACGGACAGTTTCTCCAAGATCGGGCTGGTAACCTCGCTTCGACACATTCTGTGTCTGCGGGGCTAGATCACCCTGGTGTCGGTCCAGAGCACAGCTATCTCGCTGCGACTGGTCGCGCCCAGTATGTCTCTGCCAATGACAAAGAAGCACTAGCAGCCGCCGAGCTACTGATGCGCAGCGAAGGCATTATTCCTGCGCTAGAGAGTTCCCATGCCTTGGCATATGCCTTCAAGCTAGCCAAGAAATTGCCCAAGTCCAAGAGTATAGTCGTAAATCTCTCTGGTAGAGGAGATAAAGATATTTTTATTTACGCCGAAGTTTTGAAAGACAAAGGTTTTAAGAAGTTTTTAAAAGAGCAGGCGAGAGGTTAAGCAGAACCTCCCCGCTATGCGGGGAGAACCCGCGTGGTGCCCCCGGGATGATTTGAACATCCGACCTTTGCCTTAGAAGGGCACTGCTCTATCCAGCTGAGCTACGGGGGCTTATTAGTATTTTAGCGCACATTTTTTGTTCAGTCTGCTAAAATCGTAGAGATGATTCAGCGAGCGCACAAGGACGACACTAAGAAGAAAAACCCCCGTCCTGCCAAGGGCGGGACACCTCCCTCGTCAAAGGGGGTTAAGAGGGTAGTCTCGTCACAGGCAGATGATACCGAGCTAGCCAAATTTGACTCGGCACTGAGACCCGAGACACTGGCAGATTACGTCGGTCAGACAGAATTAAAGAAAAATCTCAAAGTTTTTCTCATAGCCACAAAACAACGTGATGAACCGCTAGAGCACACATTGCTTGCTGGTCCACCCGGATTGGGCAAGACGACACTAGCTCAGATCCTCGCCAAAGAGATGGCTGTCAATCTGCGTGTGACTAGTGGTCCAGCGCTAGAACGTGCTGGTGATTTAGCCGCGATTTTGACTTCGCTTCAGCCGCGCGATGTACTTTTTATCGACGAGATCCATAGACTCCGGACAGTCGTCGAAGAAGTGCTCTACTCTGCGATGGAGGATTTCGCGCTTGATTTGGTACTAGGCAAAGGTCCAGGTGCCAAGACCATGCGTTTGACTGTGCCGCCTTTTACGCTAGTCGGAGCGACGACGAAGACTGCTGGACTATCGGCGCCACTGCGCGATCGGTTTGGACATCATTTTCGATTAGATCTTTATCAGCCAGTAGAGATTCAACAGATACTAGAGCGTAATGCTAGCAAGCTCAAAGTCACGATCGAAAGCTCGGCAGCCAAAAAACTCTCTCACTGTGCACGTTGCACACCGCGGATTGCCAATCGTTTGCTACGACGTATGCGTGATTTCGCCGAGGTCAATCATGCTGGCGCGATCACAGAGATGGTGGTCGAGCAAGGATTAAAAGACCTCGGTATTGATAAACAGGGTCTAGATCGGAGTGATCGTCGGATCTTGACCACTCTGATCGAAAAATTCGCTGGCGGACCAGTAGGTCTTGGCACATTGGCAGCAGCGACCGCCGAAGAAGAGGAAACAATCGAAACAGTTATTGAGCCATTCTTACTTCAGCTCGGACTACTCCAACGTACGCCACGCGGCAGGACAGTCACTGGTCTGGCATATGAGTATCTCGGACTCAAAAAACCACCAGAGAGTCAGCAGCTCGGAGTTTAGCTACTTTACGATTACAGTATTTCTACCACTGGTTATTGTTTTGTTGTCCGAGGTGCGTACTCGGATGTAGAGCTCATAGTTACCAGGAGTGAAGTCTGTCCAAGTAGCTGTAAAAGTCTCACCAGACGGACTATCCAATGTGGCGATGACGCGACGATCACCAGTTGTTTGGTTTTTGGCTATGATCTCAATTTTTACAGGTATGATTTTAGCTTGATTGATCTGAGCGGTGATAGTCGCACTGACAGTACCAGTCTCTATGACTGCACCAGTAGCAGGTGAGATGATAGCCAGATCAGCTGTAGTGTTGTCACCGATCACGATCGCAAATGAAGTAGTCGCCTGAGTAGTACGACCGTCGGTATCGGTCGCTGTGACGCGTAGACGATGTGTGCCGAGTGCGGTACTAGCTCGGATTACGAGTGGTGTTTCATAAGGGGGAGTAGTGAGGGTAGCGATATTTTTACCATCAAATTCGAAAGCGACTTGTTTGATATCACCACCCGCATCGAAGGCATCAGCAGACACTAGTATTGTAGTACCACGGGCGATTTCTGCGTCGGAGCGAGGTGCTGTGATGCGCACTGTAGGAGCTTGGGTGTCAGTGCCGACGGTGATCTCTACACTACTAGTACTGGCATAGTAGAGTTTGTCGTATACTTTCGCTGTGATGAGGAAGTGCGCGCCCTCGCTGGCGCTAGTAGGGATTACGACTGTACCTTTCCAAGGAGCAGCAGTGGCAGTCGCGACCAGTTCATCATCACGATAGTACTCGACTTTTTTGACACCGTGAGCAGCCGTAGTATCGACCCAGACCCCGATCGCACCTTTGCGCGTAGTTGAGCCAGATACAGGCGACACGATAGAGATACTTGGTACACTGCGAGCTGTCTCAGCAGTGTGGATATTGTCTGACTCTGTCGGTGGTGGTTCAAATTTGAATTTAAATTTGGAATCTTCTTCTACACTAGCCTGTTTTGCGAGCCACTCTTGGACTGGTATCTCCCACGCTGGATTGCTAGGCTGGAGGCTATGCAGATTTATAAAAGTTTTGGTAACTAGCGCAGACTCAGGCGTGTACTCTGTCGGTAGTAGTTCGCTCGCCGCATCGACAGTCAACGTAGTAAAGGCATCGTCGACTGCCAGTGGTACAGCCCACTTGGCAAAAGTCTCTACAGTGATTTGTTCTGCTGGCGTGGTGTCGGTTGGGATTTTGCCTGTGAGTCTGCTGACCGAACGCTGGACGATACCGTCTGGTACGGGGAAGGTTTTTACTTCGGCATATTTAGGCTGACTATGGGCAGTCTTCATGAAGTTGTTCCAGATCGGACTGGCACTCGCTAGACCGTTGGCCAGTACTCCCATCGGACTACCATCATTGTTGCCCACCCAAGCAGCAGCAGTGATCTGTGGTGTGTAGCCGATCGTCCAAGTATCACCCGGTAGGATTACTTCTGCCGAGATACGTTTATTCGCCGTGCCAGTCTTGGCAGCGTTGGGGCGATCAGGGAGATTGAGGTAGCCATTCCAGCCAGCGGGACGAGAGCCAGGGTCCGAGAGGATATGCGTTGTGAGGTAAGCGATGACAGGATCGAGGACTTGTTCTGGATTGAGTGGTTTTTCATACTCTTCGATCAAGTTGCCCTGTGAGTCCGTGATTTTCAAGATTGGTGTTGGAGTGATGCGTTCGCCGCCACGAGCAAATGTCATGTAACCAGTCACCATTTCTAGCATCGGTATCTCGCCTGTACCTAGGCTGATGGTCGGACCGTAGCGCTCATCATCTGCGAGAGAAGTGAGTCCCATCTTGCGAGCCAGCTCGACAATAGCCTTTTCGCCGACTAGAACTGCTATCTTGACAGCGGGGATATTGCGACTACCACCGATTGCTCGACGAATACTAAGAGGACCTTTGAATTTACCATCGTAGTTTTCTGGTTCATAGCTGCCAAATTTTGTTTTGACATCCCAGAGTACAGTAGCGGGTGAGTAGCCCGCGAGGAAGGCGGCCGTATAGGCAAAAGGTTTGAAAGAGCTGCCTGGCTGACGTGGACGCGTAGTGAGATTGACCGCACCGTCATTGCCGTAGCCGTTTTCTTGGAGTACTTCGAAGTAATCACGACTACCGACCATGGTGAGGATTTGACCAGTAGTATTGTCCACAGCGAGTAGGCTCGCATTCGTCGCACCGAAGCGGTTGTACTGCCAGTTTTCCGGATTGCCGTCCTTGTCAGTATCGTGTGGGAAATAACTGGTGATATAGTCTTCTGCCGCTGATTGTAGTTTTGGGTTCAGAGTTGTGAAGACACGTAAGCCACCGCGTTCGACGAGATCTTTGCCATATTTTGCCTCCAAAATATCACGTACAAAGAAAACAAAGTGTGGAGCACGGATCGGCTCACGGTAGGGCTGAAAAACTAAATCAAAAGTAGCTTGCCAGGCAGTATCGTATTCGGCTTGGTCGATGAAGCCGAGTGTTAGCATACGATTCAAGACATAGTCTTTGCGACCAGCTCGATAGCTGGGATCACTTGGCGACTCGCATTTGGTTTGCGTGACTACAGCATCATTGACAAACAGCTCTGGTAGTTCAGCGCGTGCGATAGTAAAGTTGCGAGTAGGCGGTGTGTTTATCTCAGCATCACTGACAGTGAGTTTGAAGTTGTCATTACCAGAAAGCACTTGGAAATTACCAGTAAATGTGAACTTGGCAGTCTCACCTTCTTTGGCAGTCCATTCACGCTGCTTGGTACCATCGGTGAGTACACGTAGCCAGACTTTCCCTTTGGTCGTCAGCTGTAGTGTGAGCTTTCCGCTCTCTGGCAGTACAGTACCACTAGCTGGATCACCACAGCTACCTGTGAGTGCTGCACGATTGTCACTATACGGACTATAGCGGCTAGGCGCCTGTGGTAGACCAGCGAGGATCGCGCTCTCGGCGAGAGTTAGATCTTCGGCGTGCTTGTCAAAGAAGGTCTGTGCTGCTGCCTCGATACCATAAGCATTGGAGCCATAAGGAATGCGATTTAGGTACAGCTCAAGAATCTCATTTTTAGAGAAGTGGTTTTCGAGTTTTACAGCTAGCAGTAGCTCTTGGAGTTTGCGCCAGTAGCTACGCTCAGGGCTGAGGTAGGCGTTCTTTACAAACTGCTGCGTGATAGTCGAGCCACCACGCGGCGGACCGATACCTAGCTCAGAGAGCAGTGCGGCAGCGATACCATCGACATCAAAACCAGGATGTTGGAAAAATTGATCATCTTCTGCTGCGATAGTCGCATAGATCACGCTATTGGGTATTTTTTCGAGAGGGATTTCAAAGCGGTTTTCCTCTGCATGGATCGTATACAGCTCACCGCCCTCGCGATCATAAATAATCGTACTCTGGCTGGCAAAGAGTGCCTCACGGTTGTCGATATTTGGTAGGATCGGACTCAAAGCAAAAGCTAAAACATTGAGCAAGACCAGTACAATCTGCTTACGCAGTAGGAGCATGCCGAGTAATAAAAAAACTAGTCCGAGTAAGGACTTTTGCCAGCGTCCACTGCCAGACTTTTTTATAGCTTGACGACGACGACCGAGCTTGGCGACACGAAAACGACGAAACGAAAACATCCGCTAGAGTTTACCAGAAACAATCTACAGGTGATATATTCGATTACGCTATAGCCACTTTTTCCAGCGAAAAAACAGCACCATCAACAGCACTATGATTAGCATGCCACCGACGATCATAGCGAAAGCAAATGGTCTATCGGAGTAGGGTAGTGCTACGTTCATGCCAAATAGTCCTGAGATCAAAGTCAACGGCAATAAAACTACGGAAAAGACAGTCAGCACGCGGATCGTATTACTCGTTGTGTGGCTGATCAAACTTTCGTTAGCATCTTGAAGTGTCTCGCCGACTTCTTTCAGACTATCTAGAGAGTTCCAGAGTTTTTCGACTTTATCCACTACATCGTCAAAGTAAACTTCGAGATCATGTGGTAGGAACTTCTTATTTTTATGCTCTAGTGATGATACTACCGAGCGCTCTGGCGCGAGTATCCTGCGGAAGGTAATGATATTTTTCTTCAACAACATAATCTCACGCAGTAGATCACGCGGTGCATCAGTGTCGAAGACATCGCGCTCAATCTTCGTCGCTGTGCGCGAGAGGTTGTCTATGATCGGGAAACAATAATCAAACAGCTCGCTCGATAGTTCATAAAGGAAGTATCCTGCTCCGCGTTCCATTAAGTCACGCTTACCAGCAGTCTGATGGCATTTTTCTCGTAGTTTGGCTAGTGGTGGCAGACTATCGTCATGGAGAGTGATGACGAAATCACTACCGATAAAAATATCAATTTCAGCTGTCGTGACGCGACGTGTGCGAGAGCTCCACACAGGGAAGTGCAATACAATAAAAAGATAGCGTTCGTATTCGTCTATTTTAGGACGCTGGTTTTCCGTCAGACAGTCTTCGTAGTCGAGCGGGTGAAAGCGAAACTTATCACGGAGTTTTTTTACATCAGCTTCTGTCGGATCGACGAAGTCGTACCAAGTAAAGTGTTTCGTCGTGATGGCGATCTTACTGGAGACCATAGCCAGATAATTGTGCAAAAAAAGAGTTCAAAAGTC
The DNA here is from genome assembly GCA_964452725.1 of uncultured Candidatus Peribacteria bacterium. GTDB lineage: Bacteria > Patescibacteriota > Gracilibacteria > JAHISY01 > JAHISY01 > CAYVMX01. Next base: position 6,064 of record CAYVMX010000005.1, on the reverse strand, counting down.
AACGCAGACTGTATTTTTGAGTGGCTTTTCGTTAAGCTCTCGACACTATGCGCCGTGCTGTTGCCCATCTCAAATCGCTCTCAGTTGCTCGTCAGTTTGTACTGGTCGGTGCCTTGCTGTCGCTTATTGCGATTTTTATGCCGTGGCATGCTGTAGGTGTCGCTACACTCGGCACAGAGCAGTCTTATAGCGGTTTTGGCGATCAAAACTTTATTATTGGTTTCTTGACGTTGATTTTTTCTACAGCGGCTCTATTCATCGTGATCTTGCCATTGCTGGGAGCACGACCACCACAGATGCACTGGCGTGAGTCAACATTGCTACTTTTTTTTGGTGGTGAGACTGCATTACTCGTACTGGTGCTGACTGTCATGCATTCCACTGCGCTGACGCGGGCAGTCAATTACGATCTACGTTATGGGATTCATCTGGCTTTTATTGGTGCGGCACTTGTCTTCCTCGGCGGTTATCTGCTGCGACTAGAGGAGGGCAAAAGCTCAGTCGGACACCACGAGCTGTTGACACGCATGCCACGTCGACACAGTGTCGATGCGGTAGCGAATCATGGTCACCAGACAGTACCGACAGACAAATCAATCGACTCCGCAGCAGATGATAGTCGTATGCGCCTCGATATTTAAAACCTCCTATGGCAACAACCGAACGCACCATCAAACCGCTCCCAAAAGACGAAAAAGATATTCAGTCAGACTCTTTGGCTTTTTATTGTAAGCGCTGTGAAAAGTCTGTGAAAGCTATCCAAACCAAACGTAAGTTTACATTTCGCTGTCCTATTTGTAGCAAGGCCGAAGTAGCATTTGGCACGGAGCTTTCTGTGAAGAATTTTTACAGAATAAAAGAGGACTAAGTCGATAAGAGCTGCTAAGCTGACCGTATGGCTTTTTTTAAATTTGTCGTACTGGGGGATAGTGCCGGTCAGCGCTTAGATAAATTCCTCGCAGGGGAGCTGCCGCAGTATTCGCGTGAGTTTCTCAAGAAATGCCGGCTCACGGTAGGTGGTATCATCACGAAACCAAGTCAAAAACTTCAGACAGATGATATTGTAGAGGTGGCTGTACCAGCGCTCAAAGATCTAACTATTCAGCCTGAAGACATACCACTTACTATCATCTCTGAGGATTCAGAGATTTTGGTATTGGATAAGCCTGCTGGCATGGTGGCACACCCGACAGATCATGGTGGACACGTGACAGGTACTTTGGTCAACGCACTTCTACATCATTGCAAAGATCTGCCAGGTATGGACAGTAAACGACCAGGTCTGGTCCATCGTCTCGACCGTGATACGAGCGGTACTATGGTCGTCGCCAAGACTGACAATGCCAAGACCAAGCTCACTAAGCAGTTCGCTGAGCGTGACGTGACGAAAGAGTACCTCACGCTGGTGAGTGGTAATCTCAAGACCGACAAAGGTCGTATCGATGCGCCACTTGGACGAGGGGCCAACGATAGGACGCGTAGAACCATCTCAAATGCCCCTGATGCCAGAGAGGCGATCACAGAATTCGAGGTCTTGGAGCGGTTCAGTGGTGCCACATTGGTAAAGGTACGCCTACTGACTGGTCGTACACATCAGATTCGTGTTCATTTCGCTAGTCTCGGACATCCAGTCATCGGTGACAGTCTCTATGGTCACAAAAAAATCAATAAAAAGTTTGGAGCACCACGACAGTTTCTCCACTCGGCACGACTAGGATTTACACATCCAGCAACGGGTCAGCCTGTCGAGTTTGTGAGTTCGTTGTCAGCAGATTTGCAAGAACTTTTGACAAAGTTGCGTAAATGAAAAATCCCTCACACCGAGCAAGGGATTTTTAGTTTGTTTCGAAACTCCGAAAAACTAACAGCAGCTACCACTACAGCCACCATTGTCACCGTCGCTAGCACAGCCACCGTCATCCTTGCCAGCACCGTCATCCTTGCTAGCACCGTCATCGTTTGTGCTGCCTTGGTCACCATTGTCACCGTCGCCACCTTTGTTTTCGTCGTCTTCTCCTTCAAAAGTTTTGTAAAAATCAGTCATGTAATTTTCACCTCCTTCTTTCGCATATTTTTTAATATTAAAAATTCGACCTTCCAGAGGCAGTTTAGGTTTTGATAACTATCAAAGTCAAATTTTGACTGACTGTTTTTAGTATTTAGTACTTCCAAATTTTTGGATTTCTGTTGTTAGGCGGTGCTCCGCGTAGATAAATCGCCAAAGTAAGCCGCTACAGATAACCAATATAGTGAGTCCTAGTAGTGTCAGATTGAAGCCAGAAAATAAATTCTCCTTCGCTATGCTGGTGATACTGGGAGTAGGCGGTGTAGATCGCTGTATTGTAGGTTTGCTGGTGATTGTTTCTGTGGCTGTCCCTGTAGACGCCATTGTGCTGATGCCAGCTTCACGCGTCAGACTGCGCCCAAACTGATTCATACCAGTCGGTGATGCCGTGAGGGTACCTGCCAGTGTAGTGCCGCTGCCAAAGACAGTAAGCAGTAGTACAGAAATAACGTAAATATAAGTTCGAGTCATCTGGCTATTTTAGCAAAAATACACTTTTTTTTCAAGGTTTTTGCTGCTACAATGCTTCTCATTGTCCTGTTGTCTAAATTTACCTCTATGACTCGTACCAAAAAAACCCCAGCAATTGTTAAAAATCAACCAAAGCCAGAGAGGCTTCAGCTACCGCGTGGCATGAAAGACTTTTTGCCAGAAGATCATGCGTATTTTACTTTGATCAAAAAAGTCGTGCGTCACCGCGCACGTCAGGCAGGTTTTCGACGTATCAGCACGCCAGTTATGGAAGACAAAGCAGTGTTTGTGCGCTCAGTCGGAGATAATACTGACATCATAGAAAAAGAGCTCTACAGCCTAAAAACTACTGGAGGTAGTGAGTTGGCACTCAAGCCAGAAGGGACAGCAGGGATTGTGCGTGCTTTTATCCAGCACGGTATGGGGAGTTTGCCACAACCAGTGGAGCTCTACTACATCGAGCCACACTTTCGCCATGATCGTCCACAAAAAGGTCGCTTCCGCCAGTTTTGGCAGTTTGGCTTCGAGGTGCTAGGAGAGTCTGATCCGGCTGTCGATGCGCAGGTGATTCAGCTTGCTGATCTGATCCACCAAGATCTCAAGATCGCCCATAAGCTCAAACTTCAAATCAATACTATTGGGTCGCTTGCTGATCGACAAAAGTACGCTGAAATTTTACAAGATTACTATGCGGGTAAAGAGCGTAACCTCTGTGAGGATTGTCAGGGACGTCTGGAGAATAATCCAATGCGCTTGCTCGACTGTAAGTCGGAGGATTGTCGGATACTCGCTGATCTCGCCCCCAAGCTAACTGACCATATCAGCAAGGAGGCCAAAGAGCATTATGACAAAGTCAAAGAGTTACTTGATATCGCTGGTGTAGATTATGTAGAAAATCCTTCGCTTGTGCGCGGTTTGGACTACTATACTCACACTGTCTTCGAGTTTTGGGCTGCGAGTGATGGTGCTCAAAACTCCATCGCAAGTGGTGGACGCTATGATGGGTTGGTCGAGACGCTCGGTGGCGCTGAGACACCAGCATGCGGCTATGCCGCAGGGATTGAGCGTATCATTGACCAGATGAAAGCTGAAAATCTCGAAGTACCAGACAAAGACAATGTCCAAGTCTTCGTAGCGCAGCTCGGCTGGGAGGCGAAGAAGGAGGCGATGAGGATACTCTCTGAGCTACGTACTGCTGGTGTGCATACACTCGGAGCACTCGGTACAGCGAGTATGAAATCCCAGCTTGGCAAGGCCGATCGTTTCGGAGTGCAGTATGCTCTGATCCTCGGTGAGGTAGAGGTCCGTGAAGGTAAAATAATCTTGCGAGATATGGCAGCCGGTAAGCAGGATATCATACCGCTCGCTGAGGCTGTGCCTGAGATCCTAAAAAAACTCGGTCAGCAAAACCTCGACTTTTATGATCCGAGTGACGATATAACTAGGGGCAAAATGCGCCCAGAAGATGAGCTACTGATAGTAGAGGAGGAGGAGTAGTTATACCGCAAGAGGTAGTTTGATTTGGCTATTGGCACTATCGCCGAATAGGTACGTTGGAATACCAGTCCTACTCTCTGGTAGAGAGTGGTTTTTATCTTCCTCAAAACATACTTCGTACAATCTCGCTACTACATCATCTGGCTGAGTGTCAGTTGAGATTAGTCTTTTTGGGTATTCCTTAGGTTTACTCTGCTTTATCTCACGAAAAAGTTCATCCAACTCTTTTCGCATTGCTGCGATGTTTTCTAGGCTACTGTCGGTAGTGTCGAGTCGGAGTGTATCTGTAGACATAAGTAAAAGCTGATTATCGTTACTATGATTTTAGACTAAATATTATAGATTGTCAATAGTAAGTCCGTGCTAAAATCTTTCTACTTTACTTTTTTCTATGTTTTGGGCTGATAAAATTTCGAATGAGATCAAAGAGATTTTTGCCAAGCGTATAAAAGAAGGTGAAACGCTTGTAATTCGTGATGAAAAGACGCTTTCTGGTCGTCCTCATGTGGGGAGTCTGCGGAGTGCTAGTCTGCATGGTTTCCTCGCCGAAGACCTAAAAAGTGCTGGGGTTAGTGTCTCGTACCTTTACGAGATCAATGATACTGATGCGCTCGATGCACTACCACCGTATGTATCTGCTGATTTTTCTCAGCACTTAGGTAAGCGTTTGGTCGATTGTCCGAGTCCGAGCGGGGAGTACGCCAACTATGCGGAAGAGTTTGCTGGTCCTTATATTCAGGTTTTGAAAAGTATTGGTTTTGAGTTGGAGTTTTACCGTGGTAGTGCTCGCTACGCTGCGGGGGAGTACGACGAGGCGATCCGACAGGCACTCGAGCAAAAAGATTTAATTCGCCAGATTTACAAAGCAGTCTCGGGTAGCGAAAAAGGGGAGGACTGGTATCCGCTCCAAGTCATCTGCGATGAGTGTGGCAAGATCGCTACGACAGTCGTAAAAAGCTTCGACGGTGAAAAGGTAGCCTACGAGTGCCGCAAAGACGCTGTGAAGTACACCCAAGGCTGTGGGCATACTGGATACAAATCACCATTCGGCGGAGCGGGGACGCTACCATGGAAGGTCGAGTGGGCGGCGAAATGGCAAGCGACCAACACAGATATCGAAGGCGCGGGCAAGGATCACTACGCGGCAGGTGGCTCGCGGCTAGTGGCGAACCGTATCGCCAAGGAGGTTTTTGGGATTCAGCATCCTTTTGATATTCGGCATGAGTTTATCTTGATCGGTGGAGCGAAGATGAGCTCTAGTTCGGGTGCGGGTGCGACGGCCGAAGCAGTAGCAGCGATGCTACCTCGGCATATTTTTCGTTATTTTCTCTTACACAAGGACGTAATGAAGACGCTGAATTTCACGCCCGATGGCGATACGCTGCCGCTACTCTTCGACGGCTATGATACTGCTGCTAGGCAATACTACGATGCGCCAGAAAAATTCCCTGATCTTGCTCGTATCTTTGAGCTGACTCACGGTCATGAAAAGAAACTCCCCCCAAAGCTAGCTTTACCGAAGTTCTCACAGCTAGTTTTTCTTTGTCAGATGCCGCATCTCGATATCGAACAACAAGTGGCAGAGATCAAAGGTTCTGAGCTTTCCGCCGCGGAAAAGCAGGAATTGGCACTACGGATCAAGTATGCTCAGAAGTGGCTAGCCAGCCTCGCTCCGGAGCAGTATCGGTTCGAGCTGGGGGATTACTCTGCCGAGTATGAGCTAGATGATGTAGAAAAGAAAATCCTGGCAGATATCGTTGATTTCCTCACGCAAAATCCCAAAGCTACAGGACATGATATTCATACACATTTGCACGCGCTGAAGGAAGAGCTGAAAGTCGAACCGAAGAAGCTGTTTCAAGTTTTTTACCGTGTATTGCTTCATCGCGAAAGTGGTCCGCAGTTGGGATTTATGCTGGCGGCGCTACCGCACGAGGAGACTGTCCAGACTTTGAAAAAGGCAGTAGATAGTAATTAGCCCAAAACCTCTGCCTTCGGCAGAGAACTTGGTCTGGTGCGCCCGGCAGGATT
>CAYVMX010000004.1:64979-70103 GCA_964452725.1 uncultured Candidatus Peribacteria bacterium | reverse complement strand
AGCCCAAAACCTCTGCCTTCGGCAGAGAACTTGGTCTGGTGCGCCCGGCAGGATTTGAACCTACGACCCCCAGCTCCGCAAGCTGGTGCTCTATCCAGCTGAGCTACGAGCGCACAAATAAAGCCGAAAGATTTTAATGGAAAAGTGTTTTTTTTGCTATACCAAATCACAAAATAGTTCGTGTTAAAATAGTACTATGAATGATAGTCAGAGTGCTACTCCCGAGTCTCACGAACGCAAGGAGGCTACGCCAAAATCGAAGCAAGCCGAAAAAATAGATGTCAAAGGTACGACTGAAGTAATGATCACTCAGGCGGATGTCGCGGGTGAGCTCGCCGATCTCAATCTAGAAAGTAGTGAATCTGCTGAGTCTGGTGAAAGTTTCAAAGAGGGCGAAAAGCAAGGTAAAGCCAAGCAGGGTAGTGGTGCGACTGATGACGACGAGGCTGTTGCGACTGCCCATGCACACATTCACCAGCTACCGACACCACCTCAGATGAAGAAGGAGGTTGTGCGAGCGATCCGCAAAGAAATCCGTAAAGAGGAGCGTCAGGTCATGGCTGCCTATCTCGGTGTCAAAAAAGTAGCACCAGAGCGTTTGACTGAGATGGTTGCCAATCTGCGTCGTCTCAAAGACCTCCTTGCTAGCTTGCTCGATGCGACGACTGAAGTGATCAAAGGTCTCTACTTCAAATGGATCAAGAAGGAAGGCTAATTGCTATTGTCATTAGAAATGACAGATGATCTTAGCAGCCACGCTCACCCCAGTTTAGTTTTTCACGCAGGATTTGAAAGTAGTTGCGTTGGAGTGAGTGAATGACGCGCAGACGCCAGTCGGCTTTTTTTAATTCAATAGTATCGTTTGGCAGTAGTGTTAGATTGGTTTGACCATCGGCTGTCAGAGTCACGTCTTTATCTTTGATGATAGCAGTGATAGTACGATCATCGGGTATGACGATCGGACGGTTCGCCAAGATGTGCGGACTGATCGGAGTCAATATGAAAGAATGTAAACTCGGATAAATAATCGGACCACCAGCAGAGAGTGAATAAGCAGTCGAGCCAGTCGGTGTCGCCATGATTACACCATCGGCGAGGTAGGTAGTGATCTCCTGTCCGTCCATAGACAGCGGTAGTCTGATGAGGCGTGAGATGCCTGTCTGGCTGATGACGATTTCATTGAGTGCGTGTATTTTTTTGTAGACCTGATTACGTCTGTATACGGTGACTGCTAGCAGGATTCGTTCATTGAGCTTGCCTCGTCCACGAAAAAAATTAGTCAAAGCAGCAGTGAGTTTTTCTGGGTGGTGTTCTGTGAGGAAGCCAAGTGTGCCTTTTAGTTGTACACCTAGGAAAACACCCTCTGCACCATAGAGCTGTCGTGCGTGGCGTAGCAGCGTGCCATCACCACCGAAGACTATGATTAAGTCAGCTTTACGCTTGATCTGTGAGTAGTTTGTACTTTTGGCTCCTAGCACTTTGCCTAGTTGAGTGCAGTAGAGTATTTTTTTTTGTTCAGCTTTTAGGAATTGACACACTCGGTGAAAGTAATCTCTGTGAGCAGCTAAGTCGGATCGTCCGACGAGAGCGATAGTCGTAAATGTAGGTAAAGGAGTGATATTCATAATGCGCTGTTATTTTAGCAAAAGTACTTGCCCATGCGAGTGATTTCCCTTAAACTCTCTCGGCTTTAATTTAAAAAAAGAAAATGTCTCAGACTTATGCCCTCCCAGCTACCAAGCGTGATCTCGCAGTGAAGCCGCGTGATTTACGTACTGCGCGTCAGATTCCAGCGGTTTGTTATGGTGTCGGCAAAGATAATGAACATCTCCAGTTGGATTATCAGACTTTTCGTAAAATCCTCAAAAATGCTGGTGAAAGCTCTTTGATCGATCTCGTCATCGGTGATGAAGCTGTACAAAAAGTGTTAGTTCACAAAGTTGATTACGATCCATTGACTGATGAGTTTCAGCACGTTGATTTTTTGCGTATCGACATGAATAAAAAGATCACGACCAAAGTACCGCTCAAGTTCGTCGGTATCAGTCCTGCGGTCAAAGATCTAGGTGGCATGCTCACGCATAACAAAAATGAAATTTCTATTAAATGTCTACCAGGTGATTTGATTCATGATATCGAAGTCGATATATCTGTACTCACAGAGCTGCATGGACATCTCAAGGTTGCCGATTTGCAAATCGATCGCAACAAAGCTGAAGTGATCGATGGAGAGGATGTACTGGTTTGCTCTGTGCTACCACCAAAGACGGCTGAACAAATAGAAGCAGAAGAGGCAGAGGACGTTGGTGAGGCTGTCAGCGAAGAAGTGAAGGCTGAGTCTGAAGAAGAAAAGACCGCAGCTGCTGCGAGCAAGGAGTCCGATAGTGAGAAGAAGGGTAGTGAAAAGAAAGATTAATCTACTGCCATGCTGTCCCATTTTTTTACTCCTCGATTGCTCGCAATCTTGGGTGGCTTGATCGTACTTTTGATTATTTCTATCTTCGGTGTGCGTTGGTATATCGCTGCTGGCACGCTTGCTAGTCGTCCGCCTGTATCGGCTAGTTTTTGGGATAATGCTGCTGTAGATGTAGAGACTAGTATATCGGAGCTGTCTCAGCTAGTGGCGTCATTGCCACGCCAGATTAGTCAGCTCGACGGTAGAGTGTATCCCGACTCACTTACCGAGCAAGTGGTCGCCGTAATGATAGAAAACCACCCTGCTAGTCGTCCGCAGATGCAGGGTTTGCCAGAGGCCAGTATAGTCTATGAAGTGCTGACAGAAGGTGGTATCACACGTTATCTCGCGCTCTTTGGTTATCAAGATCTACCAAAAGTCGGACCAGTGCGTAGTGCGCGTCCTTATTTCGTAGACTGGGCAGAGGAGTATGGTGGGGCATATGTCCACGCTGGTGGTAGTACTGCTGCTTTGTCTCAGCTAAAGACTGCGCAGCTGTCCAACTTTGATGAAGATGGCGAGATGGTTTATCGAGATTTTCAGTATACAGTGCCGCACAATCTCTTCGTCGATCTAGCAGCAGTCAAGACTGCTCTGGTGCAGCGTGAGTGGTCGGATAAAGTGACAGGTGAGTGGTTTGATTTCAACGGTGAACCACCTAGTGAGACTAGTCCAGCTACAGAGCTGACGATAGACTTTAGTCTGCCAAGTTATCGAGTAGATTATTTTTATGATGCGCAGACAGCAGACTACAAACGTCTACTTGGTGGTTTGGTCCACAAAGACACCAACGGTAAACCTGTCCGTCCAAAAAATATTATTGTTCAATTCACAGACTATACTGTACTCGACAACGAGGGGCGTTTGGATTTGACTACCATTGGTAGCGGTAAGGCTTGGTATTTCTCTGCTGGTCGACAGTGGGAGGGTCGCTGGACACGTTTACGCAGTGGTCGTACTCAGTTTTTCACTGCTATGGGTGACAATCTCAGTTTGTTGCCTGGTCAGACTTTCATCACAGTCGTGGGACAAAACGAAACTGTCGAGTGGCGGTAGGTTTGTTTTTTGCGGAAGTCTCAGTTAGCATTCAATCGTCCTTATTTTGTGTTTATGACTAATTTCGGAGATATCTTTGGTCGCGCTACAAACTTACTAAAGAACCTACGCGAACAGGCCGAGCGCCTGAAGCGCGAAGATCGTAATTTGATCGCTGCGGAAAAAGAGCTTGTCTCAGCAGCTACTCATACTGGCACCTCACGTCAAAAAATAGATATCTCTACGACATCGGTGGTTAGAGGCACACTTGCTATCTTTGGATTGTTTGCTTTGGCGTGGTTTTTATTGGAGATCGGACACATTATTATTATTTTCTTGATTGCTGCATTTCTAGCGATAGCCTTCGATCCTTTTGTCGATCGTCTGCAAAGATTCAAAGTACCACGAGGTATTGGTATACTTCTTATTTATGTGATTTTCTTTGGTCTAGTCGGTATTGTGATTGCTTCGTTTGTACCGATCCTTACGACGGAGATACCGAACTTAGTCAATCAGATACTTAGTTGGATGCAATTAAATTTTGGTGTTGATACATTGATTTTCCAAAATCAAATCACCGAATTACAAAATTATTTAGCTAGTATCCAGCAAAACCTGAGTAAAGAAAATATCAAACTTGGGTTAGATGTCATCGGTACTGTCAGTCAAAACGCACTTGCTGTGGTTAAGTCTGTCGCAGGTGGAGTATTTACATTTGGTATAGTGCTGGTCGTTACCTTTTTTATGGTGATAGAAGAAAATGGCATCAAGAATTTTTTAATTGCGCTTTTCCCGCGTCGTTATCACAAGTATGTGATTGAAAAGTCATCTGCCGTAGAGGATAAATTTGGCTCTTGGTTGCGTGGTCAAATTATTCTTATGATTATAGTTGGCATCATTACGTTTATCGTCCTCAAAATTGCTGGAGTTAACTATGCTGCTACGCTAGCGACACTAGCTGGATTCACAGAGCTGATCCCATATGCTGGTCCGATCCTCGCGCTCATACCTGCGTTGATCATAGCCGCGAGTCAAGGTGGCTGGGTGTTATCTATAGTGGTGGTTGCGATTTATCTAGGTATCCAACAGGTCGAAGGTAGTTTGATTGTACCGCTCGTCATGAAAAAGGCTGTTGGGCTGAGTCCAGTAGTAATCGTGTTTGCGATGCTAGTGGGTGCGAGCTTCCCCAACGTGATCAATCCGATTATCGGTATTATTCTTTCTGTGCCGATTACGACGGCGATTTCGGTTTTCGTACAGGACTACGCGGAGAAGCGAAAGTAATCTTATTTTCGAATTTGCCCAGTACCGCGCCCGATCCATTTGTAAGTCGTCAGAGCCTCTAAGGCAAATGGACCTCTGGCGTGGGTTTTTTGCGTACTGATACCGATCTCTGCCCCAAGACCATATTCACCGCCATCGCTAAATTGCGTACTGAGATTGTGATAGATACAGGCGGCATCGATCTCACGGAGGAAGCGCTCGGCTGTTGATTTATCCTCCGTCACGATCGCCTCAGTGTGACCGAGTGAGTGCTCTTGTATGTGCCTGATCGCAGTAGTGAGATTGGGTACTACTTTTAGATTTAGCTCCAATCCGAGGAATTCTGTGTCAAATTTTTGTTTGGTCGTATG
>CAYVMX010000004.1:31061-64879 GCA_964452725.1 uncultured Candidatus Peribacteria bacterium | reverse complement strand
CTACGAAGTCTATGAGTCCGCGTCCACCACGAGGTATCACAATGTCGATTTTACCGCGAGCACTGAGCATTTGACCAACTACCTTACGTTCAGTTGAGTCTATGAATTGTACTGCCTCGACTGGTACTTTTGTACTTTTGAGCGCAGTGCGGATTATTTTTACGATCGCCCGATTTGTTCGTAGTGCATCGCTGCTGCCGCGTAGGACGATGGCATTGCCACTCTTGAGCGCTAGGCTGGTGGCATCGATCGTGACATTGGGGCGAGACTCGTAAATAATACCGACAACACCGAGTGGTACGGTGATGCGTTCAAGCTTGAATTTGGCACGTGGTGTGTATTGTCCGAGTGTACGTCCGACAGGATCAGGTAAGTGTGCGACTTTCAAGACCTCCTGTGCGCTAGCGGCGATACGCTCTAAGCCAAAAGCTAACCGGTCGAGCTTGGTACCGAGACCTTTGCGCTGACCAGCCTTTAGATCCAGCTCATTGGCCTTGATGATCTGTCGAGTATTTTTGATCAGTGCTGCTGCTATATTTTTGAGCGCAGCGTTTTTTTCTACTGTTTTGAGTAGTGCGAGTGTGCGACTAGCAGCGCGAGCCTTACGGAGTTGGGAGTCTAGTTTGCGCATATGTTTAGCTTATCATAGGGGAGTAGTAGTTTGAGTTATCCCTTGGTGAGCTTTTTAGTTATAAATTTTTTACGAATGGTGATGACCTTTTCAAAAATTTTGAGAGTTTTGAGAGCTGTATTTTGCCAAGTGTATTTGTGTGCCTGTCGACTACCAGTTTTATTTAAATTGCGACTGGTTATGGTTTTTTGTAATGATACCGCCCAGGCATCGGGATTATCGGGTGGAGCGTATTTGGCAGCGTTGCCCGCGACTTCGTGTAGTGCGGGTATATCAGCTGCCAGCAGCGGTGTATCGGTAGCGAGTGCTTCCAGCGCAGGTAGTCCAAAACCCTCGTAATAGCTAGGAAAACAAAAACAATCTGCCATGGAAAAAAGAGCAGCTTTGTCTGTTTCATCTATATGACCAGATAAGTGTAGCCAAGGTGCTTGTTTGATCTTGGGATCAGCAAAGATACTAGGATTTGCCGTTCCTGCGATGACGAGATGATGAGGTAGGTCCGTCTCAGCTTTTAAGGTCGCAAAGGCTTTTATGAGAGTAGAGAGGTTTTTGCGGGGTTCGAGTGTACTGAGCGAGAGGACGAATCTTTTTGGCAATTGATATTTTATGCGTACTTTATCCCGAACTGATTTTGTTTTTATTCTCTTCAAATTTTGAGTTACTCCAAGCGAAGTGACAGTTATTTTTTTGGCATTAACGTGCCATTTATTTTTGATCTCGTCGGCAGTGAAGTGTGATACTGCTAGTAGATGGTCAGATTTTTTGGTGATTGCTTGAGTGTTTGAAAAGTAATGCCAGAGTCGAGTCTTGAGATTGAAAAACTCGGGGTGAGTATGAGCAGCTAGATCGTGGATAGTGCTGACTAGGGCACAGTTCATTGAGATATGGACTGGACGTGGGTCAGGTAGCCAAAACAGATCCAACTTTTTGGACGACTCACCAGCTGTTTCCAAGATCAGTCGATCTAGTTCTATGTATCCAGATTTTAATAGTAAGTTGAGTAGGCGATTGGAATAATGTGTAGTGATAGTTTTACTACGTGGGGATTTGAAAACCGGAGGCTGACTGGATTTATCAGCAGAGTTCCACCAGAGGTAGTAGGTATTTTTTTTATCCAGTTTGAGCAGCTCTGTCAAAACTGAATACAAATAGACTGTCACGCCTGAAGTAGTGCTGGTGGTCAGTGCGCGAAGATCTACTCCGATATTCACTATCTTATTTTAAAATCTTTTTGCTCAAAACCTTTCCAGCTTCGTTTAATTCATAGACTAGTGGCACACCAGTTGCTATCTCAACTTTGACAATTTCTTTGGCTGAGAGCTGCTCTAGCTCCATCACAAGTGCGCGTAGACTATTGCCATGAGCAATGATTAGTACGTTTTTATCAGCCTTGAGCGCTGGTAGGATCGTAGTGTCGAAGTAGAGAAGCGTGCGTTTGGCAGTATCTTGTAGGCTTTCTCCTCCAGGTGGAGGCGTGTCATAGCTGCGACGCCAGATGTGGATTTGTTCTTTGCCCCACTTCTTACTAGCTTCGTCTTTATTGAGTCCGTTGAGATCACCGTAGTTGCGTTCGTTGAGTGCTTGATTACTTGTGATTGGTGGTGTTTGATCGAGGTTTTTTAGTATCAAATCGAGAGTGTGCTGAGCACGGATTAGCTCACTAGTAAAAGCCAAATCAAACTGGATATTGAGTATTTTTAGCTGTTTACCAGCCTTTTCTGCTTCGGCAATGCCGACCTCGGTGAGATCTGGATCATGCCAGCCAGTAAAAAGATTCTTCGCATTCCACTGACTCTGACCGTGTCGAATAAGGATAAGTGTAGCCATTTATTTTTTTCTAAAGATTAATTAGCTAGAGCGATTGTAGCAGATTTGACGATTGCTGATTTCCCTAGTAAATTTAATCTATGCGCAAAAAACTTGTTCAACTTTTCAGCGCTCTGCTCATGTTGGCTCTGCCTGTCGCCGTACTTGCTGCGACTGACCCTGAACCAAACCCTTTTGTGGCGTTATCCGCAGATGAGAGTCTCTATGAGGGTGTAGTGACAGCCACCGACGGTGAATTTCTGACTGTTCAGCGCGCCGACGAGGAGTCTTTTGATGGCGCGTTTAATGAGATTCTGAAATATCGCGATGGTGCTGGACCAGCCGCAGCTCGTGAGTTTGCCATCGGTGATTCGGTGCGTTTCGTCGGTACGGTTGGTGGCGTTATCAAGGCAGTTCAAGATTATGATCTCAAACTCTGTGATCAAAATTTCTACGGTTGGGTGACGGATGTTTCCAGCGCTAGTTTGCGACTAAAGACTGTCGATGACAGAGATTATACTGTCCAGCTAAATGAGACTACTCAGTATCGTGATGAAAATGGTGAATTATTATTTGGCTATACGGCACGCGTAGATGATATTGTACGTATACATGGTGTCTACAATGCCAACAGTAAACAAGTTTTTACTGATACTTTCGGGGCGTATGTCACACTGCTTTCGCTCGATGCACTAGAGCCGATCTTGGCTGATTTGGCAGAGTCGCGAGCAGCCGAGGTCGCTGCTGACGAATCTTCTGTACTAGAGTTTGATGATGTTTCAAAGGATTATTCTTATCGACGAGCGATTGGCTTCGTGCGGCGTGAAGGAATAGTAGGAGGCTATGACGATGGTACATATCGCCCAGATGCGACGATCAATCGTGCGGAGTTTGCCAAAATTTTAGTCGAGGCACGCTTCGCTGAGAAATTACCGTCAGATTTAACAGAAAGTTGTTTCCCTGATTTTGAATCAACAGAGTGGTTCGCTCGCTATGTCTGTACGGCTCGAGAGCAGGGAATCCTTGGAGGCTATCCCGATGGTACTTTTCGACCAGCTGATCCAGTCAATCTTGCCGAAGCACTCAAGATCATTGTCGCTAGTTTTGGCTGGACAGTATCCGATCCAGCAGCAGGCGAGGCATGGTATGCACCATATCAAGCCAAGGCAGCAAAGCTCCAAATCTTACCAGCTGATTTTGCTGAGCCGTCCGATGTTTTGACACGTGGTCAGCTCGCTGAGTTGGTTTTACGCGCTATCAAATACCAACGTGGTGATTTGATAGATTATTTAAACGATATCAGCAGTTAGGTTTTAGTAGTGGTGTCCGTGTTAGACTGGCTCAAAGTATTGTTTGAACGTGCCTAAAGATATCTATGCCAAATTCGGTCTACATGAGACTGGTCTGACAGCCTCTGAAGTCGCCAAGCTGCAACTCAAATATGGTGTTAACGAGTTGGTTGGTAGACCGCCTGTGCCGCTTTGGCACAAGTTTTTGGCTCAGTTTACTGACTTATTGGTTCTAATCTTGATCGTAGCAGGGCTGCTTTCACTTTTTTCTGGTGAAATGGCTGATGCAGTTGTGATTTTGAGTATTGTATTTCTAAACGCTGTGATTGGATTTGTCCAAGAGTTCAAGACTGAGCGAGCCTTGGTAGCACTAAAAAATATGACAGCGCCAGAAGCACGAGTTTTGCGAGCTGGTGTCGAGGCTATCATTCCTGCACGCGAGCTAGTGCCTGGGGATATTATCTTCCTCGAAGAGGGTATGAAAGTACCAGCCGATGCGAGACTCATCGATGCCAATGAGCTGAAAGTTGAACAGGCAGCACTTACAGGCGAGAGTGTGCCAGTGCACAAGACGACCAAGCACACCGCAGAGCGTTTTGGTGATATGGTGCTCTCGGGTACAAACATAGCTAGCGGCTCGGGGCGGGCGATTGTATTGCGTATTGGCATGGAGACAGAGTTTGGTAAGGTCGCCAAGCTAACTACAGAAACCACTAAGGATGAGAGTCCGTTGACAAAAGAGATGCAAACAATTGGTGCCTTTGTAGGTAAAGTCTCATTAGTGATCTCGGCTATTTTGGTCGGAGTAGGTATTTTGCAAGGACGCGATTTAGTCGAGAGTGTGCTCTTTGCGGTAGCAGTAGCGGTAGCAGCTGTTCCAGAAGGCTTGCCTGTCACTATCACAGCTGCTCTGGCGCTCGGAGTACGCCGACTAGCGAAACAAAAGGCTCTCATGCGTCAGCTGCGCTCAGTCGAGACACTCGGTGTGACTACTGTGATCTGTTCAGACAAGACTGGCACATTGACCGAAAACCAAATGACTGTGGTCAAAGGTTGGTTGTTTGGTCACCGAGAGTTCGAAATCACAGGTAGTGGCTATAATCCAACTGACGGCTCTGTACAGCTAGACCAGACACACAAAGACGCCCAGCTACTCTTCAATATCGCTGATCGGTGTAATGAGTCCAAACTAGTAGAGGGTAATAATCCCGATACATCAGCAGAGGAAGACTGGCATATCCTTGGTGATCCAACCGAAGGAGCACTGAAGGTTGTGGCACGTAAGTTTGGTATTGTAGAGCAATTCGATAAGCCCCTTAAAGATTTTCCATTTGATTCTGAACGTAAGCGTATGAGTATGGTTTTTTCACAACAGCACCATAAGGCAGTTGTGTATGCCAAGGGTGCACCAGAGCATTTGCTAGAGCGCTGTACGCACTATCTCGATGGTGAGCAGGTCAAGATACTGACACCTGAGCTAAAGAAAAAGATTCTTACCAAGAATAATAACTTAGCAGCCCAAGCTCTCCGTGTACTTGCGTTGGCTTATCGTGAGATAGAGTCACGAGCAGTCATCAATCTCACACCAGAGACCGCGGAAAAAAAGCTTATCTTTGTAGGATTATTGGGTATGATCGACCCGCCACGACCAGCAGTCCAGCATGCGGTCGAGCTATGTAGCAAGGCAGGAATCCGGATCACAATCATCACTGGCGACAATGGTATCACTGCGCAAGCTATCGCTAAAGATCTCAAAATCGCTAATGCTAAAACACCAGTAGTGTCAGGTGACGAGCTGGCAAAGTTATCAGAACCAGCATTGAAAAAACTCCTTCGAGACAACAGTAATTTGATTTTTGCTCGTATGCAGCCAGCCGACAAGCTGCGAATCGTCAATGCTTACAAAAGTTTAAATGAAATCGTGGCAGTGACTGGTGATGGAGTCAACGATGCGCCAGCACTCAAGCGGGCAGATATCGGTATATCAATGGGGCGGACAGGCACCGATGTCACGAAGGAGGCGGCTAGTATGGTGCTAGTCGATGATAGTTTTGCTTCTATAGTTGCCGCGGTCAAAGAAGGGCGTCAGGTCTATGCCAATATGCGTAAATTTGTGCTTTACATCTTCTCTTGTAATGTCGGTGAGCTTTTTGTGATTTTTACGGCAATTATTTTGGCTGTACCTGCTCCACTGACAGCAATCTTGATCCTCTTGGTTGATCTTGGTACTGATGTGTTGCCGAGTCTGGCACTGGGCGTTGATCCGAGTGAGCCAGACATCATGCAGCGTCCGCCACGCGATCCCAAGGCACGTATGTTGACTGTGAAGTTTGTCTGGCATTTTCTTTGGCTCGGGGTGGTGATCGGTAGTATAGTGATCGGTGGTTATTTTTATGCGTTGACTGAGGCAGGCTGGGTCTGGGGAGAAGTCCTTGCTGGGGATTCTTTTGTACAGCAGCATGCTGCTACTTTTGCTTTTGCTACACTTGTGATTATTCAGCTTTTCAATGCGTTTAATTTCCGTTCGGAGAGTCACTCGATTGCCTCATCGCGTATCAAGGTAAATCTAGCCCTCTGGGGTGCGACATTGATCTCTGTCTTATTGGTTATTGCTGTTGTCGAGATACCGTTTTTGCAGACCTATCTAGGTACGACATCCTTGAGTCCGATGGAGTGGGGGATTGTGACAGCACTAGCAGCGAGTGTGGTAGTTGTCGAAGAATTGCGGAAGATTTTTTCTAGGGTTTTTCGCTATCAATCAGCTCAAGTAGGATAAGCATATGTTTGAAACACAATCTATTACTCGTCAAACCAAGACCTCGTATAAGTTGTTTTACTTAGCGGGATTTTTATTACTTATTTGGGCGTTCTATACAGTTTTTTTTAGTACTTCACAGATTCTGATCAATCAAAAAGATTTGCTCACTGTGCCGTGGCCAGTGAGGCTGGAGTTTGCTGATGAGCCTGTACCGTTAGATGATTTTTATGTCCGAGAGGCATGGGAAAAAGAATTTCTCGTGGCGCTTTCGCGCGACTATCAAAATATTTTGTACCTCAAACGTTCAGCTAAGTTTTTTCCTCTGATTGAGGCAGAGTTGACAAAGCGCGGTATGCCAGATGATTTAAAATATCTAGCAGTGGCTGAGAGTGCGCTAAAAGAAAATTCTACCAGCAGTGCTAGTGCGGCGGGTATTTGGCAGTTTGTACCGTCCACAGGTAAGCGTTTTGGTTTGATCATAAATGATGAGATCGATGAGCGTCGTCATTTTAAAAAAGCTACTAGCGCAGCACTTAATTATTTGGAATTATTGCATCGTAAGTTTGGTAGTTGGACACTTGCCGCAGCGGCTTATAACTCTGGTGAAAATGGGCTAGCGCGACGTATAGAGGATCAAGGTGTAGATGGGTATTATGATTTGTATTTGTATGCCGAGACTTCGGCATATCTTTTTCGTATACTTGCTATCAAGACAATCATGGAAGATCCAGCTACTTATGGCTATGATCTGACTGCTAGTGATTACTTTGCTTGGCCTGATCATAGTGAGGTCACTGCTGGTGCTGTCGCTGATCTAGCGGGTTGGGCACGCGAGCAGGGTACGACACTGCGTGCACTCAAAGAGCTCAATCCTTGGCTAGTTGGTGGTAGCTTGCCAGCGGGAGAGTGGGTTGTGCAGATACCACGCTAGGTTATACTGAGTGTAGCAATGCTTGCTGCGAATATAGTTATTTCGGAAATTCTGCCCAATCCAGTTGGTAATGATCAGACTGGTGAGTGGATTGAGTTGTCAAATCTCGGCAATGAAGCGGTTAGTCTGGCGGGTTGGCAGCTAGATGACATTGAGGGTGGCAGTAGACCGTATAGCTTCCCAGATGCGACTGTCTTGGCATCTGGCGAGTATCTGATTTTTCCGCGTGAAGTTACCAAGATTGCGCTTAATAATTCTGGTACGGAACAAGTACGATTATTTAATGATGCTGGACAGCTCGTCGATAGTTTGGAGTTTGCTGACTTGGGTGAGGCTACCGCTTTGGCACGAGATACCGAAGGCACTTACAGAATCACTAAAAATATAACTCCCGCTGCGGTTAATAAGTTTGATTTGAAAAAACTGATTGGTAAAGTGAGAGTTATTTCTCCGGAGGAGTTTACTGTCCAAACTGCCAATGATTTGGTAAGTGTGAAATTTGGTACTAAATCAATTGGTCAAGTTGCTCAGACAGTTATGCCTACGTCTGATGAGTGGGAGGTTTTTGTACAGGAGACAGATGAAGTACTAACTCTGACTGATTTTACGCTGCCAGCTGATTCCAACCTAAAAGCACAATCCATTCCAAATAATCCTGAGAGTGGCATGACACTGTTATTATTGAGTGTGGCAATTTTTTTATCAGCCTTAGCTGTATTTTATTATTGGTTGCGTGGTAGATTTGCCAAGGATCACACAATCTAGTTTTGCTGTATGGATATTATATCCTTCTTTATTTTTGGTTTATTGGCGCTACCGTCTGTCTTACTTTGGGTAGTTTTTTGGCGACGACGCTTAGATGATCCAGAACCATTACGAGTCCTACTCGGGCTTTTTATCCTTGGCATAGCCTCATTTATGCCATTCGTATTATTAAATGAACTTTTTATCTATTTCCCCGAGTGGAATATCTTTACTGCTATATCTTCTAGTTTTTTGTCGATTCTGTTGTTCGCATTTCTAGAAGAGGCGATCAAAGCCTTGCTTTTGATCAGTGGTATCGAATACTATCGCGCACGTTTCGATAGATGGGAAGATGGTTTTGAGTTTGCTGTCATGGTCGCGCTTGGTTTTGCTTTTATGGAGAATATATTTTATTTTGCGCAAGAGTATAGCAGTGGAGGGCTGGATCCGACTTTTTGGTATGTTTATCTTTTTCGTAGTATTGGTACGATGTTGGGACATATTATTTTCACTGGTACTTTTGGTTATTACTATGCGTGTGCATATGTCATGCCACATATCGCACCACCACATAAACACAAAAAACCACTGGCTAATTTTTTTCGTAATCTGAGAGTTGTTTTATGGCGACCATTTCATATTACGATTAAGCATTTGTCACCTCAAAAAGATTCTGCTGATGGACATACTTCTGGTGAGATTATTATTGAGGGATTTCTTTTAGCAGTGTCGCTCCATACACTTTTCAATGCTTTGCTGACATATATGCCAGCAAACCAGAATTTATCTTTTTTGACAATTCCATTGGTGCTTTGGGTTGGTTGGCGTTTTGCAACGCGTTGGCATAGACAAGATAGCAAGTCCTAATTTCTTTAGCCTTTCATTTTTGCCAGATTGGCCGTTTGAGTGAGATACATTAGCAAGGCTTTTTGGGCGGGGAGTCGATTGGCTGCTTGTTTGAAAACTGCTGATTGCGGACCGTCGATCACTTCATCGGTGATCTCTTCGCCACGGTGAGCTGGTAGGCAGTGTAGGACGATCGCTGTCTTTTTGGCGAGTGCGAGTGTTTTGCTATTTAGTTGATATGGTACAAAGATTTTTTTACGTTCTGTCGCTTCGGACTCATCGCCCATACTCGTCCAAGTGTCCGTGTATATTACGTCGGTATTTTTGAGTGCTTCGGCAGGATCTTCTGTCTGTCCGCCCTTGATATCATCGATCCAGTGACTCTGTGGTCCAGCTAACATAAACTCAAAACCCAGTATGCTTGAGGCTATGGCTAGGCTGCGTGCGACGTTGTTGCCATCGCCGAGATAGGTCAGCTTAAATCCACTAGTTTTATTTAACTCTTGTTTGATTGTGAGTAGGTCGGCGAGACACTGGCACGGGTGCTCGTAATCTGAGAGAGCATTTATGACTGGTATGGTCGCGACTTTTGTAAATGCTGTGAGTTGGGCATGATCAAAAACTCTGGCAATTACACCATCGTAATATCCTGAGAGTACGCGAGCGAGATCAGCTACACTTTCTCGTTCGCCTAGCTTGCCTACTTCATTTGCTCCGAAGAAGCTGACTTGTCCTCCTAAGTCTCGAATACCTACTTCAAAGCTAGCTTTGGTTCGTAAGCTTGGCTTTTCAAAGAGTAATGCAAAATGTTTACCTTTGAGTAGGTCTCGCTTTCGACCTTTTGGCTCGTCCATCGCGATCGCCAAGACATCAGTAATCTCTACGTCGGTCAGGTCGTCGATACTGAGGAAACTTTTTGGCATATTGCTAGTTTACCTGTTTTTCATCGCTGCCAAAACTGCCTCGACATTTGTATCGATTGGCTGGGGTTGGTTCGCCTGTTTGCTATCAATACCTGCGAGCTTACCTGTGTGATAGTTGATGGTGGCGTCGGGGTCTTTTAGTAGGTGTCCTGTCAAGATGCCCACGACAGTCTCACCAGACTTTATAGTGCTATCTGCCACTAGCTGACGTAGACCGGCCAAGCTACACGCAGAGGCTGGCTCGCAGCCGATGCCAGCACCGTCGATAGTGGCTTTGGCATCCATGATCTCATTGTCATTTACTTCGACTATGACACCATCAGTCTCTTTGATTGCTCGCATGGCGCGAGTGTAGCTTTTGGGGTTACCGATCTTTACTGCGGTGGCAATAGTTTCGGCTTCGACTGGTTCAATATTATCCGGAAAGCCGTTTTTATAAGCTGTATAAAAAGGGTTTGCGCCGGTAGCTTGTACTACGGCGAGGCGTGGTTTTTTGTCGATCAATCCGAGTTCATAGGCTTCTGCGATTGCCTTGCCAAAGGCACTAGTATTGCCAAGGTTGCCACCAGGCAGTACGATCCAGTCTGGAGCTTGCCAACTGAGCTGTTGGAATAGCTCGAAAATAATTGTCTTTTGACCTTCCACGCGAAATGGATTGATAGAGTTCAGCACGTAGATTGAGTTGGCTGTATTTTCTTGATCGAATTTTTCACCGATTTCGGTGACGAGCTGCATAGCTGCATCGAAGTCACCTTTGATTTGAAGTACTTTTGCACCATAGGCGAGTGCTTGACTGAGTTTGCCATAGGCGATCTTACCTTCAGGGATTATGACGATCCCAGTCTTGCCAGCTGCAGCACAGTAGCTAGCGAGACTAGCGCTAGTATTGCCAGTGCTAGCACAGATGAATTTATCACAGCCCGCAGCTACTCCAGCGGTAATAGCTGTCGTCATACCGCGATCTTTGAAGCTGCCAGTGGGGTTTTCGCCTTCGTGTTTGAGGTAGAGTGTGATGTTGAGACTCTGACCGATATCTGCAGCAGGATAGAGGCGAGTGTCACCTTCAAGGCGAGAAACAGTAGTGTCTGGATCAAACAAGAGCTCGCGAAAACGCCAAACTCCAGATCGGTCTAGTGCCTTATGTGAGCTCAATCTACTATCAAACTCTTTCTTTAGCTCCGATCCATCTAGCTCAGTGAGTGGCTGAGTGAGGTCGAGTAATCCACCACAGTCACATGCAAAGCGCACTTCTGTCGTAGGGTAAGTTTTTTCGCAGCTGATGCATTTTAGTTCTCGCATGGGGGTAGTTTAGTTGGACTTACTGTCTTTCTCAATCTTATCGGCACGAAACTCACGTCCGAGCGCTTCTACAGTCTCTTGGAGTCCTTTGAGCCAGTCGACTCCGAGTTTTTGTGCATCGATTTTTATTTTATCACCAGTGATGATCCAGTGGGGATTTATATTTAGTGCCGACATGATGTTTTCTGGGCGGACTTTTTTGCCTAGGGTTAGCACAGCCTCACGACTGCGTATACCCGTGCGTCCAACTTTCACTGCTGTGACACCAGCTTTACGACAGGCGAGTTTTAGTCGGATTACTCGGAAGAGATTTGTAACTTCGATTGGAGGTTTGCCGTGTTCTTCTGCCAGTTCGGTGCGCTCTCTAGTGAGTGCTGCTTCGTTGTCGGCGCCCGAGAGTGCTTGGTAGGCACGGATTTTTTCTTTCGTATCGGAGATATAGCCGACTGGGATAAATGCGGAAAGTGGTAGCTCTAGTGTGACATCAGACTTCACTGTTGCACTACCTGTCTCGCTAGAGATTTTCTTGCCAGCCTTGAGGTCTTCGACGGCTTGGTTGAGCATGCGAACGAAGTGACTGACACCCACGACATTGATCGCACCACTCTGGCTCGCACCGAGGATATCACCTGCACCACGGATTTCTAGATCCTTCATGGCGATCTCGAAGCCAGCACCTAGCTCTGAGGCTTCCACGATTGCGCGTAAGCGTTTCTTGGCGTCAGACTTCAGTGTACGAGTGTGATAGAGGAAGAACGCGTAAGCTTGTGTGCGGCTACGTCCGACGCGTCCACGGAGCTGGTAGAGCTGAGAGAGTCCAAAATTATCTGCGTCATTGACGATCAATGTATTGGCATTGGGTAGGTCGATACCGTTTTCGATAATCGCTGAAGAAACCAAAACATCAAACTTACCAGATTTGAAATCCAAAATACGTTTCTCTAGTTCGTCAGGTTTTAGCTGTCCGTGTGTGACGACAAATTTGGCTTCAGGGACGAGACTACGGAGTTTGTCTGCGATACCATCGATCGTGGCGACACGATTGTGTAGGAAATATACCTGCCCTTTGCGTTTTAGTTCTGTCGTGATCGCCTCACGAATCAAATGCCAACTAAAGTGACGTACTTCGGTCACGATCGGCAAACGTCCGGGTGGGGGAGTCGTGATCGTAGTGATATCTCTGAGCTTATTGAGTGCCATGTTGAGCGTACGAGGGATCGGTGTCGCCGTCATGGTGAGGATATCTACTTGGCTACGCAGCTCTTTGAGTCGTTCTTTTTGTTTGACACCGAAGCGTTGTTCTTCATCTATAATGACGAGTCCGAGATCTTTAAATTTGATATCAGGTTGGAGTAAGCGGTGTGTACCAATCACGATCTGGACACTGCCATCACTTAGTCCGGCGAGGATTTTCTTTTGTTCGGCAGTAGTTTTAAACCGACTGAGCATTTCCAATGTGACATCGAAACCTTCAAGTCGTTTTTTAAATGATTTGTAATGCTGATCGGTCAAAATGGTAATCGGCGAAATGAAAGCAACCTGCTTGCCAGAGAGTGCTGCCTTAAACGCGGCACGGAGCGCAACTTCTGTCTTGCCAAAGCCAACATCGCCACAGACGAGTCGATCCATTGGCTTCCCAGCTTCCATATCTGCTTTGACATCTTGGATTGCACGGAGTTGGCCCGGTGTTTCTTCGTAGGGGAAGCCCGCTTCAAACTCTTGTTGTTTCGCCCCATCGGTGTTGAATTTTTGTCCCTTGGCAGCGGCACGAGCAGCATAGAGTGCGAGTAATTCTTTGGCGACTTTTTCTGTTTCCTCTGCGACACGTTTTTGGACAGTGGTCCATTCACTGCTGCCGAGACGCGTGAGCTTGGGTGGCGCATCGCCTGTTCCGATGAAGCGATTGACTTTGTCGGCTTGATCGATCGGCACAAAAAGCTTGTCGCTGGCAGCGTAGTCTAGTCGTAGGTACTCTCGTGTGATGTTATCGACTGTTTTTTGTTCAATACCGCGAAAAATGCCGATACCATGATCGAGATGTACGACGTAGTCGCCGCTTTTTAGGCTGGCAATGAAATCGAGATAGACTTTCTGTTCACTTACTTCTTTCGTACCACGCTGAAAACCAAAAATCTCACGATCAGTCAAAACAGCAATTTTGAGTTGAGGATTTTGGAAAGCTTGTGGTAAGAAATCCTCTTCCGCGAGTGCTATTACCGTCACACCTGCTCCAGCATTTGCGAGTCCGTTGTTATAAATAAAGTTTTTTTCTGTAAGGATATTTTTGATCTCAGTCGCACGTTTAGTCAGTACTAGTACATGCCAGTCGGTGTCTTTTTTTGTTCGCAGGTCTGTCGTCAGATCATTCAGTGAGACAAATTTCAAGACCGATAGAAAACGTAAATGAATAAACTCATTGTCTTCTTCGGGGAAGGAAGTAAAGATCAGTTTTTTTTCCGCTGGAGAGTTTGCTAGCCATGTAGTGAGATCTGATAGCTCTGAAATATCGCTGTTTTCACTAGTGATGACCTCATCTGCCACTACTAGTGCGTGAGCAGGTAGGATCTCAGCCAATGTGGAGGTTTCTTGCTCAGATGTGATCGGTAGGAGGGTTAGCTCAGTGCCAGTCGAAATACTCTCGACTATGTCACCATCTAGGTCGAGGGTTGTGATCACGTCTACCTCAGGTGACCAGATTTTGATAGTGGATCCAACTGCTGTGTAGTTGCCTGGTGCAAGTTCATCTTCCGTCTCGACATTTTCGTAGCCGCTGGTGATTAGATCGTTAAAAAACTCTGTTCGATTGAGAGTTGTTCCAGCTTTTATCTGCAGCGCAGATTTATTGAGCTGTGCGAGGTCGGGTAAGAGTGCTTGGGCATCACGATAAGTCGTGATGAGGATAGTGTTTTTACGCTGTAGATCCAATGCTGCTCGTAGTAGACGCAGTGTGCGTTCGCGTTCATTTTCATCGGGGTGTTCAGCAGCGAAGATCGCTACTGGCTGTGCCTGCCAAATAGTCAAGTGTTCTGCAGCTGCTCGCACCTCACCAGGATCATTGACTACCCAGATTACGGGTCGTTTTTTTTCTGCCAAGAGGTGATTTAGGATTAAGCATTTCGCCGAAAGACTACCTGCGCCAGAAAGAGTCAACATTTGATGTTCCAAAAAAGACTTTTTGATATTCGCCAAAAGTGTCTCTGGAAAAGCCGAACCTAAAGAGCTATCAGACAAAAGAGCGTAGAGATTTTAGATAAAACTTAAAAAAATAACAGCCATTTCTTTGAAAGTTTGTCGCCAGTGGCGACACAACTTGGGCAGTATTTTAGGCTTGCTTGGTTCGACTGTCAAATCGACTAGCCAATACCCAGTCTAGGAAATGACCAAGTCCAAATATTCGATAGTCTTGGCCGGCTACAGCGTGTATGAACCCTGAGACTGCTATCGCAGCAAACAAAAGTGCGAGGTAAATGCCTATCATTGGCACGAAGTATGCCACGAAAAAATAGAGTGACAACACCACACCCTGTAGTGCATGAAAACAAACGAAATGCTCTCGTCTGTGGCCATAGAGTACGATCAAACCAAGTAGTGGTACATAGCTCACAGCAGCGAGTTTACGATCGTACTGAGTCGGTATTTTATTTTGTGGTTGTATCATTTATTGTGATTGCTTAGAGCTAAGACTCCGCTGGGGCAGGGCAAATATTTGGTTTGACTGTGCCATCGGGAGCGCGCGTGTTGATAGCCTCTACATCACTCGCCCCAAAGCCTACTGTCAAGGTGATCGGTGGCAAAGTAGATAAATCGTTTGGATAGCCAAAGCAACTATCTTTTATAATTAGATCTCCCGTTGCGCTGAAAGTGTTGCCTAAATCACAAAGATCTTTATCTTTGCTCCAGGTAACGTATTGACTAATCATCGGTCTCAAAATATCTGGCAGAGAGTCTGGTACGTACCAAGACTCTTTATCGATACCCTTATCAGCCATAAACTGATCAACGATTTTTGATTTTAGTCTTACCCAGCTCATACCTCGACTGGTTTCAGGGATTAGATTTGCCAGTCCGAGAGAGTATTTGCCAGCCTGACTCTTACCTGCCGTACTGAAGACTACGCTACCAGTGATGCCTAGATTGCTTGGTGTGCCATCACCATAAAAATTCGCATTAGTCAGCTCAATACTTTTGCCACTAATTTTGCCCTGTATGGCTGGTTCGAGCATTTTGGCTATTTTGACGTGAGCCTGTTTGAGGGTTTTTTTAGCTCGATCACGTTCTCCAGCTTTTTTGGCAAGTATTTTCCAGAGAATTTTCTTCTGGGCTTTTATGTCTGCTTGTATTTCACTTTTGGTTGGCGTACCTTGTGCTGTAGCAATAGGAATTAAATCTTGTACAAAAGCTAGCCAGCCAAAGATTATTAGTAGGCTGAGCGTTACCAGCTTTAGTGTTGCTGGTGTATTTTTTTTAGTCGATATTTTTTTTTGATAATACATTTTTGAGTATTAAAATTATCGTAGATTACGCATGCATTGAATGGCTTTTGGATCTCGGCTACTTTTACCTACAACATTGGCGCAATAGGCAACATTTGCTGAGCTGATATTGCCTCCTTTGCGGTGACACTCAAATTCGTTATTGGCAGCTTCTGCTATACACTTTGCCTTACTCCATCCTGTATAATCCACTGCTGGAGTACCTGGTCCTCCAGGTGGCGGTGGCGGTGTTGTTTTTGAAGTAATGTACTCATTGACGTATTTTTGATTGCCGAGCAGGTCATACATTTCGTCTAGTGTAGTCGTACCTAGTTTTTCAAAATCACCCTCACCAAAATTCATTATGCGATCAATCGCTGGAATCCAAGCATGATAAGCAGCTTCGCCGACAGGATCATATATGCCAGTGCCGAGAGCGCCAGTTAGCTTGCCAGAGCTATCGCGCATGACTATCGGAGCAAGTTGAAGTCTGCCTTCTAATCGGGTGACTTTTTTGAGGTCACCATTTTCAATGATTTTTACATAGGCTAATAATTCACTGATGCTACGTCCATTTTCGTCTACGGGTGCATTTTCTAGTTTGACGCGCATACTTTGGAGGTCTTGATCCTCGAGCGGAGCTAGTGCCATGTAGGGTATGTACCAGTTCGCCGAATCACCATTGTAGATGGGTAGTCCGTTAC
The DNA here is from genome assembly GCA_964452725.1 of uncultured Candidatus Peribacteria bacterium. GTDB lineage: Bacteria > Patescibacteriota > Gracilibacteria > JAHISY01 > JAHISY01 > CAYVMX01. The sequence continues at coordinate 48,476 of CAYVMX010000004.1, read as the reverse complement.
CTTTTTTGTCACGAAGCAGGGTCCAGCTTAGTTCAGTGATGTTGTTTTCTGCGTCTATGCTGATAGGCACTGGTAAGTAAAATGTCCAGTCTCCACCATCTGCTGATTGATCATTCCACTGGGGCTGACTACCTGGTCTCAGCAGGACTGGGATTGGGTCTGAGCCTGCCGGCAGGGGTTTACCACTTAGATCGATTGGCTCACCTTTTACATTGGTTAGCACCATGTTTAGTTCTTCGTCATAGTCGAGACCTGCTGTGTTGCGCTCACGGATGCCGCCGACTAGATCGCGTGCTGTGACTGTACACGCAGCAATGGTATCGTTTGTGACTTGATCCATATCTAGATTATCGAGTGCGGCTTTTGTCTCTGGGTCAGTAGTGTTCGACGAGTTGGCTATATTTTTTACATCTTCGAGCAGTATTTTTGATGCTTTCATGCGCTCTTCGGCTTCGGCTTTGAGTAGTTTTGCTTCTTCTGCTTTACCCATGATCTGTGGCCAAGGGAGGTTAGTCATTTTATTGTAGACGGTGCCGTTGGTTAGGCTGGCAGATTGACCTTGAGACCAGATTTGATTGAAGTCAGCTGCTCCTTGTAGCTTGCGCGCTATGTCAATACGCCATCTGGCGAAGTTTGCCATGATGTTGGCAGTAGCAGATGTATTGTTACTAATTTGTTTGATAGTGGCGGTATCGAGTGTGTTGGCTTTTTTGATAGCTCGGTCGATTGTTTTAGCGATTTTGATTTGTTGGCGATCGACATCACGCATGATTATTTGATAGGCTCTGTCGACGTCTATACTCGTGCCGATATACGTAGGAGAGCCGAGCATAGCTCCATAGGCCTCTTTGTAATTTTCTTCGTTTAAGTCTTGAGCAAACTGCTTACGGGTGATCTTACCAGTGTCTTCCTCGACTTTTGGACTCTTGATCGGTAAGCAGTATTGGAGCTCAGCGTAGCGCTTGGTGGTCTGCCAAACTAAAAAATCTTTGCGATTGGGGTTACCTGTAACTCCTGGAATCATAACTTGATTATTATCATTTAACTCGTAACTGATACCAGGGAGCATGCCAGCAAAAGAGTTATTAAAGTTTTCTAAAAATACAGCAGCCTTGCCGCCGATCTGGGTGGTGATTTTTTTGCGTTCGGCTTGGGCTTCTAGCTGGCGATCTTGTAAACAAGAAAGGACGCAGTTTTTATCTTGGAGGTCTTTAGTTGTGTAGATGCCATTTACTTTAGTCGCACTACAATTAGTAGCATTGAGTTGTGTATTTGATGCTCCTGCGCTTTGAGTTGTTTCTGCTGCTGGGTTCGTATTATCTGTTGGAAGGGGTGCTGCGACTTGATCGCCGACGTTTTGTGCCCTTAGTGTGCTGGCTGTGCCAGCCTCAAACTTCATTGCTAGATTGACTGTGCCGATGACTAAGAATCCAATAATTACAGCTTGGCTGAGGCGACGCGGATCACTGAGTAGTCGAGTCACGAAATTTTTTAAATGAGTTAACATATATTTATTTTTTAGCAGGGCGGATATCGGCAACGCGAGCGACTTCAGATAGCGTAGTGACTCCGTCGATTACTTTTAGGATTCCATTCTCTGCGAAGGAAAGTACGTGTTGCTGTCCTCGTATGGCATTACTGATATCAGTGATATCTGCCGATCGGAGGATTAGCGTTCGTAGTTTGTCATCTACTAGGAAGCTTTCAGCGACAGCGACTTGTCCACGGTAGCCAGTGTGGCTACAGGCAGCGCAGCCGATTGGTTTTAGTAGTTTGGTTGGGATTTTTACCTCTATGTCAGAGTGGAGATCTCGGATACTAGCTATGTGGTGCTCTAGTATCTCACGCTGAGTATCTGTGATGGGTGCTTCCTTGGCGCACTCTGTATGGATGCGGCGTACTAGTCGCTGGGCTAGTACTAGGTTTAGGCTTGCGGCGAGCATATAGGGCTTGAGTCCTAGGTTGATCAGTCTGGTGATCGCCTCGACAGCAGAGTTGGTATGGACAGTCGAGAGTACTAGATGTCCAGTTATGGCTGCCTGAGCAGCTGTCTCGGCTGTGACTAGATCGCGGATCTCACCGACCATGATGACATCAGGATCTTGACGCAGGATTGAACGTAGACCATTTCCAAAATCATAGCCTTCTGACTCTCGGATTTGGCTCTGAGTGATGCCAGGGATTCTGTATTCGACTGGGTCTTCTAGCGTGATGACTTTGTTTTCTGGTCGATTTAGTTTGGCCAGCATTGTGTAGAGTGTGGTGGTTTTACCACTACCGGTCGGACCAGTCGCTAGGATCAATCCATTGTGTAGATTGAGTGCGTGATAGATACGCTTTAGATTGTGATTGCGAAACCCTAGCTCTTCAAAAGTAAAAAGTTTGTGCGCACCATCGAGTAATCGACACACTATACTCTCGCCGTGATCGGTAGGCAGTGTACTGACACGCATATCAATCGATCTTCCGCTAGCTGTGAAGCTGAGTCGACCGTCTTGAGGGACTGTTTTGACATTGAGCTTTAGTTTGGCGAGGTACTTGAGTTGATCTGCTAGCTCTAGTCCAATCTTGGAATCAAAAGTCAGAATCTCCTGCATGATGCCGTCTATGCGTAGGCGTAGGCTGATGTGGTTTCGCTCTGGTTGGAGATGAATATCACTTGCACCAGTACGTAATGCTCCCACAAAGATGCGATTTAGAGCTGCTGGAGTCGAAATTTTATAAATATCCTGTTTGAGTGTTTCGAGCTTGTGGATTTCCTTTTCATAGCTTTCTAGAGCAACTTCGGCATCTTGATTTTCGAAGTTCTCGCTTACTTTTGGCAGTAATGCAAGCAGCTGTTTGATTTTTGCTAGTATGCCGTCTGTGCTGGCTAGACTGATTTGGGTTTCATAGTGTTGTTTTTTTAGTTTGTCTAGGTAGGTTTTAGTTTCTTTTTTGGTGGGGTCTGCGACTGCGACACGCATTTTTTTGCCGATCAAAAAGAAAGGGAGTGCAAGTGCTGTTTTGCATTCGTCTAAGTCTAGTCTTTGGATCAGATCGGCATTTAGCGCTGTCAAAAAAACATCTACATAAGGTATTTTTTGTTTGGCGGCTTGTTTGACTACTTTGTCTTCAGCAAATTTACGATTGATATCACTGAGATGCTCATCCATGGTCATTTCAGGGCGTATTTCAGCAGTTTTGCGGTCGGTCTGGATCTGATAAGCGTTGGGCATTTTTGTTTTTGTAGACTCTAATTTTTGAGATATTTTCCCTTTATTTTAGCAAAAAACTCGTAAAAAGTCAAACTAAATCAGTGTTGGCTGATAGACCTAAGCTCCGCGTTTTTGTTTTTCTATGCGATAAGCAGTTAGCAGGTCGCCTTCTTGGAGTTTGAGGTTTTTGACTGCGACTTTGAGTCCACATTCGAAGCCTTCTTTGACCTCGCCGACACTTTCTTTTTCGCGTTTTAGGTCCGTGATTTTACCTTCGCCAATGACTTTTTCCTCGCGGATTATGCGTACAGCGACATTTTTTAGGAGTTTGCCGTCTTTGACTATGCCACCGACGATTTGTTCGCTTGGTTTGGTCAAGAAAATCCCACGAATTTCGAGTGTGCCGAGTTCGACTTCTATTTCTTCTGGGTCGAGCATACCAGAGAGCATTTTTTCGACTTCTTCGATTAGTTTGTAAATGATTGTATGGCGACGAATTGTGACACCTTCGTGATTGGCTATTTTTTCTATGCGTACTGGTACTTTTACATGAAAGGCTACTAGTAGGGCATTGGCAGCTTCTGCCATGAGGACGTCTGTCTCGGTGACTTCACCGACACCACCGTGGATTATCTTTGTACTGACGCCCTCCGTTTTGATCTTTTCTAGGCTTTCGCGTAGGGCTTCCAAACTACCTTCGACATCAGCCTTGACTACGATTTTCAGCTCTTTGAGCGTGCCAGCACCGATCTGACCGATGAGCTGGTTCATGGTTGTGACTTTTTGGCGGGCTTTGATCTCGATTAGGCGAGTGAGCTCATTGGCTTTTTGATGTGCATCGTTGGACGAGTCAAGTACTTGCAAAATCTCTCCAATGCCGCGCTCTGGTAGACCATCTAGTCCAGCGATCTGGACTGGTGTACCTGGGGGAGCTTCTTTGATTATTTTGCGTTTGTAGTCAAACATCTTTTTTACACGTCCAACGACTGTGCCGATCACGAAGTTGTCACCTGTACGCAAAGTGCCAGTATTGATCAGTACGGTCGCTACTGGACCAAAAGACTTGTCGAGGTGGCTCTCGATCACTGTACCGACAGCCTCGCGTGCTGGGTTGCCTTTGACTGGCTCTAAGTCATTGACCAGTAGGACCATCTCCAATAGCTCTTCAATACCTTCACCAGTCTTTGCTGAGACGGGTACCATTTCGATTTTGCCGCCCCAGTCGGCGGCTTGGAGTCCGTGTTCGTTTAGTTCGCCTTTGACTTTGTCAATGTTTGCGCCCTCTTTGTCCATCTTGGTCAAAGCGACGATGATAGGTACACCTGCATCTTTGGCATGGTTGATTGCCTCGATTGTTTGCGGTTTGACGCCTTCTTCGGCGGCACAGACTAGGATCGCAATGTCGGTTGCGCGTGCACCACGTGCGCGCATAGCCGTAAAGGCTTCGTGTCCAGGTGTATCTAGGAATGTGATCGATCTGTCTTTGTGAGTGACTTGATAAGCCCCGATGTGTTGTGTGATGCCGCCAGCTTCGCCTTCTGCTACTTCTGCCTGGCGGATCGCGTCTAGTAGTGTAGTCTTGCCATGATCGACATGTCCCATGACGGCGACAATCGGTGGACGCTCAGATAGATTTTCTGGTTCATCTTGGAGGAGTTTTTCTATATTGCCTGCGAGCAGGTCTTCACCAGAGACAGCAGTGGTGTCACGTTTGACTGTGGCGTTGAAGGCTTCGGCGATGATTGAGGCTGTGTCGAAATCAATCACTTGATTGATATTTGCCATGACACCGTTTTTGAATAATTCACCGACGATACGGACCGGAGAGATGCCGAGGTGTTGGGCTAGCTCGCGCACGCCGACTGCATCGCCAATCTCGATCTCACGTTTGGGTCCATGAGACGTATATGGAGTGCTCTGGGCTGCTGCAAATCTGGCGACATCATCTTTACTTTTTACTTGTTTGATCTTATCGGTCTCCATTTTCTTGACTTTCTTGGCGATGATTTTTTCGCTGGCTTTTTTGGCTGCTGCCCAACGGCTACGAGCAGCCTCGCGCTCTGCAGTCGAGCGTTGGATAGCTGGTCCTATCGGCAGGGCAGGGCTATCTTCTTTGGCTGCCGATTCAGTTTCAGGTTTTTCTGGTTCAGATCCTTCTTCTTCAGATTCTTCATCGTCTATCTCTGATTTCTCCTCCTCCTCTTTTTCATTTTCTTCCTCCTTATCTTTGTCGTCGTTATCTGCACTTTCGAAAAACATACCCATTAGCTCTTGTTCTGGTTCTTCCTCTTTGGGAGTTATGCCATCTTTGAGTGCAGTTTGAATTTCTGTGGCTTTTTTAGTTGGTATATCTTTGATGTCACTACCCACGCCGAAGTCCGCGAGACGCTCGCGTAGATCGGTAGTCGAGATTTTCAGCTTACGAGCTAGGTCAGTTACACGCATGAATTTTGCATTTAAGCCGAAGCAGTTTAGAGGAAACTCTCCGAATAAGCGAGTTAATGGTTAATTCTCAAAATTTGAATTTTAAAGACTGAAAATTATTCTGCCTCCTGTGTTTTGTGTCCTGAGTGAAGTGTCATCTCGCTCAAAAAGCCCAAGCAAGCAGTAAGCCGAGTTTTGTCGAGAGTGATCATTTCTCTAGTCCGACTGTTGCCAGTCGGATCAAGCAGCGAGCCAGACCGGTGAGCGCGTAGCTCGGATTCCAGTCTGTCCATCTCGCCTTGCAGCACGCAGGGTTTACCACGCCTCGCTGTCACCAGCGGGCGAGGAGAGTAGCTCAATCCTAGAATTTGAACACCTCTCCACTTTTCACCTTTAGTTCTGACGAATCAGAACGAGTATTGTCTCTGTGGCACTTTCCCTAGAGTTGCCTCTGGTGGCCGTTAGCCACTGCGTTTTACGCGAGCTGCTCGGACTTTCCTCCCTCTATCCGGAGATAGACAGCGATCACTTTGCTTACTTGGGCAGAGAGTATTTTACTGCAAAAAGAAGGCTTTCGTCAATGATGTGATTTAGTCTTTGCTATTGTTTCAGTTTACCAGCTCGTACGACTGGCTCACCGCCGACGAGTACATCTGTCGCCTGTCCTACTACCTGCCAGCCATCGAAAGGAGTATTGCGCCCTTTCGTTTCAAATTTGGATTTGTCGATCTGGTAAGAGTCCTTCAAATCCCAAATCGTGAGATCAGCAGCGGCACCGACTGCGAGCTGTCCGACTTCTTCGCGCATTATTCGTGCGGGATTTACCGTCAGCAGTTTGATCAGGTAGGGGAGGTCGACTGTTTTCCACTCTCGGACTAGCTTCGTATAGAGCAATGGAAAGAGTGTCTCCAGCCCCACCATGCCGACGGCAGCAGACTCAAACTCGATGTATTTGTCTACCAGTGTATGCGGTGCGTGGTCGCTGGCGATAGCGTCGACTTGTCCGTCTTTTAGCGCTTGGACGAGTGCGAGGCGGTTCTCCTCGCTGCGCAGCGGTGGGCAGACCTTGGCTTGGGTGTCGTAGCCGAGATAGGCTTCCTCATTTAGGATCAAATGGTGTGGTGTGACATCGCAAGTGACTGGCAAGCCTTCGGCTTTTGCTGTGGCGATGAGCTGCACGCTACGAGCCGAGCTGACGTGGGTAAAGTGAAAAGGTGTCGGTACTTCGCGTAGTAGCTCGATCAACGCGGCAATGTGCGCTGTCTCCGTGCTCTCGGGAGCGGCGGGCAGACCCAGCTGGGTGCTGACCCAGCCCTCGTGCATACAGATCCCGCCTTTCAGGTCGTGATTCTCTGAGTGACTCATGACTGTCAGTCCGTGGGTCTTGGCGTATTGGAGTACTTTGCGATACATTCCGAGGTCTTGGATATCGTCACCGTCATCCGTCACGACTTTTACGCCTTCGTTTTTTAGTTCCCAGAGTTCTGCTATTTCTTTACCTTCGCCGCGCTGGGAGATATTCCCCGTGGTGAATACATTCACTATGCCCTCCTGCCTGCCGCGTTCGAGTACGAACTTCACGGCGGTCTGGTTGTCTACGTGTGGATTGGTATTGGGCATGCCGAGTACACTAGTGATGCCGCCCTTGGCAGCGGCACGAGTGGCGGTGGCGATGGTTTCTTTGTCCTCGCGTCCAGGCTCGCGCAGGTGGACGTGCATGTCGACGAGTCCGGCAGTCACTACCTTGCCTTTGGCGTCGATCACAGTGTCGCCGACTCGGTCGAGGTTTTTACCGATTTTTTTGATCTTGCCATTATTGACGAAGATATCGGCTGCCCGCTCAGGACTGCGCTTCGCTAGCGGGTCGACTATCGTACCGTTCTTGATTAGCAGGGTGGGCATTAGTTTTTCCAAGGGTTAATTTTCTTCTGCTTCGCTGTGATGAGTAGCCACTCTAGTGCCATGCGGATTGGCAAACCATTCTCTACCATCTGCTGGACTAGGCTTTGGGGTCCTTCGAGCACTGGTGTACCGATGTCAAACTCACGAATCACTGGACCAGCGTGGAGTGCGACAGCGTCTGGGGCAGCAAGCGCCATGCGCCGAGGATTGAGCATAAAGTTTTTCGAATATTCGCGTGGAGTCGGTATATCAGTACCAGCGGCACGCTCAGTCTGGAGGCGGATCGCATGGATCGCGTTGACACCTTGGAGTGCCTCTGCCTCACACTCGTAAAAAACTTCGATACCAAATTTTTCGACCTGATCTGGAATCAAAGTCTGGAAGCTGGCGAGGCGGAGTTTCCAGCCGAGCTTCCGATAGAGTCGTACCTGTGAACCAAAGACGCGACTGTGAGCTGCGTCACCGACGAAGAGATAAGTGAGCTTTTTGTCACCAAATCTCTCACGTAGTGTAAAAGCCTCTAGGAGCGCCTGAGTGGGGTGTTCGTGCCGACCATCACCAGCGTTTAGCACTGGTGCTCCGACACGCTCTGCGAGCTGGTAAGGGACTCCTGCGCGGGAGTCGCGTACTATCAGCAGGTCGGCGTTGTAAGCGTCGAGTGTGCGAGCAGTGTCGCCGAGAGTCTCGCCTTTTTTGCCGCTACTGGCGCTGCCTGTGATATTGATCACGTCGCTGCCGAGGTGCTTACCAGCTAGTTCAAAGGAGCTGCGTGTGCGGGTAGAGTTTTCGTTGAAAAAGTTAAAAATACTCGTACCTTTGAGCGTATCAGTCTTTTTATTGCCTGCGCCGGATTCCACGTGTTTTTTAAATATTGCTGCTGTTCGAAAAACAAGCTCAATATCAGCTAGTGTGAGATTGTCGACTGATACGAGGTCTAAAGAAGAGAGATCTTGCCCTTTACGAGCTTGCTGGAGTGCGGTTTGAAGGTCGAAACTTACCATTTCGTCACTAATTGTATCCTAAGTAGGTATACAATGTCAAATCTAGTGTCGGAATGACCGTATTCCAGTAAAAACCATCGCTATATTCGCAGCATTAGCTGCTTTTATGACCTCGTCGTCGCGGATACTGCCACCAGGTTGGACTATAGCTGTGACACCAGCTCGGGCAGCAGTCTCGACCGAGTCAGCGAAAGGAAAGAAGGCGTCAGAGGCCAATACAGAGCCGCTCACACGTGTGCCAGCCTTGGCGATAGCGATCTCTACGGCATCGACACGAGCAGTCTGACCAGCGCCGATAGCGACTGTGACACGATCTTTGACTAGCACGATCGCGTTGCTCTTGGCGTGCTTGACAGCGTTGGCCGCAAAGACGAGGTCTGTTATTTCTTGTTTGGTTGGTGGTCGTCTCGTGGCGACTTTGAAATCTTTCGCCGTTACAATACGCTGATCGCAGCTCTGGACGAGGAGTCCGCCCGAGACTTTCTTGACCTCGATACAGTTGGGATCACTTTTCAAATCTCCCAGTGCGAGAAGGCGGAGATTTTTCTTTTGACTGAGGATTTTCAAAGCTGCACGATCGAAGCTCGGTGCGAGTACGACTTCGATAAAAAGCGGACGAATTATTTCTGCGATAGTCTTTGTCACGGTTCGGTTGAGCGCGATGATGCCGCCAAAAGGGGACTTTTTGTCAGCAGCAAGTGCGCGGGTGAGTGCTGCTCCGATCTGGGTATGACTGGCGATGCCACAAGGGCAGGCGTGCTTGATCACGGCTGCTGTCGGTGTGACAAAGTCTCCGACGATTCGGAGTGCGACTTCTGCATCGACGAGATTATTGAAGGAAAGCTCTTTGCCTTGGAGGACTTTGGCATTTGCTACGCCTGTACCATCGCTTGGTTCGCGGTAGAGTATTGCTGCTTGGTGGGGATTCTCACCATAGCGTAGACGCTTGGCTTGTTCGTAGATAGGGGTGAAGTATTGCTCACCGCCGAGATAACCTGTGATGAGTCCATCGTATTTCGCAGTCTGAGCGAAGGCTGCGGCTGCGAGTATGCGACGCTCTGCTGTTTGTATGCCAGTTTTTAGACTCTTTGCTACTTCGGTGTACTGATCTGGTCGGCTGACGACGGTGACTCGGTCGAAGTTTTTCGCCGCGGCACGTAGGAGTGAGACTCCACCAATGTCGATCTCTTCCACTGCTTCTGCCAATTTTACTTGTGGTTTGGCGATAGTCTCAGCGAAGGGATAGAGATTGACACAGACGAGATCGATTTTTGTTAGTCCGTGTTTTTTCAGTTCGGCAGTGTGGCTTTTCGAGCCAGTCGCGAGGATTCCACCAAAGACGGCAGGGTGGAGTGTCTTGACCCGACCACCGAGGATCTCGGGGAAGCTGGTCAAATCGGCGACCTCTGTGACAGCGACTTTGTGCTTCCGTAAAAGCGCTGCTGTACCTCCAGTAGAGATGATATTGTAGTTGAGTTTCTTTAGCTGCCGAGCGAAGCTGACGATATCAGTCTTGTCCGCGACGGAGAGGAGAGCAGTTTTGAGTTTGATCATGCGAAGCACTACTTTAACACATCTTTGTAAATGACTAGAGTCTCTTTTGCCATTTTATTCCAGTCAAGTTCTTTGACTCTTTTTTTACCATTGGTCGTCAGTGTGCGACGCAATCGAATGTCGCTCCATATCTGCCAGATTTGTGCTGCCATGTCTTTCGGTTTACGTGGATCGAAAAACACAGCATTGCGTTTGCCACAGATTTCTGGTGTCGCGCTGGTGTCGCTCGCAGCGACAGGTATACCACATGCCATTGCTTCTAATGGCGGTAGACCAAATCCCTCGTAAAAACTCGGGAAGACAAAGGCGCGAGCGGCTTGATAAAACTTTAGTAGGTCTGAATCTGAGACTAGTCCAGTGAAAATAACCGCCTTGGTTAGTCCGAGGGCTTTCACTTTCATGCGCAGTGTAGGTGCATATACAGGATCGGGACGACCTGTAATTATCAGCTTGCCGCCAAATTGTTTGGTTCGTCGGAGCTCACCTAGGGCGTCGAGTAGTCCTAGTAAGTTTTTGTGATCGCGCCAGACGCCTGTATAAAGCAAATAGTCTGATTTGAGATCGTATTTCTTGGTGAGAAATTTTCGTACTGTACTGATTGATTTAGCTGGTCGAAATTCACGACCTACGCCGTTGTAGATTACGTTTATTTTGGCTGTTGGGGTTTGGAGCAATCTTTGTAGATCCTGTTTGGTGTTTTTTGAGACGACGATGATCTGTCTCGCACGACTGACTGAACGACGCAGGACAGCGTTGTACGCGCTACGGTGTAATACACTCGTCATTTTTTGACCGGGATACATAGAGAGTGTCAGATCGTGGATCGTGACGACACTCCGACCAGTGTAGAGTAGTGGTGCATTGAAATGCGTGAAATGCATAAGATCGAGTCTTTCGCGCAAAAGGGCTGCAAGAAAAGTCGTCTGCTCGGCAGCAGAGTAGTGGCGGGCACTTACTCGGACTGCGCGAAAGTTTTTGGCTGGGCACTTAAAAGTTTTGAATTCGACGGGATTCAAAAAAACTACAAATTCTGTTTTGTGATCCAACCTAGCTAAATTCTGAATCAACTCGGCGGTATACCGACCAATCCCAGTGAAGCCGGTGGCGTACATTCTGGCGTCGATTCCGATTCGTTTATTATTCAACTGGGAGGAGATAGCTAAGTAAAAACACCAACGCGCCACCGAGGATTAACCAAAACAAATTCCCTTTGCCACGACTACTGTGTGTCTGGGGGAGTAGGTCTGAGAGTGTGATGTAGAGCAGTGCTCCTGCAGAGAATGCCAACCCAATCCCAATCTCACGCTCACTAAAACTCTGTGCTAGTGGAAATACCAATACTGCCAGTGGCGTCGTGAGAGCTACAGCGACGACATAGAGTAGGCTGCGCTTTTTGCTGCCGAGGCAGACCAGCGCATGGAGTACTGCTCCGTTTGGCAGCTTGTGAAGCATAATGCCAAGTGTGGTGAGGTAGCCCAGTGCAGGATTCGCTAGGAAGGCGAAGACAATCAAAATCCCATCAAAGAATGAATGGACACCAAGTCCTGCCGCAGCGATCGGTCCGAGGACGTGAGCCTTACATTCGTGCTCGCTGAGGTGCTCGGGGCAGCTATGTAAGTAAAAAAAGTGCTCCAAAATATAGAAAAATAAAACTCCTGCGAGGATAGTCAGCCAAGTCGCCTCTCCAGCCAGATCTGCTGCTTCGGGTAGGACACTGCCAAATGTAATAGCCAGCATCGCGCCACTGGCGAAGGCAATCACCGGAGCTGTATGGCGCGCAAAGAAGTGTGCCAAGCGGTGACTCAGCGCGCCTCCTGCTAGCATAGCGAGTGCTGCGAGACTAGTAGCGATGAGAGGTAGTGTTAAATCAGACATTTGCGACAGGGGGAAAGAAATTGCTAAGCTAGCTTAAGTTTTTTAACCTCAAAAATCCATGTTTTCAGAAAAGTCATCAACCAACCCTTGGCTAGTCACTACATTTACTCTAGCTGGTCTGATCGTCGGCTACCTCATCGGTACGGCGAATTACTCTCCGACTCTGACTGTACAGCCAGCTGCACCCGATACTGTAGTAGATGTGCCAGCGGTACCTAGCTATCCAGCTCCAACAGTCGATGACGATCCAGTCCTAGGCGACCCCGCTGCTCCAGTTACCTTGATCGAGTTTTCTGATTTTCAGTGTCCCTTTTGTCGTCGTTTTTACGAAGGTGCACTACCTCAGATCAAAAAAAACTATATAGATACTGGAAAGGTTAAATTAGTTTTTCGAGATTTCCCGTTGCCGTTTCACCCGATGGCGATATCAGCTGCTCAGAGTGCCAACTGTGCGGGCGAGCAGGGTAAATACTGGGAGATGCACGACCAGATTTTTGATCAGCAGGCTGGCGAAAGTGGTACGGTCCAGTTTACAAAAGATGACTTGATCACATGGGCGCAGGGTGTCGCCGGTCTAGATCAGACCAAATGGAAAACCTGCTTCGAGTCGGATAAGTATAGTACTGAGATCAATAACGATTTGGCAGATGGTAACACAGCTGGCGTCAACGGCACGCCGACTGTCTTCATCAATGGCACGCCACTTGTAGGAGCGCTACCATATGCCGCTTTTGCTCAGGAAATTGAAGCTGCACTTGCGAAATAAAGTTTTTTAAACTTAGCTGATTATGCGCAACTTGTTACGTTGTAAGCTGTTTTGGCTCGCTTTCACACTAGGTACGCTCAGTATGTTGATACTTTCGTTGTATCAGCTGGGCTGGTTGTCTTATCTTTTTTATGACCTAGAGACAGCACGCCAGATACCAGTGGCCAGCTTCGATGTGCTGTTTGCCATTGTTATTTCGCTTCTTGTTGGTTTCAATCTTGGTGGATTTTTGTATCTCAATCGTACCCAAAAAAAATCTTGTCGACCCAATCAAGTAGGCTGGCTAGGTACTATCGGGGCAGCATTGGGAGCTTTTTCACTTATTTGTTTCGCATGTAATCTGGCTTTCCTCGCTACTTTTGGAGTTGCTTTAAATATTTTTTGGCTTGTACCGTACTTGCCGATGCTACGGTTTATTAGTCTTATTTTGCTAGTGATAGCAGCGTATTTCATAGTCCGCAAGGTTCGCAATCCGAGCTGTCAGATCGGTACTATAAAAAAATAATCCCAAAAACCCGCCACGAGGACGGGTTTTATTTGGGTTTTTATTTTGGTTCTGTTTTTTTTTGTTTGGAGTTTTTTAGCTTTTATTTTTGGATTTGTTTTTTTACAAATCAGATCAGTTTAGCAGAGATCGCGAATAAAAGCAAGCCCTAGTCGAAAGTTTTTGGTAGACTAGAGCCCTCTCTTTGTTTTATTAGTTTTTTATTTGTTTGATCATGGGACAGACTATTACTCAAAAAATAATTGCCTCACATTTGATTTCTGGAGAGGCGACTCCAGGTAGTTTTGTAAAAATTAAGCTCGATCGACTGCTTTGTCATGACGTGACGACACCGCCAGCGATAGATATGTTGGCAGCGCGCAAGCTAAACAAAGTCTGGGATGCAGACAAGATTGTTGTTACGCCCGATCATTTCGTACCAGCGAAAGACGAAAAGAGCGCACTGCTAGCAAAGAAACTAGATGAATGGGTACGCCAGCAAGGTATCAAACACTACTATCCCATCGGACGGCACGGAGTTTGTCATACTATCTTCCTCGAAGGTGGGCATATCGGACCAGGTATGACGGCGATAGCGGGTGATAGCCACACTTGTACGCATGGCGTAGTTGGAGCGTTGGCTTTCGGCGTCGGTACGACCGATGTCGCAGCTGCGATAGTCTCGGGTGAGGTCTGGCTTGAAGTGCCTCGAACTATTAAAATCGTGCTAAATGGCAAGCTACAGGCGGGTGTGACCTCCAAAGATGCGATGCTAGCAGTGATCCACGAGTTGGGCTTCGACGGTGCGACCAACTGCGTGATTGAGTTCAGTGGTGAGATCATCGATGCGCTAGGAGTAGAGGATCGTGTAGTCTTCTCCAATATGGCGATCGAGGCTGGTGCTACATGCGGTATCATCGCACCTGATGCCAAGACTGTGGCGTACTTAAAAGAGCGTGGTTTAGAAGTTTCAAAAGAAAATGCAGAGCTAAAGGCTGATCCTGATGCGGAGTATACCAAGACCATTACTTTAGATTTCAGCGACCTTGAGCCGACAGTGGCGTATCCGCACTTACCGAGCAATACTAAGCCTATCTCCGAGGCAAAGCAGGACAAGATCAAAATTGATCAAGCTTATCTGGGTAGCTGTACCAATGGTCGGATTGGCGACCTACGTGAGGCGGCGGCAGTACTAAAAGGCAAAAAAATTGCTGACGGTGTGCGTATGATTGTCGTACCTGCTACGACTCAGATTTGGAATCAGGCAGAGGAAGAGGGTCTGTTCAAGGTATTTACAGCAGCCGGAGCTACTATCAGCACTCCTACCTGTGGCGCGTGTCTGGGTGGTCATATGGGTGTACTGGCGGCAGGGGAGCGGGCGATCGCTAGCACCAACCGCAACTTCGTGGGTCGCATGGGTAGTAAAGATAGTGAGGTGTATCTCGCTAGTCCGCGGATCGTGGCGACGAGTGCCTTAGCTGGTATTATCACAGACTAGGTGCGCTTTCAACGTTTCCACCAGCTCCGTACTACTCCGACTGCTCGCCGGCGCAATTCAGAGGTTGGTCTTGCTCCGAGTGATTTTGTTTTACCGCTTTTTGTGCACGAAGCTCTGAAAAAACCACAAAACATCAAAGCTCTACCAGGAGTGTGTCAGTACTCACTCGGCTCAGTCGTCAGGAAAGTCGAGCAAGTACTCAAGACAGGTGTTAATAAGTTTCTCATCTTTGGTATTCCAAAAATCAAAACCATCGATGGTGCCAATGCTTATGATCCAGACAGCATTGTGTCTAGAGTGATTCAAGTTTTGAAAAAAAAGTTTGGACAACAGATAGAGCTTCAGACTGATGTATGTCTTTGCTCGTATCTGAAATCTGGACACTGTGGACTGCTAAACAAAAATGGCACACTGCGAAACGATGCGACACTCAAAATAATCCAAAAGATCGCTCAAGTCCATGCTACAGCAGGAGTTGACTGGGTCGCACCGAGTGGCATGTGTGACGGTGCGGTAGCTGCTATCCGACAAGTTATTCCGAAAAAAACAAAGATCCTTGGCTATTCAGCCAAGTTTGCGAGTAGCTTCTATGGACCGTTTCGAGCTGCGACGGACTGTGCGCCGACTACGGGTGATCGTCAGACATACCAGCTAAACCCAGCGAATGCCAAAGAGGCCTTGGCTGAAGTCAAGGCTGACCTCGAAGAAGGCGCGCATGCTGTCATGGTGAAGCCAGCTGGACCATATCTCGATGTGATTACCAAGGCACGACAGTTGACTCGCAAACCACTCTACGCTTATCAGGTGTCAGGGGAGTATGTGAGTCTTGTATTAGCTATTCGGCAGGGTTATCTCGGACAGGAAGCGATCCACGAGAGCCTGCTCGGTATCAAGCGCGCAGGGGCTGATCGGATCATCACTTATTTTGCCGATCGGCTGGATTTTTGGTAAACTAACGCAAATCCCTCGACAAGCTCGGGATAATATTTTAAAAACTACATGCTGCCACTATCCAAACGTATCGCGACACTCGGTAGCCATACTGCGCTCCAGATCTTGAAAGGTGCAAAAGATGAAGGCTTCGAGACTATCTGCGTGTGTGAAAAGGGACGCGAAAAGCCTTACAAGATGTTTGGTGTAGCCGATGAGATTATTACTATCGATCATTTCAAGGATTTTTTGAAGATTGAAAAAAAGTTAATCGAGCGAGATGCTATTTTGATTCCACATGGTAGTTTCGTAGAGTATCTCGGACCAGACAAGATAGCCAAGCTCAAAATCCCACACTATGGCACAAAGGGGATCCTAAAGTGGGAAGCAGATCGAGAGCTCCAGCGCAATTGGCTCAAAATGGCTAAGGTCAAAGTGCCAAAGATTTTCAAGAATCCTGCCGAGATTGATCGACCCGTGATTGTAAAGTTCCACGGAGCGCGTGGTGGGCGAGGTTATTTTTTGGCCAACTCGACTGAGGAGTTTCTGCGTAAGATGAAGCAGCATCCACACGAAAAAAATTATGCTATTCAAGAGTATATCATCGGCGTACCAGTCTATGCGCACTACTTTCACAGTCGTGTGACTGGTGAGATCGAGCTGATGGGTTTCGACAAACGCTACGAGTCAAATGCCGATAGTATCGGTCGTGTGGCGGCGGGAGACCAGATCACAGTCGATATTGCGACGAGCTACACGATCGTGGGCAATATTCCACTCGTTGTGCGTGAGAGCTTGCTGCCGAGTATCATCGAGATGGGAGAGCGAGTGGTGAAGGTTAGCCAAAAGATCGAGCCGCCAGGGCTTTTCGGACCATTCTGCCTCGAGGGTGTGATCACGAGTGAGCTGGAGTACATCGTCTTTGAGATCTCAGCGAGGATAGTTGCCGGTACCAATCCCTTCATCAATGGTTCACCGTATACGCAGCTCCGCTACAACGAGCCGATGAGTACGGGTCGGAGGATCGCTCGGGATATCAAGACAGCACTGGAGCAGGATTGTTTAAGCAAAGTGACAGACTGAAATGGATATTTCAAAAACTCTTGCCGACTACGATCACAATAACCTCGCTATCGGTGCACTCGGTGGACATTCAGCACTAGAGGTCTGTCTCGGTGCGAAGAAACAGGGCTTCAAGACAGTCGTAGTCGCGCGTAAAGATCGCCTCAAAACCTACGCCAAGTATCTCAAAACAGACTCAAATACCGAGACTGGCTGTGTCGATGAGATTATCGAAGTAGAGCAATTCGACGATATCCTGAAACCTGAGATTCAAGAGCAGCTGCGTAAGCTCAACGTACTTTTCGTTCACAGTCGCTACTTTTGGGTTTACTTCGATGACTTCGCCAAAGTAGAGCAGGAGTTCAACGTGCCGATCCTCGGTACGCGCGAGCTACTGCGACTCGAGGAGCGCGATCAAAAGCCCAATCAGTATGAGGTTTTGGAGAGTGCTGGGATTCGGATCCCCAAGATATTCAAAAGTGCTAAGGAGATCGACCGTCTGACGCTGACGAAAGTAAATAACGCTACGCGAACTTACGAACGGGAGAATTTCGTCGCAGCTTCGCCAGTAGAGTGGCAGAAAATCGCCGATACCAAAGTCAAAGCAGGAGAGATCACAGAGGAAGCTTTGAAAAATGCCACGATCGAGGAGTTTATCTTAGGTGCGCAGGTCAATTTCAATTTCTTTTACTCGCCACTGTCCAAGCGTCTGGAGCTACTCG
>CAYVMX010000004.1:0-30961 GCA_964452725.1 uncultured Candidatus Peribacteria bacterium | reverse complement strand
CATATCGCTGTGACAGTCAAGGAAAGCTTGTTGGAAAAAGCGTACGAAGCGGGGGAGCAGTTTGTAAAAACTTGTCTGAAATATAATCCTAAGGGAATCATCGGACCATTCGCACTACAGGGTGCGATCGAGACCGATGGTAAGCAAGAGGAGCTAATTGTATTCGACGTTAGCTTCCGCATGCCTGGTAGTCCGGGGATCGCGGCGACACCTTACTCGCAGTATCTCTTTGGTCGGTCAGTCAGTCTCGGTGAGCGAGTAGCGATGGAAGTCAAAGCCGCCGTGATGGCTGGTAAGCTAGCAGAGATCACTACTTAGATGAAGCTTGAAACTAAATTTCTCGGACTGAAAATGACGAATCCGCTGATCCTCGCCAGTGGGATCCTCGGCACGACGGGTGCGAGTCTGGCGAATGTCGCGCGTAGTGGAGCGGGTGCGGTGACGACGAAGACGATCTTCCTCCGGCCGCGTAAGGGTCATCCCAATCCGACTGTACTCCATCTCGGCGGTGGCAACTGTATCAATGCTGTGGGGCTACCTGCTGGTGGTATCGAGACTGGTCTCGATGAGATTGATGCTTTTCAGCAGTCCTCCGACACACCGCTCATCGCTAGTATCGGGGCAGAGCGACTCGCAGACTGGGCGAAGATTGCCAAGGTGATAAGTGAAGAAGGCATGCCCGATGCTCTCGAGGCGGATATCAGCTGTCCCAACGTCGAGAAGAGCATGGCAAATATCGCTTTCGATCCGCGGAAAACTACTCAAGTCGTGCGCCGAATCCGTAAGGCGACGAAATTACCACTCATCATCAAGCTCAGTCCCAACGCACCGAATATCGTCGAAGTAGCCAAAGCAGCAGAACTAGCTGGAGCCGACGCGCTCAACTGTGGTAACAGCGTCGGTCCGGGTATGGTGATCGATATTGAGGCTCGCAGTCCAATCCTCGCGAATAAAGTCGGTGGACTCTCGGGACCCATGATCCACGCTATCGCTGTGCGGTGCGTGTGGCAGGTCTCGCAGGCGGTCAAAATACCCGTCATCGGTACAGGCGGAGTAGCGACTGGTCGGGACGCGCTGGAGATGATCCTCGCTGGGGCTAGCGTGGTTGGCATTGGTTCAGCCGTCGCCCACCGTGGAGTCTCTGTCTTCGCCAAAGTCGCGACCGAGATGGAGCAATGGCTAAAAAAAGAAAAGGTAAAGAGCTGGCGAGAGCTACGAGGGAAAGCTAAATAAGCTCTTGAATTCGTTCGATCTTATCTGCTTTACCAGTTTTGGTGTCCAGCTCTACTGCTACGCCGCAGACTACTACTGGACCAGTTTCTTCGACTTCGAGCTTTTTGCCGACTCCAGTAGTGAAGCGCTCACGAGCGATCTCGATCTTCGCCCCGATGACGCTCTCGCGTGGTCCACAGAAGCCTGCGTCGGAGATATACGCTGTACCACCTCGCAATACACGCTCATCGGCTGTCTGGACGTGTGTATGCGTGCCGACGACTACGCCGACCTGTCCGTCGAGGTAGTGCCCCATCATACTTTTTTCGCTCGTTGCCTCGGCGTGGAAGTCAACGAAGCTATGCCTTACTTTTAGCTTCTGTGCCGTAGCCAAAAGTTTATCTGCTGCAGTGAAGGGATTATCAATCGGCTCGCCCATGAAGACGCGTCCCATTAGATTGGTGACGAAGAGTTTTTGTTTGCCTTTTTTCAGCACGAAGTGAGTTTGCCCTGGTACACTCGCTGGATAGTTCGCCGGACGAGTTAGTGGTAGTTTGTTGTCTTTCAACAATTCTATGCCCTCCGGTGTGTCAAAGATATGATTGCCACTTGTGAAGCCGTCCACACCAGCATCTAGCAGCTCGTCGATCTGCTTCCAGCCAGGTCCGTGTCCGTGGGCGAGGTTCTCTACGTTTGCTAATACAAAATCAGGAGCGTGTTTTTTGATTAATTTGGGCAATACTTTTTTCAGACCTGTGCGACCAGGTTTGCCGTAGACGTCGCCAAAGAATAAGATTTTCATGAACTTAATTCTACCAAATATGAAAGGTAAACGAGGAGTCGGTGAACGGGGTGAGCAGCTGGCAGCTGAGTTTTTGAAAAAACTGGGCTATGAGGTAGTAGCGCAGAATTTTTACACTACTTTTGGCGAAGTTGATCTGATCTGTCGTGCTGGTGAGCAGCTGATCTTCGTCGAGGTCAAGCTAAGGAATTCAAACAAGTATGGTACAGCGCTCGAGGCTGTCACGCCAAAAAAGCTAGCAAAAGTAGTACTAGCGGCGCAGGAGTGGCTCCAAAGAAACAACCTTGAGAATTCAAATTGGCGAGTAGATATAGTCACGATTGAAGATGGAAAGATCGAGCACTATCAGAATATTGGTAGCTAAAAAATAGCCCCCAGAGGGGTAAACCTCCGGGGGCGGATGCGCGCTCTGCAGTGCGTATCCGCATTCCCATAAAGGGCAGGATAGGCATATAAACAGAGCAGCAAGTTGCGTGAGGGGTGGACAAACCATCTCTCGCGTTCCCTACCGTTCTTCGGCAGATTATTTTGGAGCTGCCACTCCGGTTTTTGGCTTGAAAGATTCAAACCTGAAAGATTTGAGGTCTTTTATTAGGTTTGTTTTTGTTTTAGCCAGCCACCCCGACATTCATAGAAATGAAGCAAGAGAAGCCAGTAGAAGGACCTATTCTCCAAAACTCAAAGAGAAGAGAAGAAAGGCTGCCTTTCGGTAGGCGGGTCCGTAGCCGCGGACCGTATATCTGCACCTTTTGCAAGGTTACGATATACCGAGGTGCTATCGAGGTTTACTGGGAAGAGTAAATCGAATTTGGCATCTCGCTATCGAAAAGTAGGGAAGAAGCCCGTCCAAGTAGCTAGCAAGCTAGCTGCGAGTAAGTACTGAACGGGTTCCTTCCCCAACCGAAAGGGCTTTTGTGGTAGATTGTATCCGGTCTTTCAAGGGTGCTTTGGGAGTGCGAGTAAATTATTTCTCAAAGACCGTGTATAAGTTTAACACATTTATCTTTTATTGTCAAGTGTCTGGAAAGCTTTTTCTTATCGTTGGACCGAGTGGCGTCGGCAAGGGGACACTAGTCAATATTTTACGTGAGCGGTACTCGGAGTTTTACTATCCGCCGAGCGTGACGACGCGTCCGCCACGCGATGGGGAAGTCGAAGGTGAGGTTTATCGTTTTATCTCTGATGCTGAGTTCGAAAAGCTGAAAGAAGCAGGTGAGCTACTCGAGTGGGCGGTCGTCCATGCGACGAAGAAATACGCCACGCTCAAGCAGCCTATCTTAGAGGCAATCAAATCCAATAAGACTGTAATTCGTGAAGTGGATATCCAAGGTCTCAAATCAATCCAACAAGTATTAAAACCAACACAATTCACATCGATCTTCATTTCGCCACCAGATCTCGATACTATTCGACAGCGAATCCTCAAGCGTCAACCAAAAATCAATCCAGTAGAGCTAGAGAGGAGATTGTCTAGTGCGGAGACCGAGTTGGCAGAAAAAACTATTGCAGACTACGAAGTGATCAGCAGAGAAGGAAAAATCGAAGAACTGGTCACAGAAGTTTTACAAATTATTAACTCAAAACAAGATCTCGTCTCAAATAGCGCCGCGTAGCGAGTATGCTGGCGAGTACTCCGACTAGTACAGCAGCGAGGATTTGCCAGCCCAATACGATGATGAGGCTGTTGTTATAGTTTGTCGTTGCCAGATTCAAGAGTTCACCATACCCACCACTCAGTATACTTAAGTCAATATTCTTTAGTAATAAAAAAAACACACTTGTACCAAGTGAAGCAGCCACAGCACCAAAAAACGCACCCTCGAGTATAAAAGGTAGACGGATGAATTGACGAGTCGCACCGGTCAGACGCATGATAGTGATCTCTGTTTGGCGTGACATGATAGTGAGTCGGAGTACTGCCACGATGATCAAGAGTGCCAATAGCCCAAAAGCCAAAGTAGAAAGCCAGCTAACCTGCCTCAACGTCTGATCGAAGGCAAGGATTTTATTAGTTGTATTGGTAGCAAGTTTGCCAGTAGCGGGATTATCGAGATTGAGTAAATCAGCGAAACGACCGGCTGCCAGATAATCAAGAATCGGCTGATGTAAACTTGCTGAAGCTGAGATCACCAGTGTAGCTGGCAAGGGGCTTTTGCTTGAGTTACGCACTAGCCAGTCTGCTAGATCTGGATTGGTCGACTGAAAATCAGCCAAAAATCCATCAAATGCTTCATCGGCAGAAATAAAAGTAAGCGTACGTATATCTGGAAAAGCATCTTGTAACTCTGCTTTTAGTGAGTTGACTTGAAATTCATCAACTGGTTTTTGAAATGGTAAAGCAAGCTCAAGTTGCTCATTGATTAGCTGTACAGCAGTTGACTGAGCGAAACTAGCGAAGATAACACCATTGAAAAGTAAAAAAAGCAGCGTAATAATCAAAACTGCGGTGAGACTAGCTAATCCATGACGAAAGATATTTTGGAGAGTTGTGCGAAGAATGCGCCAGATTATAATCATTTGGAAAATTTTTTGAGCTTAGAGGACTTATATTTGGCAGGATAGAAAGGTCGTAAGCGAATTATTTGAGGAGTCAGACCATGTTTTTTTAGCGCGGTTCTTAGCTTAGAGATGGAGAAAGTTTTTTGATCATATCCAAGCGCGATAATGTTTGGCTGGAGGTGTACTATCGGCTGGAGGAAATCATTGGCATGTCCGAGTCGAGCCGATGAAACGTTTGGATCATGAGCGACACTGGCTAGTCGGCTACGCTCGGAGTGCGTGGGGTGCTGCTTTTTAATTCTTTTTATATTGTGATCTCGAGCTACCACTACAGTGAGCTGACCTAGTCGTGCTGCCTGTCGAAAGAAGTCGCGATGTCCAAGGTGTAGTAGGTCAAAAGTTCCAAAGACGACGATTTTTTTGCGAGGTGACATTTCTTTTAAAGAGGTTGAGCGAAGATGTCGAGTATGACGAGAGCTGCCAAAATCGCTAGGGTAAAGACCCAAAGAGCAGCGACAGTATAGCGATGTTGAAATCCAGTCAGCCCCAAACCCAAAATAATACTAGCAGTCATCAAAACCAAGCCGGTCAAATACATTGGCAGATCGAGTGTGGCGACTATTTGATTACTGACTTGCGAATAAAAACCATTGGCAGCCAGTAACCAGGCGGCAAGGTAAAATAACGCCAAAGCAATAAAGAACCCAAAGGCGACTTGTTTGACGTTCTGAGTTGTTTTCGTAAACACTGGTTAGTATTTTCCGCGAAAATGCCCTATTTTTCAACTCTTTTTTTTGGTAGACTCAGACGAGTCAATAAATCTCCATATTTCGTGCAACTCACTCCTGATCAAGTCTGTCATATCGCCAAGCTGGCACGCATCAATCTCACAGATGTAGAGGTTGAAAAGTTTACCAAACAGTTAGACGCAGTGATGGGTTATATCGAAAAACTTAACCAGCTAGATACAGAGGGTGTCACCGAGACAAATCAAATAACTGGTCTAACTAGTATTTTGCGCGAAGACGAAGTCAAGCCCTTTGGTAAAGAAGGAGCACTGATTGCGCAGAGTCAAAATCCCATCACAGGGAATCAAATTAAAGTACGTAAATCTATTTGATTTGCATATCCTGAGCTTGCCATAGACGGCGCAGGACTCCGATGAGACTCTTTGCCTCGCTCAGAATGATAAACCACTATGAATCTAACTAGTCTCACTCTTACCGAAACTCTGACGCTGCTGACCAATAAAAAAACCAGTGAATCAGAATTAACCAAGGCTTATTCGGATCGCATAAAAGCACTCGATCCAAAAATCGAGAGTTATCTATGTGTGAATGAAGAGATTCTTCGCTCCGCTCAGAATGACAGTTTGGGAGTGCTGGCTGGTATACCAGTCGGACATAAAGATGTTTTTTGTACAGCAGACTTGCCGACTACAGTCGGTAGTAAAATACTAGATGGTTACAGGCCGCCATTTGATGCAACAGTAGTTGCAAAATTAAAACAAGCTGGGGCGGTGACACTCGGTAAACTAAATACGGACGAATTCGTCATGGGTAGTTCAGGTGAGACTTCGGCATATCAGACGACGAAAAACCCGTGGGACTTGACTCGTGTGCCAGGTGGTAGCTCGGCCGGCTCAGCAGCCGCAGTAGCGGCTGATCTGTGCGTCTTTGCTACAGCGAGTGATACGGGTGGTAGTATCCGTCAGCCGGCAGCTTTCTGTGGTGTGACAGGATTGAAACCGACCTACGGACGGATTGGACGCTATGGCGCTATCGCGATGGCCAGTAGTCTCGATACCGTCGGACTCATGACCAAGACAGCCGAGGACGCTGCGATAGTTTTGAAAGAGCTAGCTGGTAATGATCCCAAAGATGCGACGAGTGGCACAGCAAAAGTACCGGACTATCCTGCTGCGCTCAAGACAGGACTCAAAGGCGTAAAAATTGGAATCCCCAAAGAGTACTTCATCGCAGGACTGGATCCTGAAGTAGAAAAATCTATCCAAACAGCGATCGCCGAGCTAAAAAAACTTGGTGCTGAGGTTAAGGAAGTTAGCCTGCCACATACAGAGTATGCTGTGCCGGCTTATTATGTTATTGCTTCGAGTGAGATCAGTGCCAATCTAGCGCGCTTCGACGGTATTCGCTACGGAGTAGCTGCCAAAGAAGCACAGAATTTAGTTGAGAGCTATTTCGAGGCACGCACCAAAGGCTTTGGCGATGAGGTCAAACGGAGAATCATGCTCGGGACATTTGCACTTAGTGCAGGCTACGCTGATGCTTTTTACAAAAAAGCTCTACGAGTTCGCACACTAATCAAACAAGATTTCGATGCAGCCTTTCGAGAAGTCGATCTGCTAGCTACACCTGTGACACCGACTACTGCCTTCAAGCTTGGAGAAAAAAAAGACAATCCACTTGAAATGTATCTCGGAGATATTTTTACTATTCCAGCGAGTTTGGCCGGTGTACCTGGTATCTCTATACCATGCGGCTTCGATACGAAAAAACTCCCCATCGGGCTTCAACTCTTCGCACCTCAGTGGCAGGAGTCACGTTTACTGGCTGCTGCGCACACTTATCAGACGGCGACAGACTGGCATATGCAAAAGCCCACACTTTAACTTCATCTTAAGTTATTATTCGCTATTATCTACAGCAATGTCTTCACATCCTTTTCCGTTCACAGCCGAACTAAAAAAGCGTCGTGATCTCGCACCGGATATTTTTGAGTTAACTTTTGAAATGCATGATCCCAAACAACTTAAATTTACACCAGGGCAGTTTGTCAGTGTGCGTGTTGATCCCAAGACTTGGCGAGTGTACTCGATTGCCAGCTCACCGTTACTAGCTGGTGGTCGAGAGTTTCAGCTGTGTGTAAAGCTCTTCAAAGAAAAAAAAGAAGATAGCAAAGAGGAGTACATCGGACAGGGGAGTGGCTACCTACATAGTCTAAAAGTTGGTGCTATTGTCGAGTTTTTTGGTCCAGCAGGTACTATGCCTTTCGACATCAGCGGTAGTGATGATTTGATCCTCGCGGGTACAGGTACGGGTATCGCTCCGCTCAAAAGTATCGCTGAATATCTCACTGACACCAAAAGTAAACGTAAGGCGCGACTCTACTTTGGTGTGCGTTATACAGACGATGTTTTTTATACAGCAGAGTTTCAAACACTGGCAAAGCAGAATCCCAATCTTGAGTGTGTGAATGCCTGCTCACGCCCACCAGAGGGCTATCCGGGGCGCTGTGGGCGGCTGCCAGATGTTATTGCGGCAGATTTCCCAGATGGAGTGCTGGCTGGTGTCACGGCATATATCTGTGGCGGTACAGCTAGTAGTCACGGTATCCGTGCCAAGCTCATAGAGCTAGGCATGCCAGAGGAAAAGGTACATGTAGAAGGATTCGGCTAGTTTTAGTCGTCAGCCATAACACTAGCAAAAGCAGTTACATCAGCCTTTGCTATTTCTTTGTTGCCTGGCAGACCAGTAGTGTTGATGCGAATGTTGCCATTGGAGGCTACTGGGCCAAGCCTATGTCCGTAAAGCGTCCTAGCGGCACCTTCCTTGGAGGTAAAATTTCTAAATATACCAGCGAACTCGCCTGCTACAAATAATTTGGCAAGTGGAGTGTCCTTGCTATATTTTCTCCATTGATCTTCAGCTCCAGCTACCCTTCGTAGAGATATCTCATGATCAGCAGTAAAGTACGACATATATCTATCTAAACCATGTAGCAGTGCTCGCGTACTTGTATTTTCAAAAGCAGATCCTCGTGCACGTATCACACCAGCTAGGATCTTCTTAATATTTTGATCGGGGCAATAAATCAGTGATAATCCACCAGGACGATTTTTAAATGTTCGAAAGGCCTTGGTCGGACCGACCGAAATGGCAGTTGTAACACCTTTTTCCAAAAAAGGTGCAATAAAGCGTTTATAATCTGCTTCCATAATTTGAGTATATGGTTTGTCTTTTAGCAATTGATAGGCATGCGCAAAGCCAGGATAAGCATGATCAAGGAAAACCATTTGTTTATTTTTAGCTGCGGTTTTGGCGCGTTGCTGCCAGAGCCCTGTGGGATGTACTATTCCAGTTTGATTGTGCGGCCCGATCTGGTAGGCAGGCAAAACTTCAGACTTTGCGACAAAACCGATTTCCTTTTCATTTAGGTCTACTCTTTGGCTTGCGGCCATTGCTTTGTGTCCAGGCCAGCCTTTTTTCTCTAAGGCAATTTTGCTTATTTTAGGATTGGCTTGTAATAGTGTCTGTACACAGGTTTGACCGGAGCCAGTACCACCATCGCTAGCAGTGGCAAATATAAAATCAGCTTGATACTCTTCTGGGATTTGTAGCCATCGTAAAATATTATTTTTAATTCGCTCCATCACCTCTGGACTATTTTTTGCATAATTACTTTCTCCATTTTGGAGTACTTCAGATATTATTAAGCGGCGTAGAGTGGGGGATTCTGTCATTGGAGTCTGACCTTCCCCTAGCAAAATACCGATACCGTAGTTCCTCAAATCAAACTTTTTTACTAGTGCGCTGGCAATTTGATTAGGATCAATTCCACTATCTGCTAGCTTCTTTGCCTCAAGGTCAATACGACGACCGAACTCTGAATCAAAATCATATAAAGTTAGACGTGGTTCATTATTTGCTTTCGTTTGATCAGATTCCTGCTTTTTTAGTCCAGCTTCGATTTCAGCTAGTGCTAATTGTATTTCTCCTGGAATTTTGACTTTGGTCAAAATTTCTTCTAGTTCAGGTGCTGATTTTACTTCAGACATAATAAATTTATTAAAAGGAGATTAGTCTAATCCCTTCATTTTGTTTTTGTCAAGATATTATTTGATTTTATTTTTTACTCGCTTTTTTTAGTGCCGTGATTACTCCGGTGACCTTTTTTTCTACTTCTCGGAACTCATGGGCAGGGACAGAGTCGGCGACGATCCCTGCGCTCGCTTGAACGGTCGCCTTACTGCCAGATGCGTAGAGACTCCGTAGATTTGCTGCGAGTGTACAGTCGCCTGTGAGGCTGAAGTAGCCCACCGCGCCAGCATAGGGACCACGGGCGTCAGGTTCGAGACGCTCGATGATTTTCATCGTTTCGATCTTCGGTGCACCAGAGACTGTACCGACTGGGGTATTCGTCGCGAGTGCATCGAAGGCAGTGAGTCCTGGTCGCAGCTGTCCGACGATCTCCGAGCCGATGTGTTGGACGTGGCTAAAGCGCTTGATCTCCATTAGCTTTGAGACTTTCACTGAGCCAAACTTGCTTACGCGTCCGACATCGTTGCGACCGAGATCCACTAACATGAGGTGCTCAGCGCGCTCCTTTTTATTTGCCAGTAGCTCGCGAGCGAGCTTGGCGTCATGCTTGGTGTTACCTGTTCGTTTACGAGTACCAGCGAGTGGGTAGTTTTCTACTTTACCATTTTCTACGCGGCAGATTAGCTCGGGACTGCTGCCGATCAGCTCACGTTTGCCAAACTTCAAATAAAACATGTGCGGACTAGGATTCACTTCGCGCAGAGTCTTGTAGAGGTGGATACGATCCCCAGTGAGCTTGTAAAAATACTTCCGTCCGAGCTGAAACTGAAAAGTATTACCAGCAACGATTTCTTTTTTACCTTCGCTGACAGCTTTTTCGAAGTTTACTTGTGTGCGATTGGTACCAGTTGCTTTGGCTTGAAATTTTGGCTGTTTTTTTAGTGATTTAGCGAGGACCTTGTGTAGCAGGGCACTACGATCTTCATTTAGATAAAAGTATTTGAGTTGATTAGTTTTTTTATCAAAGATCAGACCATCGTAATACAAACCAAACTCGAAGTCGGGGAAGTCCGCGTGTTTCTTGAATTCTACAGCCGAATCAAAGTAACGCGTCGCTTCATAAGTGAGATAGCCAAAAAGTCCGCCGCGAAAGCCACGTCCACGGGGCAATCGTGGCAGGAATTGCTTGAGAGCTTCGTAAGGATTGGGTGTTGGGAATACTTGATCGTCCACGATCAATTTACCAGGCTCAGCTCGTAAGACAGCATAAGGAGAAAACCCAAGGAAACTCTGACGTGAAAAGTCGGAGTACTCACCGAGACTTTCTAGTAAAAAAGTCGTATCAAACTCCTGTCGCAGACGTGCGAAGATCTCAAGTAGGTTTAGTTTTGTCTTGATTACTTTTTCTCTGTAGACGAGTTTTTTGGGTTTGAGTTTTTCAGCGAGTGCGAAATAACTTTTTTGACTACTCCGAGAGTTTTTCATTAGTAGCTGAAAGATTTCGGTTGTTGCCTTGGTCGAGAGTCCTAGCTCGGTAGCGAGCTTTTGTTTGGCGGCGAGGAGCTTCTTTTCGCGCTTGGGGTCACGTACGGGTAGTCTAGTGGCTTGTTTGATCGCAGCGATATGCGCAGCTAGTTCTTGACGTTGAGCGAGGATTTTTAGTAGCTTTTCGTCTAGTGTGTCGATCTGGAGGCGTAGGCTAGAGAGGCTCATATACGGTTATTATAGCAAATTTATGCTAGTCTGATTTCTATTATTTCTGTTAGACTGGAGTCATCTTTCTTTACTGTGCTTACCAAACGCATTATTCCGTGTCTCGATATTGACGCTGGTCGCGTAGTCAAGGGTGAACAGTTTATAGACCTACGTGATGCTGGTGATCCTGTAGAGTTGGCAAAGTTTTATAATACTGCTGGGGCAGATGAGCTCTGCTTCCTCGACATTACAGCCAGCTCGGATCAGCGTGAGACTGTCATCGCAATGGTCGAACAGGTGGCCAATCAGATCTTTATTCCTTTTACAGTTGGTGGCGGTATTCGCTCTGTAGCCGACGCTAGGCAGATCCTCAGTGCTGGTGCGGACAAAGTAGCGGTCAACAGCGCTGCTGTAGCACGACCAGAGCTGCTCAGTGAGATCGCGACACAGATCGGTAGTCAAAATTTAGTATTGGCGATAGATGCGAAAAAAGTAGGAGAATCTTGGCGAGTCTTTGTCAAAGGTGGACGCGAAGATACAGGACTCGATGCTGTCAGCTGGGCTAGACGGGGTGCTCGGTTGGGTGTTGGGGAGATTTTGTTGACCAGCATGGATGCCGATGGCACCAAGCAGGGTTTTGATCTGGGTTTGACGCAGGCAATCTCGGCGGCAGTCTCGATCCCTGTGATCGCCAGTGGTGGTGCTGGTCGTTCGGAGGATTTCCTCGAAGTTTTCACAAAAACTGGCGCAGATGCGGGACTAGCTGCGAGTATTTTTCATTACAAAGAAACTACAATCAATGCGGTCAAAGAGTTTTTGAAGGCAGCCAAAATTCCCGTTAGAATAACCAAGTGAGTGATCTAAAGCTTAATTTCGAAAAAGGTGCTGGATTGATTCCGGCGATTGTTCAGGACTCTGAGACTGGCGAGGTGCTGATGCAGGCTTTTCAAAATCTCGAAGCATATCAAAAAACTTTAAAGACGGGAGCGGTTTGGTTTTGGTCACGTAGTCGTCAGGAGCTCTGGCAAAAGGGTGCGACGAGTGGCAATGTGCTCAAGGTGGTGGAGATATTTACTGACTGCGATACAGATGCCGTGCTGATCAAGGTTGCTCATGATGACAATTTGAAGGCTTGTCATACTGGTGAGCGTAGTTGTTTTCACCAAAAAATCCAGTGACCAGAGCAGAGTTAGATTTGGCCGAGCAGCTTTTCAATGTTTTTGTTCGTATGAAGAGTGAGCCAGAGCAGTTTTCCGACTCTGGTACGGCTCGGAGCTTGTTAGAGCACGATGTCGAGTTTTTTCGAGCACGCGCCACAGCAGAGTTTGCTGAGCTCATGGGTTGTATCGACGGTTCGCATCGTCACTCCGATGACTTCAGGGTAGACTTTTTACTTGAAAGTTCGCAAGTTTTTTATTGGCTTGCACTGGCAGCTATTCAGTCAGGACAGAGTTTTGATGAGTTTATTGCTGATAAGTTTGCTGCCAGAGAGCTGGCAAGACTCGAAAAACTACACCTAGAAAATCAGATTTCATTGAGTAATATTTTTGAGAAAGACTTGGCGGCGTGTAGAAAGAAAGGCTATTTGCTTTCCCAGAGCTGACTGACGCTACGTCCTTGGTGGACACCTCTGATAGTGTCGGCAAACAAAGTAGTGATAGAGAGGATTTTGATGTTCTTAAGTTTCTTTAGATCTTGGGGGATCGAGTCTGTGACGACGATCTCTTTGAAGCCAGCCTTGCTCAGGCGCTCTCTGGCTGGACCGGAGAGGACTGCGTGAGTCGCCGCTAGATAGATATCTTTGACGCCGTTTTTTTTCAGAACTTTGGCCGCGGCTGTGACACTGCCAGCTGTATCGACCATATCATCAAAAATAATGGCAGTTTTACCTTTGACATCACCGATGATGTGTTGGATTTCAGCGACATTGTGTGCTGGTCGACTCTTGTGGAGGATCGCTAAACTACTGCCAAGTAGTTTGGCAAATTTCTCGGCATTTTTGGCGCCGCCAGCATCAGGACTCACTACGACAGAGTTTTTGAGTTTCTTTTTTTTGAAATAGTTGAGGAAGATTTTTTTGGCAGTAAGGTTATCGACTGGTTTTTCGAAAAATGCCTGTGTCTGAGAGCTGTGTAGATCGAGCGTAATGATATGTTTGGCGCCTGCATGTTCTATGAGGCTCGCCATAAGTTTCGCTGAGATTGGCTCACGTGGGTCGGTGATTTTGTCTTGGCGAGCATAGCCAAAGTGGGGAATTACAACGTGAATATATTTGGCGAGGCTGCGCTTCAGTGCGTCGATGATGAGGAAAAGCTCGATTAGCTCTTCGTTTACGTTGCCAGTCGCAGTCTGAATTACGAAGCAGTTACAGCCACGGACACTCTCACCGATTTGGACGTATTTTTCTCCACAAGCAAAATCCTCAAGTTTGAGTTTGCCTGGAGAAATACCAATTTTTTTACAAATAGCTTTGCCCAGCGCAGGACTACTACTACCAGTAAAGATTTTGAGAAATTTGAGATCGGATTGCATACGGGCACAATATAACAGAAGCGAGAGTAAGAAAAAACCCCATCTGGCGACAGGGTTTTAAATATTTAGATATCAGTAGGATTACTCACCCGTTGCGTTGGTCGCGCTACCGATCAGAGCGTTGACGAGGACGGCAGAGACTAGGACTACGAGGATACCGACTGCTGCGTAAATAATGACCTTCTTGGCCTTCTCGATGTTTTGGTCGTTACCAGCGGAGGTGACGTATTGGAAGCCACCAAAGATCAGGAAAGCTGTCGCTATGAGTCCAAGGAAGAGTAAGAACCAGTTGAGGAGCTGTAGTGCGAGTGCGCGGAAACCAGGATTACAAACGCCTTGATCGATTTGCCATTGGGTACAAGTCTTGGTGATATCTTCGCCACCTTGGGCTAGGGCATCTGGTGCGATGGTGAAGGCTGTGACACCGAGGAGGAGTGTGAGGACACCGACTTTTAGTTTGGTAGCGAGAGAGGTCATAAGAAGTTGATTAAATTTATGAACACAATAATTATACGTCTTTTTTGAAATAATTGCAAAGGCTTGGCAAGAGCATTTAGCCGCGACCTGCCAGCATGAAGCGCAAGATGTACTCGAAGAGCAGGATAAAGTCCAAAAAGAGTTTAATCGCAGCCTCGATAGGGGTGATATTAAGATTTTTGCGAAGGATCATTTGAAAGTCGTACATAGTGTAGCCGCCAAAAAGCACTA
The DNA here is from genome assembly GCA_964452725.1 of uncultured Candidatus Peribacteria bacterium. Classification (GTDB taxonomy): domain Bacteria; phylum Patescibacteriota; class Gracilibacteria; order JAHISY01; family JAHISY01; genus CAYVMX01. The sequence goes on along the minus strand of CAYVMX010000004.1, from coordinate 16,732 downwards.
TTCCAAAGCCAGAGACTGCTAGCTCGACTCCGCTCGTCCAGACTGAGATGCCGAAGAGCTGGAGTACGAAGCTGATAATGCTGACTGAGATGAGACCGATGAGTCCTGCCATGAGGAACCCACCCAAACCGGATAAATCGCGGTGAGTGGTGAGTCCATAGATCGCTAGTCCTATGTACATAGCTACTGCCGAGAGGAGTGCTTTGCCGATGATCGTTGCACCTGCCGTGAGTGCGGCATAGGACAGTAGTGGGACCAGTGTGACGCCGAGGATCGCAGCGAAGAGCACAAGTCCCAGATAGCCAAAGCGACCAGTCGACCAACGCCTAGCAGTGAAGACTAGACCGAGCGTGACGATGAACATTAGCAGCATGAATCCTGTGCTACTTCGAAGCGCAGGCGGCAAGAGATAAAAGCCTGCGAATACGCCGCCAGCACTACTGGCGAGCGCGAGTCCGAGATATATCATGGTTTGACCAAAGAAATTGGCACGCTCGGCGAGAGGAGTTGTCGTAGTTTGGTTACTAAGATTCATTTGTGGTAGTTTTAAATAAATTACTAATTCTATTCTAGATGTCTCGTGTGATTTTTCAAACTGAAAATAAAGAAAAAGTTGTAGAGCTAGAGTCTGGTCAAACTTTGCTAGTCGTAGCAGAAAAAGCCGACATGGGGTTAAAAAGTGCCTGTGGTGGGCATGGTAGCTGCGGACAGTGCCGTATCTGGGTCACGGCTGGCAGAGAAGAAACAAACGCTACAACTGATGCAGAAAAAAAACACCTAGGTAGTCTCAATCTCGCACAAGGGGAGCGACTGGCCTGTCAGGTCGTACCGACAGGAGATGTGACGATCAAGGTCTAAGTTTGCTCGTCCCACGGTGTCAAGATCTCGGGTGCGTCATCTGTGATGAGCAATGTATGCTCGAAGTGGGCGGAGAGCAGTCCGTCGGTAGTTTCGGTCGTCCATCCGTCGGGTAGAGTTTTGATCTGGTGGTTGCCAGCATTGATGATTGGTTCGATGCAGATAGTCATACCAGCTGTGAGCTTTGGTCCACGTCCAGGGGATCCCCAGTTTGGAATTTCAGGGTCTTCGTGTAGAGCGCGTCCGATACCGTGCCCGACAGTGTTGCGTACGGGGGAGTAGCCCAGTGGTGTGACGGCTGACTCGACAGCGTGGCTGATATCGCCGACTTGATTGCCGGCGCGCGCTTGCTCCATGCCGGCGTAGAGTGCATCTTTGGTCGCTTGCATGAGTTTGGCTGCGGCTGGTGAGATATCGCCTACGGCGAAGGTCTGACAGGCATCAGTATTGAGTCCATCGTGAACCACGCCAAAGTCTATTTTTAAGATATCGCCGTCTTTTAGTACGGCGTCTTTGCTGGGGATATTGTGCACAACGCCACTATTGATACTGGTGCAGATCGCGGCTGGGAAGCCGTGATAGCCGAGGAATCCTGCTTTGACCTTGTGTTGGGCGCAAAGTTCACGAGCTAGTATATCTAGCTCACCTGTTGTAATGCCTGGTTTGACTGCTGCACCGACTGTATTCAGGATAGTCGCAAGGATCTGACCACCGAAGCGCATAGATTCTATTTCTGCTGGAGATTTGATTGTGATAGCCATTGAATCGAATAAATAGACTGTGAGTTTAGCAGAGTGGTGAGTGTAGGGCTTGTTTTTTGCGGTAATTCGTGGTAAAATAAGGGGAATAATAAAAAATAAGTGATACAAAAATTAAATAAAAAACTCGTACTGGTATCTGTTGTCAATGTACTGCTGATAGCCTCCTATGCTTTCTTTGCATATATGCCAGCTGGGCAAGGTTTGGCGGAGGGTATCCTCAATCCAGAGAGTGGAAAAGTACCGATCTCTGACCTAGTCATCGCGCAGGCTGGTAGTTTTGGTTCGCTCGATCCACATGTACTCGCGCCAGATGATCGGGTGGCGCTGGGTTTGATTTACGAGCCATTGGTACGTTTTGATGAGTTTTTCAATCTCGTTCCAGCACTAGCCTATACTTGGTACTATCGCGAGCCGACTGAGCTGGTCGTAGAGTTGCGTAGTGATGCTTTGTTTCACGATGGTACGCCAGTGAACTGTGAGGCAGTGATCGCTAGTGTGGAGCGTGCTTCGCAGTTGCCAGCTTCTCAGCTAAAGACGATGTTGACCGATGTGACTGTGACCGCGGAGAGCGATCAACTTTGTCTTTTTACGCTGCCTGCTGCCGATCACAATTTCTTGCGAGAGCTTACAGAGCTTTATATTTTACCAGCTGAGCTAGCGAGAGATTCGTTGAGTGGTGCTCCGCTGCGAGCAGTTGGGTCAGGGCGTTATCGTTTGGCTGATCGCGATCAGACTACTTTGATTTTGGAGGCGTTCAGAGACTATTACTTCTTTTCGCCCAAGCTGCCGACCTCGCTCGCGCTACTCTCTGAGAGTAAGAAGTACAATCGCCTCGGCCTGCTCAAAGAAGGTAGTGTCGATATCTTGCTCGATGTGCCGACTAGCTTTGTACCGCAGATTGAAGCGCGTTATGGTTACGGTGTCTCACAGGTGCCCAACTACGAGTCACTTTTTTTACTTTTCAATAGTAAGAATCCGGAGTTGGCCAAGCAGTCTGAACGTGAGCGACTAGCAGCACTGATTAGTGAGATTCCATTGATCAAAATTTTAGAAGATCCAAGTCTTTATAAGCTCGATCAATTCGCTCCGACTGGTGTGTTTGGTTTCACGCCAGAGCTGCTAGATCACAAGTGGCCGGCGGCGGCTGCCTTTCCAGAAAAGACCTTCTTTTCACTTGGTGTGACTGAGGATTACAAAAAGGTCGCTGAAGTACTACAAGCCAAACTGGCAAAACAAAACGTTGATCTCTCGATCAATGTGCTTTCGCCCGATGATTTTGTCCAGATGCTGGCAGCTGGCAAGCTAGATGTTTATCTGACTGGTTGGCGTTTCAATCTCGGTATGGTGGATAGTTTCTTTACCACTTTGGTCCAGTCTAGTGGTGCACTGAGTGGCTACGGCTATGCTAGTGATGAGACTGATGAAAAGATCACCGCGACACTGTCTGAGCAAGTGACTAAGAATCGTTTACGCAACTGGCAAGAGCTAACCAAAAAAATTGTCCTTGACGATGTTATCGGTGCTCCTTTGCTGGGTACTCGTCGTCTTTATGCTGTGCGTAATGGTATTCAGATCTTCTTTCCGCGCATGGACGGTCTTGTAATTTTTAACTCTCCTCATGCTAACGATTAGAAAAAAACTAATCGGACTTTTTGCTGGAGTGCTCATCGTAGCACTCGGCACTGTCGCGTTGGTACTGGTGGGCACAGAGCGATCGCAGATCACAGCACAGATCACAGAAAACGCTTTGAATTTTTCTGAACTATCGGCTGAACGTATTGCAGAGCTGTATGATCTCTACTATCGCTCCGAAGCTGATGCGTTGTTTTACTCCGAGTTGGATACACTTTTGGCTCGTTCGTCGGCTGTAGAGCGTGTAGAGATTGCGACAGCGACAGGGGAGCTGTTGTTTTCGACAGCTGTTCAGCGTGGTGAGAGTCTGCCGCTCATTACAGATACGCGCCTCCTCGCTCGTCTCAAGGTCAATAAGCTCTCACTGGCTACTGCTGGACGAGTAGCTTATCTTTCGCGTCTCGATATACCGAGCCACGCTGCGGCTTATCGTTTCAGTGATCCAGAGGATCAGCCTGTCGATCAGCTTGACCATAGTGACCGTGTCGAGACTATTGTCTATCCTTTGGCTGACGATACTCGCCGAGTGGTTTTTCATTTGAGTTATGATGAGGTTGGTCAGCGTGTCCGTGAAGCTGCGATGTATTTGACGATCCTCTTTCTTTTTGGATTTATGGGTAGTTTCTTACTTGCGACGCGCTTCGCCGGAGCGGTGACTGCGCCACTCGCTGCTCTACGTGCTGGTGCTGCTCTGATAGCCAAAGGTAAGCTCGATACTAGGATCACAGTAAAAACCAAAGATGAGACTAAGCTACTAGCTGATACATTCAATACGATGGCAGCTGATCTCTCGGTTGCCATGGACGAAAGAGTAACTTATGAACGTACATCTCGTGAACTAGAGCTAGCAAGTGAGATCCAGACGAGTAGTCTGCCTCGTGAACCGGTGGTGCCAGGTTTGGATTTCGCTGTGCACTTCGCACCTGCGACACAGGTCGGTGGTGATATGTATGATGTCTTACCTCGACAGGACGATCGTACTCTCTTTTACCTCGGTGATGCGACTGGTCATGGTGTCCCAGCTGGTCTCGTCGGTACACTCATGAGTGCGGTCATGGCGACTGTGGCTGTCGAATCTGGTGAGCTGCCAGAGCTAATCATTCGTGCTAATCGTATCCTACACAATAAGACTAAGGCTGATATGTTTGCGACACTACTCGCACTAGAGTGGAATAACACTAGTAAAAAAATTAGCTATCTCAATGCTGGACATGAGCTACCGCTGATCTATCGTGCCACGTCGGATAAGGTCGAGGTCGGCGAAAAGGGTACGTTGGGGCTGGGTATGTTGCCCGAGCTGAAGCAGCCAGTACAGAGCCATACACTAGAGCTGGCGCAGGGTGAATACTTACTAGCTTTCACCGATGGTATCACCGAGGCCAAGAACGCTACAGACGAGCTCTTTGGACATGAGCAACTCCAAACTACCTTTGCTGAGGCTTGTCGCGCTGGTGGCAGCGCTGAGGACGTCAGAGATAGTCTCATCGCAGCACTCGCCAAATGGTGTGGCGAAATCGCTCCAGCAGATGACGTGACCTTCTTTGTGATTCGGCTGAAGTAGTAGGGGACTCTACAAGATTAAGAAAATAACTTACTAACAAAAGTAGTTATTATTTTCTCCGAATATTCGGAGAAATGGGGTTGCAAAACTAAATAGTGGATGATAAATAGAATGCAGAGTTTGTGCTGTGGTGTTGTCTTTTGGCTGGTCGATGCCGAGGTCAGGTTGTCGGTAGGTGGGACTCTCGCTGGGCAATAAGTCCAACACTACTCTCGCTCTCGGCAGGAGAGTGAGGTGATCGTCAGGACGACGACAGGACTGATAAGCAAAAAGGATATCGCGAAGATAGTAAGTTGGATCAATGTTTTGGTTGATCTGATCGTCCTACTCATCCTAGGTCAACGACCCAGTCTCCTCGCGATCCTGACGATAGACTAGTAGGATCCAGACGAAGTTTCCCAGTAGGAGGAAGAGTATTAGATTCTTGAGTGAGAGGATCTCCCAGAAAGAAGTCTGCTCTGTAAAGAGTGAGACCTTGCTCAGATCAATCTTGAACTTCAAGATACGAGTAGCACTACGTGTACCATCGGGTAGCTCGGCATAGGCTAGGAGCGTGTGCTCGCCAGCTGCTAGCTCGCGGGAGGGTTGGACAGCGAAGTCGCCTTCAGGATTGTCGGCTACGACCGAAGTAGTAGTCAAGAGGCTCTGAAAGCTCGCGACTACTGTGCTGCCGTAGTAGGTATTGCCATTGAAGACTGGTTGACCGCTATTAAAGACGGGGTACTCTTCATCGGTATAAAAATCGGGTGGTGGTAGGATGAAGTCTAGGTCGATCGTGACACTGGCTTGATCTACAGTAGTAGCATCGCTACTCAGGAGGCGTAGCTCATAGTTGCCCTCGCTCAGCATTACGCTTGGCATGATTAGCCACTTGTGTTCGGCATCGGCAGTGGCGACGCCGAGAGCAGTTTGACTACCATTTTGATCGACGGCTATGACTTTGACTGTCGTACCATCGGGGGCTGTACCGCGCAGGAGGGGGGTAGGGTCAGAAAAAACCTGCTCTGTGTCTAAATTAGTAAAGCGAGTTTTGATCTTTGTATTGGCTACGAGTGGGTTGGTGCCGAGGTCGAGTACTTCTAGTCCATCGGAGTAGCTGTCACCATCGGTGTCGGCTAGATACGGGTTTGTGCCTAGATTGATCTCGCGACGGTCAGAGAGACCATCACTATCGGTGTCGCGCGTACCGAGTGAGCGTAGTGTCAGTATCCAGTTATCCCTTGCGTTTTTTTTCAGTAGTCCGGTGGTTGTACCGATCAGAGGCGCGATTTGATTGATCATGTCATTGTCGCGCGAGGTGATGAGCTGGGTCAGCTCACCCACTGGGAAGATATCCTCCAGTGCAATCTCTGAACCTGTAAAGACAGTGATCAATTGATCTGGAGTGATCTCAGTCGTCTCTGTACTGGGTAGCTTTGCGATGAAGGCGTTGAGAGCGGCGATAGTAGACTGTAGCGCTGTGTCGTCGCTAGCGCGAGTAGCATGGTAGAGCGGCTCAAAGATGTGTAGGTTGAGTGCAGGGTTGGCTTCGATCAGATCTGGATAGAGTGGGTCGAGACCAGCTGCTGTCCAGTCTGGCAAGTACTGTAAAATCTCCTCTCGAAAAGGTCCAAAAACATCAGTTGCATGAGGAGTCTCGTTGGGTGCCAAACGAGTGATCAGTACGCTGGCCGTACGCTCTTCGCCAGTATTGTTTTGAAAAGTAATACTGACTTTGTGTGTACCATTCGTTGGTGCGAGTACGAGATCCAGTAGCGCAGACTGATAGGGGAGCCAAGTGTCGAGAGCGACGGAGTTGCGCTCATCGTCTGTCGATAGTCCAGTTGAGTCGACTTTAAATTTTGTAGCTTTGGCGGTCGGTTTTAGGCGGATCAAATCATCGGTAGTGCTATAACGATTTTGTGCATCGGAGTCGGGGATTAGTACTTCGATACGTGCGCCGCTGATGACGATATTAGTTTTTTTAGTTTTTTCAGTTGGTAAGGGATTGCTGGTGCTGTTGTCCGCACGATCTGTGATCGTACCTGAGACTAGCTGGGCAGTGAGATTGGCAGAGTCTGCCCAATCTCCGATAGTATAAGTCCCTGTGACACTATCGGTAGGTGTCTCCCAGCCGGGGATCACTGCCTGCCCGCCAGAGTCAAAAGAAATAGTCAGTCCGTCTACAGATGCCACTGGTTCAGCGAAAGTAACTGTAAAGGCTAGTGTATCACCACCTCGATAAGTGCCACTAGGGCTATCGAAAGTCACTGTCTGGAGCACTGGCGGGGTAGTGTCGTACTTGATCGTGAAGACTTGCTCTGGTCCCCAAGCACCATCGCCACTCTGGGCACGGACATGGAGGTAGCTCTCACCTTCGGCTAGAGTGACTTTGTCCAGATAGGGGAGCATGCTAGAGTCGCTAGCGAGTGCTAGCTCAGTGTCTTTGAGTGAGTCGGCGTTGACATTGTCATCGATCACATAATAAAAAGTATCGTCGTCGGCTGACTCTGGATCTACCCAAGTAAATGAAATGGCATCGTCTTCTCCAGCATCGGTATAGTTCCACCACTCACCATCGATCAGACTGATCCGGTCAGTCGAGTCTGGTCCAGCGGTGATCTGACCGATATCAGGACCATTGCTGCTACCTACGGAGTGGAGTGGCGGTGTTTGGACTTTGACTGGTGCATAGCTAAATGTGCTTTCTGTCGGTACTGCTTGTAGGACACCACCAGTCTTCGTCGCGCGTGAGCGTAATACATAGGACTCACCATCGGTTAGTTCGGCTAGACCGCGATATTCCCAAGTTTCGTTGTTTGTATCGAAAGCGCTATCACGACTATCGGCGACGAGCCAAGCAGCCCAGAGTTGCCAGCTAGTACCATTGTAGTAGCGACCATCACTACTACGCTGGAGACTGACTTTGACTTCAGTGATTTGTCCAGCAGGTGTAGTGGCGCTACCATTTAGAGTCGCGCTACCAGTGCCGACTGAGTAGCTGGTCAGAGCTGTGCCATCTACGATGGCGATCGTCGAAGTAACCGTAGAAGCGTCAAAAGTAAAGTTACTATTGGTCGTGCTGGCGACAGGACTACTGACTATATCACGATAAGAAAGCATGACATCGTAGATAGTACCGTCGATCAGTTGGTCGCTAGCACCTGTAGCAGCAGCAATCGCCACTTCATCAGTCCAGTCATCATCGACCGTGACAGCGAAGGTGTGTGAGCCAGCTGTCTCATAAGTACTAGCAAGTGTAAAAGCATGTGGCGAGCTAGCATCGGCAGCACCACCAGTGCGTGTAAAGGTCAGTGTGACTGAGTTGGCCAGAGCCGCTTCGGGTAGATTGAAATCAATTGTCAAATTTGGAGCACCGTAGCTGTTTGCAGCAGGGGAGCTGAGAGTCGGTACAACGGTCGCAGCATCGTAAACGATTGAATCGTTTACAGTGGTTGATTCGTTACCAGCAGCATCTTTGAGCTTGGCAGTGATAGTCTTGCTACCAGAGCTGGTGCTACAGGCTGTCGTACCAGTAGTGATATCGAAATCATCTTGGATATTGCTTGGGTTGATAATGTTGGAGTCTGGATAGGCGATCCAGATACCCCAAGTACTGCCGCCATCACAAGAAAAAGCAATATGGGAGACACCGTTGGCGGCGCTGATCGTGATCGGAGGAGTAGAGTCGGCAGTATACTGAGCGCCGCTAGCGATTGTGATGCTACTAAGTGTCGGCGGAGTCGTATCTGCAGGCGTAGGAGAGCCTCCACCTACCACCGTAGAGCTAGTGAGTACGATTGAGACATCACCCTGACTGGTGACATTTGCCAGAGCTAGACCAGAGTCGATCTCTAGACCAGTCGAGTCGCGTGTGACGATGCTGACTGGGTATTCACCACGGATAGCAGGATTGGTGATCTTACCAGTGATTATACTGAGTGCGACATTGCCAGCAACAAAAGGGGTGACGATAGTCAGAGTGATTAGCTTGTTGGTATTGCTATAGCTGACTGTCGCATCGGTCGGACCAGTGGTGACTGTGACATTGGTAGTGGCATCGAGTGCGAGCGAAAAGTCCTGAAAATAAAGCTCAATCGTGTCCCCAGTGGCGAGTGCTGTCTGAGTGACAAAAGCCAGTGTATGGCTGCTGGTAGTGCTCGGCGTGGCAGTCCCTAGAGTGTCTGTCTCTGCGGTCAGACTAGCTGCCTGAGCAGCTGGTATGAGTAACAAATTGCTAGCCAAAAAAACTACTACTAGTAGCGCAGCTGTCGCACGTTTGGCGGCTTGGTAAATTTTTGTTTTAAACATTTATTATCCAGTAATTATACTCTATTTCAGGCCAAAAATCAAGAGTTTGGACACCGCGTAGACCAAATAAACAGTATCGTCACTTAGTGCTGCTAGGTATCCTAATTACCACACACAAGATACATTGTGTGTGCTTAGATAGATACTTCAAACACGCTCCTCTGCCAGATTAGTTAATTTTTCCAAAAGAGATGCTCGTGACTCTTGCCTGTTTTTTAGTCTTACTGGATATTGTTTTAATATTTCTTTTGGGGCATGACCCTCTAATGCCTCTAAAAATTCTTCGATTTCAGCAATTTCTTTTGTCAGTTGATTGACACGATACTGGAGATGAATAGACTCAAGCTGATTGCGAGTGCCGATAGCTAGGTTTTTTAGATATTTGATGGGTGGCATAAATGACTCCCTGTTGGTTTCTGGTGGCATATCGTATTGTTAGTTTATTTCTGGAGTATGACGGTCTGGGTTGGGAATGCCATTTCGATCTTTTCTTTCTCAAAAAACTCTCTAATGGCGAGATTGATTTCCTGTCTAGCATCGAGATACTTGGTGTAGTCATTGTCAGCGAAGTAGTACACAATCTCGAAATTAAGACTAAAGTCGCCAAATTCTTTAAAATGACAGCGATCAAAGGTACATTTTTTGGCTTGAACTACAGCTTTTTCGACTAAACTAGGGATTTTCTTTAATTTGGCAGCAGATGTGCAATAGGTCACTCCGATAGCAAACAACACTCGCCTTCTCTCCATCTTTTTGAAGTTTTGAATTTGAGAATTGGTAAGTTCTTGGTTGCTAATAACGATCTCTTCGCCTTGGAGCGCTGTAATGCGAGTAGTTTTGAGACCAATTTTCTTTACTATACCGTTGCGCTCCCCTACGGTGATGTAGTCGCCAATCTCAAATGGACGATCGAAGTAGATCGCAAACGAACTAAAGAGATCGCCAAGGATATTTTGCAAAGCAAAAGCGATAGCGATACCACCGACGCCTAGACCTGCTATCAGCGCATTGACTTCGAATCCGAGATTCGCCAGCACTAGTAGGAGTCCAGCTGCCCAGAGTGTGATATTGGCGAGCATTTGTACGCCGCGCAGTGCTGTCTGGTTGGTCGTCTGCTCCTCTGGGGTGCGTGCCCAGAGTTTTCCTAGGCTGTAGGCTATGAAGTGCTGTAAAAAAAGGACTGCTCTGTAAATAATCGTAATTATAAAAATAGCATCAATTGTCCAGTTGATTTGCTCCCCTAGCGTGATGAATTTTAAACCAATATATAAAGCGATTAGACGATAGAACCAACTAGGAATCTCTTCGATAAGGTCGATAAGTGTGTCGTCAAAGTCTGTTTTAGTTTGCTTAGCGAGCTGCTTGAGACGTTTCAAAATGATAATCTGAAAAATCCAAAAACTAAACCAAATAACGAGAAAAACCGCTAGTGCAAGCGCAAAGGTCGCAACTGTATTGTCACCAATTTGATATCTCAATATGGTTTGCAGCTCAGGCGGTATCGTGAGGTCAGATAAATTCAAAATCGCACCTATTGTAAAGGTTTGAGAGGCAGATGCCAAAGAGCTTGCAAGTAATTTATCGTCAAAACTGTTGAACGAGATCCAGCCAAGATGCCGATGGCGTGTTCTCATCTCCTAGTATGTTTGCCTTGAGTACTGCTGGCAAATTTACTGATTTGAGCTGATTGTTTGTCCTAGTAGCAGTTGGAACGATTGGTTGCTCTGTAGGGACTTGGTCTAGATCGTACTCTAGATCCAAGGCTGGTTGTGATGGGTCAGAGCTGGGTGCTGAGTGCAGATCGGTAAATCCATTTTGCTTGAGTTCACGCAGCATTTTGGCGATCTGAGCTGCCTCGGCACGAGTGACTGTTTGTCCTGGTCGAAACTCGTAACGTACTTTGCCTCGGTTGATACCAGTTATGTCATATAGTGTTGCTTGAGTTTTTTGATCTAGTACGCCGGGCTTATAGGTGCCAGGTGTCAGTATGGCTCGCTGCATTCGTAGGAGTCCTGCCTGAGTGACGTAGCCAAAGTAGTGTGAGGTTACACCACGATAGTATTTCAATTTACCGAGGAGATATTGTAGAGCACCGACATCAGATCCATAATTACCAATTCTGAGAGTACGAGTAAATTGGTAGCTTGGAGTTTCTACTTTGTAACCGGTGATGATGCCCTGCTCGGCAGCCCAATCGACATAAGGGGTATACCAAGCTGTAGGATCCACATCTTCAAATGGCGATATAGATTTTGTATCTGCAGCCGTGAACCCAGTCGCTCCGATCAATATTTTTAATGCTTCGGCACGAGTTACTTTTTTGGTAGGACGAAAGAGTCCATCGTCATATCCTGAGACTATACCGCGTGAACGGGCTTCTGTGATGTATGATCCATACCAGCTGTCACTCGCTATATCAGGGAAATCCGTGTCTGTAGTCGCCGTGCTGGCTGCTGCATGAGTTGTATTTGTGTTACTGGTATTTGTCTCAGTATTTTCCTTGAAGCTAAGGAGTGCAACTTTCGTCAGTTCGGCGCGGTTCATAGCGCGATCTGGTTGAAAAGTACCATCAGGATAGCCCGAAAGTACGCCAGCCTCAGAGAGACTCTCTACGGCACTATAGCTCCAGTGGGTAGCAGTCAGATCAGTAAATTTGCTACCGCCGCTAGTTGTAGACCCATTAGTAGTCTCGGCAGTAGTAGCTGTAGCGTCAGCTGACTTCCCCACCGTATCAGTCGTATTGTTATTTGTTTGATTGACTATTTCTGTCGTTGTTGCTGGTGTTGTAGTGCTGTCTGGTGTGGGGGTAGTACTCGTAGTAGTGCTGCTCGAAGAAGATCCTCCCCCACCTCCCCCACCTCCCCCACCACCAGCTGGTGGTGCAACGGTTCGATTGAGTGTGATCTGCTGTGTAGAGACACTGCTCTCGACGAGATCAGCACTGCGGTACTTGATGCTCACACTTTTGATACCATCGGAATCCGTCAGTGCGACTGTCTTACTGGTGCTGTACGCAATCCAAGTATTGACATTACCACCGTAGGTGGCGTGTGTTGCATCGACATCACCCGAGATATACATCTCGGTAGCGTTGGTAGCCTGTGCTGTGAGTGAGACCGTGAGGCTAGTAGTTGGTGAGGTGTCGTTGATAGTTAGACTTGTGCTAGTCGGCGGTCTGGCGAGTGTGATCTGCTGTGTAGAGACACTGCTCTCGACGAGATCAGCACTGCGGTACTTGATGCTCACACTTTTGATACCATCGGAATCCGTCAGTGCGACTGTCTTACTGGTGCTGTACGCAATCCAAGTATTGACATTACCACCGTAGGTGGCGTGTGTTGCATCGACATCACCCGAGATATACATCTCGGTAGCGTTGGTAGCCTGTGCTGTGAGTGAGACCGTGAGGCTAGTAGTTGGTGAGGTGTCGTTGATAGTTAGACTTGTGCCACTGGGTCCGTTGCTAGCGATGGTGAGATTGGTTGCCTCACAGCTGAGGCAGTCAGCTCGACTCTCGACAGCATCGAAGCCAAGAGCCATAACTTTGAAATCATAATTACTACCTACTGTCAGACCACCGATATCTTTGGTCAGAGTTGCTGGTAGGTAGAGTACTGTGTTGGCTGTGTAGCTGAGATCAGTACTGAGCTTATAATAAATCCGATAAGCATCAATACTACCACTAGTCTCGCTTGGGCTAGCATTCCAGGTTATACGGGCTACACCCGAGACTGGCGAGATAGCCGTAGTGTTTGTAGCCGGAGCGGCACGTACGCCCGCAGTAGTAGTTACATTGCCAGCAAGTGTGCTGCTGGTGGTCAATAAAAAAACTAGTATACTAGCGAGTACACTGCGCCAGCAGGCAAAAGAAGATCGTTTTTGTTTTAATTTTTTGAGTAACATTTTTATAACTTTTTGTTTTTTTTGATGGTAGCGTTTTAGATAGTTGGTGGCACTGCTGGCGGCTCAGGTGGATCTTGTGATTCTGAGATATCTATCGGTGGTGGAGTCTTGCGACGTCCCGCCCAAAAGGCCAGAATTATGAGGACTACTATCAATCCGCCAACTGCAGCTAATCCAGTTGGAGACTGTAGCAATGATAAGATTGAGTCTTCTTTGGAGGAAAAGTTAGTCTTGATCGTGATCGGTGTCGCGTCAAAGCCATAAGTCGCAGATAGTATCGCAGTGTACTCACCAGCCTTGATTTTTTTAGCTAAAAAATCAAAATTAAAAGTCTGAGTTTCGCCAGGTGTGAGATATGCGATATCTTTTGGGATTTCAATTGTACGTACCAGATCACCAAATTCATTGGTAACTTCGATCGTACCCTGAAGGCGCTCATAGACATCACCATTGTTTGTCGCAGTGAGGACGAACTGTGAGTTTTCCTCCCCAGCTTCATTAGTAGCGATTTTTAAATCGAGAGAGTCCAGCAATATATTTTCATCGATAGTGATTGGAGTGGTTTGTGTCAGAGGTGGTCGATCTGCTGCGTAGTAGAGCGTGAGTGCAGCTACATACTTACCAGGCTTGATGTTTCTATTCCAGTCGGATACAAATACACGCGTCGAAGTAGGCAAAATATTGCCACGGTTGAGATTGACTGGAATCGCGTCAGCCAAAATGTTTTGACCGGTTTGCGGGTCTGTATAGTAGGCAGTTCCTGTTACTTTGGCACCAGTCTCATCGGTGAGGGTTACATCACCAGCAGCCTTTACATGGACGTTACCTTGATTTTCGAAACCTACGGCTAGCTGAACAGGCTGATCACTGTAGATTTTATTGTCTTTGATGCCAAATTCTGTTAGTTGTCCATTGAAATTTTGCTCACCAGCTACGGTGATCAAGAGCAGGCTAGCAACGCGAGTTTGAATTTGAACTCCGCCATCGTTTTTGCCCAAGACTGGTGAATAAAGTAGCGAGGCATAGCGACCACCTGGCTCAGCATCTTTTGGTACAACTACAGTGAAGAGTACTTCTTTGGTGGATTTTGGTGCTAAGTCGACAGTCTCTTCTGTGAAGGAAATCCAGCTGGCAATATTACGTGGGTCATCGGCAGATAGCTCTGCTTCGATTGGATAACCTGCTGTATCATTGCGGACATAGACTTGGATTTCAGGTCTTACCGTTAGTTGGCGATCTTCCGAATTGATAATTGTCAGAGTAGCTGTCTGTGTGTCACCAGGCTTTATAGTCATCTCTGTGCGTAGGGGTTTTAGACCTACTGCTAACGCAAATTGTGTCACTGTCGCAAAAAGCAAAATGCTAGTAACGAAAGTAGTGAAGATGCGTAAGAGAGCTGACATTGCTAATTATTTTAATAAATTTGTATTGTTCATAGTATAGAGAGCTTCTGAAAGTTTGGCGACTAGCCCCCTATACTGTGCTAGACAGCCTATAGGGAGACTAGTATTTAAATACTTAAAAAGTAGGAGTAGCAGTGTAAGTAATGGTACCTGAATAGGTGTCAGCTGGAGTGGTGTAATCAACATTGAAATCATAAGCCACTGCGACATCACCGTCATTGACGAGATCTGCACCAGCACCAGCAGCAGTATAGACGGTCGTTGCACCAGCAAAAGGTGTGTTTGTAGAGACGATACCGCCATCGGAAAGATTGCCATTACCACCGATTGGAGTAGTCGAAGTGAATTTGAAGTAATTATCAGTAGCACCTGCTGAGGTTAGTGCAGCACCATTGTTGGCACCGAGGAGTTGATTGGCAGTCGCACCATCAGTCAGACTCGCGGTGATGAGGAAGCCGCCGTAAGCATTGGAGGCAATACTCAGGACTGTACTTTGGGTGGCATCTTGACCATTATTTACACTTGGATCAGCATTTAGATTGAGTGCGGTGCTGTTGATAGTCATGATCAATGCTTCAGCGACGATCGCCGTCACAGAGACAGTTGTGTCGATATTGACAGTGGCATAACCAGTCTCTTGTACTATATCGCTAGTATTTTTGGTAGAGATGTGGAGTGCGTATTGACCAGAGATAGCTGGGAAAGTAAGAAAATTCGTCGCGCCAATAGTGACAGTGACAACTTCTGCAGCAGTGGCTGATTCAGCGCCACCGAGTACATAAGTAATGGTTCTTTGAGTAGTATTGAAAGTTTCGGCTGTGGCGTTATTTATGCTGAGATCAGCTGTAGTGAAGCTGACATCTGCTGCTGTAATAGCAGCGAAATTGCCAAAATCAGTCGGAACTGTGATGACGATTTTGTCACCAGCTGCGAGTGCATCAGTCGCCGTACCGAAGGTAAAAGTAATCGCTGTATTGGTGCTACCAGGTGTACCGTCTGTTGGTGCTGTGACCGTACCAGTAAACTCATTGGCAGCTGCGAGCGTGCTGACAGAGCTGGCCAGCATGAGCGTAAAGACTAGCGCGATACTACTTATTTTTTGTAGTAATGTCGCGGCAACGGGAGGAGAAGTTTTGTTTTGCATTTTAAAGGGGATTATTTTGGTGAGGGGTTGAGAGAATATTTTAGAGATTAAATGAGCGAAAGATTTTTGCCGATTAGGTGGTGCTTGCCCAGGTGGAGCTTGACTACATGTGACACCAGGCGGGATAGTGCCGCGTGCGTACGAAATAATTCTTTTTTTAGTCATGAGATTGTTAGAAGACAATATTAGCGCCTTGGAAATTTACAATATCGGTATAAGTACCATCGGCAGTGGTATAGTCTGCCGCTGAATGTATATCAATCGTCGGTGAGAGCGCAGCTTGGCAGGTATCCCCTGAGCAGCTGTAAACCGTCGTCGCAGTCGGGCTGCCAGCTGCTTCATTCCAAGCTGTCGGTGTGGTTGTCGTGCCATTATTGTCCCAAGCGAAGCCAAGTGTGCCAGTCCAGTTGCCGATTGTACCAGCAGTTGTACCTTCGGTTGGCCACTGATTTGGAATACTGGCGATGTCATAGCTCAGCGCATTGGTCGTGACAGTGAAGTTGAGCGAATCACTACCAATCGTGCTACTGCTAGGGTCGGCAGCGATATTGGCAGTTGATTTGCTGAAGGTGAGCTTAAATAGCTCTCGCTCTGATACATTAAAGGTCTTGGCACCACTAGTATTCCCCGTAAAGTCGGCTGTGACTATGTAATCACCAGCACGATCACCCAGTGCGAAGATTGCCGAAACGTAACCATTAGCATCGGTCGAGACAGTCTTCGCTGTACTCGTACCACCGAAAGTCGTACCAAATGTGCCGTTGTTTAGTGCCTGACCGCTGGCATTGACTGCCCCACTATTTGGATAGCTAGTGAGAGTAAAGGTGACAGTTACTTCGTCGGCACCTGGGTAGACACCGAGACCATTACTCACACGGGCTTTGAGCTCAGTACCGAGTGTGGCATTCATATTCCCCACTTGATTGTCACCCGCGACTATGGCGATATTGCTCCAGTAGTAGTTCAGTGTAAACACTCGTTCCGTGCCCCAGGTACCCGCACCGTTCTGTGGTCGGACATGGAAGTAGCTCGTACCGTTGGCGATGGTGATCGCATCTACATAAGGAGTTGTAACACTACTCTCTACACCTGTAATCTGGTCGGCTGTAGCGATAGTATTGACCTCGTAGTAAAAGGTATCATTCGAAGTACTAGCAGGATCCGTCCAGCTAAAGCTCGC
>CAYVMX010000003.1:0-74352 GCA_964452725.1 uncultured Candidatus Peribacteria bacterium | reverse complement strand
GTAATCTGAAACTCACCACCAGCGCACTGCTCGGCGAAACCAAACGAATCGTAGCCGCGATACTCGAGCTTTTGCAAACCCTTGACGACGACTTTGCCCGCGTCGCTACGCTCACCGAGATAGCTAAAGATTCCACACATTTAGATTTTGATGAGGTCAGCGGCAGCCGCGTGGTGAAAGAACCCTGCACGCACTACCCGATCGAAACTCGTCGGACTACCCGCTGTCGCTGCCCAGAGCACTCCACTCTTGAGTCCAGCAATTTTCTGACTGCCTAGCGTGTGATTGAATGCCACAGCTAGTGAATCGTCCAGACTTGTCTCCCGCTCGGCTACCAGCACTTTTAGTTTTGGCAACGCGAACTTAGTTTTGACGAAGCCTTTAGCTTTGTCGAACTGATAAAACTCAC
The DNA here is from genome assembly GCA_964452725.1 of uncultured Candidatus Peribacteria bacterium. Lineage (GTDB taxonomy): Bacteria > Patescibacteriota > Gracilibacteria > JAHISY01 > JAHISY01 > CAYVMX01. Next base: position 73,943 of record CAYVMX010000003.1, on the reverse strand, counting down.
CTTTGAACTTCAAAATAACAGTCTCTTTCTCCGCATTTGCTAAATCTCCTGCTCTGATAATCTTTTCCAGATCCTTATACGTTATACGTTTTGCGTTATACGTTGCGAGACCCAGCCAGCGATATTTTTGTAATTCGATCGAGGAGCCTGCCTCCCGCGCTGCTTGCTGTACCGAGAGTGCTTCGTTGTCTGTGATCTGGAGACTGATGAAAAACTCCACGTCAAACTTCGGTTTCGCCAGAATCTTCTGGACTCTTTGCTCGACTTTCAGACTGTGCCTTGTGCTCTGCGAGCGAAGCGAAGCCCGCCGTAGCTCCGAGTCGGAGGCGAGTGAGCGTAGGCTGGGTGCCTTGTGTCCTGTGATCCACTTGCGCATGGAGCGAAAGATCGGATCACCAACAACGGTGCGCTCGGGGTGTGGCATGAGCGCGAGACAGTTGCCAGCAGGGTTCACTACTCCAGCGAGGCTCAGCACAGAGCCGTTGGGATTGGTCGGGTAGTGCGGGTCTAGCTCACCACTCTCCGTACAGTAGACGAAAGCGTTTTGACCGTGCTCTACCAGCTGCTCTAGGAGTGATCCATCGAGTGAATAAAACCGCCCCTCGGCATGGGCGACTGGTATTTGGAGGATTGTGTCGCTATCAAACTGATTGAACGCGTTGGGTACGGCTGTACCAGAGCGGATACTCACCCACGCGTTGTAAAACCCTGTGCCGAGCACACGACCAGCCGTATCGACTCGGCGATTGCGCGTCAGCGCGAGCGGACTCGCTCCGAGTCTCCCTGCTGGCACGAGACCACTTTCGATCAAAATCTGAGCACCATTACAGATCCCCAGTACGGGCTTGCCTGCTTGTACAAATCTCGCCAGCTCTCGCAGCACCGGATCATGACTCGCGATCAGACCGCTGCGCCCGCGGTCTTCGTAGCTAAACCCTCCCGCGAGCACCACCGCAGCGTACTTGGACAGCTTACTTGCCTCGTTCCACCGCAAGATCTGTGTATCGAAACCGTTGCGCGTAAGTGCGCGAGCTGTTTCCAGCTCGCAGTTCGTCCCAGGGAACATCAGCACGGCAGCGGTAGGGTTTCTTGACATTGAGAGCTGTATTTTAGCATGTGGCGCGTCTTAATCGAATCTTAAAGCAAGCTTAAGTGGCTCTTAATCTAAAGATGATTATGATGTGTGCGTTCAATTAATTTATCTCTACACAATCATGTCCAAATTCGATAAAAGTTTCGTCGAGCACTCTCTAGCCGATGCCTTCACCATGCTGATCAGCAGCACCCGCAGTAGATTTGAATTCGCACTACAAAATGTGATTTCCAAAATAAAAGAATTCTCTGCTACTCGAGATTTAGTCTTAGGCATTTTTGATCAGACCTTTACTATCCTAGAAGTAGCAGGCATAGCTATAAAAAAGAAACGCGCCTATATCAGAAATTTAATCGATGAAAATCTCAACCTATCCAATCCTCAAAATCTGTAATTGCCTTGGGTACTCGGTCAAAATCTCGGCTCCGACTCGACTGACCAGCACTGTATCCTCGATCCGCACACCAAACTTGCCAGCCAAATAAACCCCTGGCTCGACCGTCACCACCTGTCTAGACTTCAGAATATCCTTGGATTTGAGACTAAGATTTGGAGCTTCATGGATCTCTAGTCCGACGCCGTGTCCTGTGCCGTGTGTGAAATACTTTTCCAAATTGTCATCCTGAGCGGAGCGGAGCGGAGCCGAAGGATCTCGTCCTCGTTTCAGCGCCTCGCGCACCTCCGCGTCTACCGCTCGCGCAGGGACACCCGAGCGAAGAGTCCGCACTCCTACCGCCTGAGCTGCGCGGACTGCCTCGTAGACCTGCTCTTGGAGCTTTGTCGGCGGTGCAGTGAAAAAAGTCCGTGTCATGTCCGCACAGTACCCTGCGTACTTCACACCTACATCGAAAAGAACAACGTCGCCTTTTTTTAGCCGCCTGCTACTCGGCTGTGCGTGCGGACAGGCAGAGTCCTCACCGAAAGCCACGATCGAGTCAAAAGCCAGCTCTGACGCCCCAGCGTCGAAAGCCAAACGTCGAAACTGCTCGGCGACTGCTAGCTCGGTCTGCCCGATTCTTAGGAATTTCAAAACCTGTCGCAAAACTCGCACTGTAATCCGGCACGCTTTTCTGATCTTTTGAATTTCGGCAGTGGATTTGATTGCCCGTTTGGCTTCGATCACTCCCATAGTCGGTACGAATTTTAGTTTCAGCGACTTTGTCTGCTTTCTGTACGCGCTGAGCTGGGCGACGGTCAGGTACGACACTTCGAAGCCGAGCCTCTGCGTCCGTAGGGTTTTTAGAGCTGCTACGAGTGTCATCGAAAAGCTTTTGTCCACCACGGACAGCTGAAAATTCGGCGGCTGCTCCGCCCTTGCTCGCAGTGCATAGCGCGCGTCGGTGATCAGAATCCGCTTGTCTTTTTTAATCAATAAAACCCCCTCACCTGTAAAACCCGACAGGTAACGGATATTCTCTGGACGTGAGACGAGGAGGGTATCGTATGGCATTGGTTAGATTTACTTTCCCAACAATTTCCGCGTCAGCTCCTTGCCCCGCTCGACTCCGGGCTGATCGTATGGATTGACCCCCAGCGCATGCCCGAGGAAAGCGACCTCCAACTCAAAGAAGTAAAGCAGATAACCCAACGTCCGAGCCGATAGCTCTGGCAGATCAAAGACCGCTACTGGTCGCTGCCGCTCAACGAGTGCCGATACCGTACCCGCCAGCTCCGCGTGGAGGATCTGAGCCAGACTTTTACCCTTGAGCTGTGCGAAAGCACTCGGCGCAGTCTGGATCTTTACATCGGTAGCAAACTTCGCCACACCGAGGAAGATAAAGAATTTGTCTGCTGGACCGTCGGTCCAGAGCTGGAGCTCGCTGTGCTGGTCAGTCGCACCGAGCGCCACTACTGGTGTGATCCCCACCGTCGGAGACTTGCCCACTGACTCGGCGAGCAGCTGAGCGTACCACTGCCCGAGCTGCCTCAGACTCTGGGCATAAGGACAAAAAACCGTAACAGCATGACCGCGGCGGTACAGCTCGGCGTGCGTCAGCGCAAAGAGGAAAGCGTCCGGACCATCGACCTCTCGCGCACCAGCGAGCAGCTCATCGAGCGGGATACCCGCCAGAGCCGCTGGTAGCAGCCCCACTGGCGAGAGTACCGAGTAGCGACCACCCACATCCGGTGGGATAGTGAAAGTCGTGAGCTGCTCTCGCAGCGCCAGTCGTCGCAGATACCCCTGCTCGGGATCTGTAATCACGACGACCTGCTTTTGCCACGCTTTATTTAGTTTGGTTTTGAGCGCGAGGAAGTTGGCGATCGTCTCCAGCGTACCACCCGACTTGGAGATGACGATGATGAGTGTTTTCTTGAGATTGAACTGCTTGGAGATACGAGCAAACTCCGTCGGATCGACATTCGCGAGGAAACGCACTACTGGCTTGGCACGACCCAACGCAGCGACGAGCGCCTCTCCGCCCAGACTACTGCCACCGATCCCCAGTACTAGCACGCTTTCCCATTTACCTCTTTGAGCGCGAGCAAACTTTTTCAGCTCTGTGTAATCTTTTGTGAGTAAACTAGTAAATCCTGGTGGACTTGCTTGGAAGTCACGCCAGATACTCTCTCGTCGACGGACTAGCTCAGTCACCTGTGCGGGTGATAAATTCGGGATTTTGAGCTCAAAATTCGGCTTTTCCATGGCTTCTAGGATACCTGATAAGTATGTAAAATAGGAAACACTTGAACACTCCACTCTCTATATCAGCTCGTCAAAAAATCGTTCGACACGCTGCTTACGCAGCGACTAGTGTCGCTATATTTTTGATCGCGCTAAAGACTGGCGCGTACTACTTGACTAGCTCTGTCAGTATCCTGTCTAGCTTACTTGATTCACTGCTAGACGCTAGTGCAAGCATTGTAAATCTAGTAGCACTAGCTCATGCCGCTACACCCGCCGACCACAAGCACCGCTTTGGACATGGCAAAGCCGAAGCACTGGCTGGTCTCGGGCAAGCTAGCTTCATCGCGCTCTCAGCTGGGCTACTCATCTGGCAAGCTCTACGACGCATCGCTACACCTGTCGAGCTGACCGACTCTGGAGTCGGTATCACGATCATGGTGATCACGATCATAGTCACACTCGGACTCGTACTCTACCAGCGTCGTGTCATCGCAAAGACCCAATCCACCGCGATCTCCGCCGACAGCCTCCACTACGCGAGTGATTTAGTTTTAAATCTCTCCGTCATCATCTCACTGATACTCGCTGGCTACTTCAATCTCACTTATCTCGATCCTATTTTTGCGATTGGTATCGCCTTTTGGATTCTTTGGAATGCTGGACGTATCTTGTTTCAATCTTCAGAAGAGCTGATGGACCGCGAAATCCCGATGGCTGATCGCAAAGAGATCAAAGCACTCACGCTTGGAGTCAAGGGCGTTCTCGATATTCACGACTTTCGGACTCGTCGGAGTGGTCAGATTATCTTCGTCGAGATCCATGTCGAGATGAACCCCGACATACCACTCCACGCCGCTCATGAAATAGTCGAGGCAGTCATGGCAAAAATCCACACCAAGTACCCACACGCCGAGATCATCGTCCACGAAGACCCCGCCGGTGTCGCTGAGCTTCGCCAACGAATTCAGTAGCTCTAGTCTCGCTTGAGTACTGCGAGGAACGCCTCCTGTGGCAGACTCACCCGACCAAACTGCTTGGCACGCTTCTTACCAGCTTTTTGTTTTTTGAGGAGTTTGTTTTTACGCGTGACATCTCCACCGTAGAGCTTCTCCGTCACATCCTTGCGAAAGGCAGAGATCGTCTCCCGCGCGATGATCGTCGCGCCGACCGCCGCTTGGATCGAGATCACGAAGTTTGCCCGCGGAATAATCTCCTTGAGCTTCTTCGTCAGACTCAGACCCACTGCCCGACTCTCTGACTTGTGAACGATGAAGCTCAGCGCATCGATCTTTTCTCCTGCGACGAGCACGTCGAGCTTCACCAGCTCCCCCGCGCGGAAATCGAGGTGCTCATAGCCGAGACTAGCGTAGCCACTCGTCGCGGATTTTAGTTTGTCGTAAAAATCCGTCACGATCGCAGCCAGTGGCAGCTCGTAGGTGACCAACGCACGCTCGCTATCGAGAAAGCTGAGGTTTTTTTGGACTCCTCGCCGCGCCGTAACGAGCTCCAAAACTGCGCCGAGATACTCCTTGGGTGTGACGATCTCGACCTGTACCCACGGCTCACGCAGCTCGGTGTACGCAGCTGGCTCTGGCAACGCTTCAGGATTGCTGAGCTGGAGTACAGTACCATCGAGCAGCACGACCTCGTACTTGACGCTCGGTGCCGTGATGATGAGATCTAGATCGTACTCGCGTTCTAGGCGTTCTTGGACGATCTCCATGTGGAGCAACCCGAGGAAACCACAACGAAACCCAAACCCAAGCGCCCCACTCTGCTCTGGCTCATACGTCAGAGCCGCATCGTTGAGACTGAGCTTTTCTAGTGCGTCGCGTAGAGCCGGATAGTCGTCTGCGTCAGTAGCGAAGACTCCAGCGAAGACGAAGGGAGTGACTTGCTGATACCCTGGCAACGCGATCGCAGCTTTTAGCTCAGTCTTTGGTGTGCCAGACTGCCACACCGTATCACCCACACGCGCCTCACGCACGCTTTTGAGTCCAGTAACGATGTAGCCGATCTCACCTGCTTCGATAGTCGGAGTCGGTGAGTATTTCGGCTTGAGACAGCCGATCTCCAACGCTTCGAACTTGGAATGTGTACCGAGCAAATAGAGTGTCTCGCGCTTGGTGATCCGTCCAGACAATACTCGTACATAGATCACCACACCTCGATACGGGTCGAAGACCGAATCAAAAATCAACGCCTTGAGCTCACCCTCGCTAGCACTCGCTAGCACTCGCGGTGCGGGTATCCGCTCGATCACCGCATCAAGCACCGCTTCACAGTTCGTACCATCTTTCGCGCTGATCTCGATCACCTCCTCACGCGGAATACTCAGGATATTTTCAATCTCCTCCTTGATCCGCTCGGGATCTGCCGCCGGCAGATCAATCTTGTTTAGCACTGGTATCAGAGTCAGATTTTGCTCTAGGGCTTGATACACATTCGCCAGTGTCTGCGCCTCAATCCCCTGTGTCGCGTCGATCACGAGGAGTGCGCCCTCACACGCTTTTAATGAACGACTCACTTCATAGGCAAAATCTGCGTGCCCAGGCGTATCGATCAAGTTGAGCTGGTGCTCTCGCCAATTCATGCGTACTGGCTGGAGCTTGATCGTGATACCACGCTCCTGCTCTAGCTCCATTGTATCTAGCATTTGAGCGTTTTTCATATCACGCTTCGCCAGCGTCTCCGTCAGCTCGATCAAACGATCTGCCAACGTGGATTTACCATGGTCAATATGTGCGATGATACAAAAATTACGAATGTGTTTCACAATTCAAAGAAAATAAAGTCGTGTTATTTTAGCACGAGATTCCTTGCTTTTAGGCTTTATTTTTGGTATAATTAGCAGATCATAAAAATAAATATCCTCACGGGAAAATCAAAAACCAAATGCAGTTCAAAGTCCCACAGAACGTCCAAATCGAGGATAAAATCCTCCCTTTTATGACGCTCCGTCAGCTCATTATCTGTGGTATCGGCGGTGGTTTTGCTTATACCTTTTATATCGGACTACAACATCAAAATCCCGAGATTTGGCTACCACCCGTGGTGATTATCTCACTACTGACGATTGCCATTGCCTTTTTCAAAATCAACGGCGTACCGTTTATACACTGGATTTTATTGATGCTAGAACGCTACTTAAACGAACCCAAACGCCTCTGGGTAAAATCAGCTGATGATATTGGACTCTTTCAAGCACCGACCCAAAAAATCACCAACACACCAATAAAAAAAACAGTAAAAAAATCCACCGCCAACCTAAATAAACTCGGCAGCATCAGCCACGTGCTCGATACTGGTGGTCTCGGTGGCACCGATGATCAGCTCACCACCCCCACCAAATAACTCAAACCATATGTCCGATACTATCCACCAAGCCAAACAAAAAGATCCCAACGCCAGCACGCAGCTTTACATGCGTATCGCTGAGATCCGCGACGACACCATCGTACTAAAAAACGGCGGACTTCGCGCCGTACTTACTGTCGGCAGCATCAATGTAAATCTCAAGTCCGAAGAAGAACAAAACTCACTCGCTGCCGCCTACCAAAACTTTTTGAACTCACTAGAATTCCCCGTACAGGTCATCGTACGTAGTAAAAAACTCGACATCAGCAACTACCTCAGCAAATTAAAAACCATCGGCAAAAACCAAAAAAACGAGCTCCTACGTAATCAAGTTTTTGAATACACTGAATATATTCGCAAACTCGTAGAGTTTGCCGACATCATGGAAAAACAATTTTATGTCGTCATACCGTACGACCCTGTCCGTACCAAGTCGGCTAGCATCTTTGGTCAGTTTTGGGATTATATCCACCCTGCCGACAGCGTCACTGCTTTCCAAAAACGCCAAAAAGAGTTTGGTCGCATAGTCAAAGCACTCAACCAACACGTTGAATCTGTCAAAAGTAATCTAGAAAACTGCGGCCTGACCGTCAGCCAAATGCCAACAGCCGAACTAATCGAAATGTTTTATGGCATCTACAATCCTCTAACTGCCAGACAACAACAAATACACAACCCAGCAGAACACGACCTCCAAATAAAAAGTACTGATCTCGCCCAACCGATCATACGACCTACCAACCAACCAGCTCAACCCACCCCAGCCCAAAGCTAACCCACCATGCAGTCCACCCACTTTAGCCTGACCCAAAAAATAGTACTCCTGACTGGCGGACTGGCACTCATAGGTCTAGCTCTGAGCATAACCTTTCGGCAGTTCGCTACGATAAACACAGCTACCACTACATTTGAATGGTTGTTTTGGCTTTTTTGCATACTCCTAGGCTCACTATTGGTTTTCTTCATCGTCCAGATCGTACGACCAATCCAGCGCGTCACCACGCAGATGCAAGCCATACTTCAAGGCAAAAATTATCAAAAACTAAAACTAACTAATAATATTAAAGAAGTCCGCGTACTAGAAGAATTCTTCAACACTATGATCACCAGCCTAGAAAAGGTCAGCACCGATATTGAAGATCGTAACCGACTCACTGAAGAATTAAACTTTGCTGGCGATTTTCAACGTCAGCTCCTCCCAAAAAAATCCCCCCAAGTGCCAGGACTAGATATCATCGTAAAAACCAGACCAGCTACCGAGGTCGGTGGTGACAACTTCGATATTATCCCACTCAAAAATTCAACGCTTTTTTACATCGGAGATGCGACTGGTCACGGTCTACAGGCCGGACTACTCATGTCGATGGTCAACGTTTTGATCCATACGTTTACCTCACTACACGAGAGTCCTCGCGAGATCTTGAATAAGGTCAATCAATTTTTGACACCCAAAACTACCTCTTCGATGTTTATGACACTGGTCATGCTACGCTGGGAACACCAAGCCCAAAAGCTTCATTACACTGGCTGCGGTCACGAACACATCTTGATCTATCGCGCTGCCACTGGTAAATGCAAAGCTCTCAAGACCGGTGGTATCGCACTAGGACTCATACCCGACACCAGTGACAAAATCCACGAAGCAGAGATCGCACTCGCACCAAACGATGTCATCGTACTCTTCACCGATGGCATCACCGAAGCCGAAAACAAACATGGCAAAATGTACGGTATGGAAAATCTACGTCAGAGCGTAGAGCGTCACGCCAGTCGCAACAAAGCCAAAAGTATTTTCGATAGTATCTCACGCGACTTTGCCAACTTTATAGACCGTGACTATATCCAAAAAGACGACGCCACTCTCATGGTGCTCAAACACAGCTGGAAAAACGCCAGTCGCAACAAAAAAATCCAACTCACGGTCGACACGGCTGGTATCACAGCGATAGAAAAACCCAACTGGGACTGGGAACAATAAAACTAATGAATAAGCTTCAAGGAGTCTGGTGATACGACACCTCGTTCGACCAGTGCTTCAGCAAACTTATGCATATTGACCATACCGAGGATTTCGGAGTTGGTAATAATACTATTTAGTTTGGTGAGCTGCCCCTGACTGATCGCTTCTCGGATGACCTTATTGGCGATCATGACCTCGTAGACGCCGACTAGTCCACCACCGACTTTGGGTAGTAGACGCTGGCTGATGATACCCACTAGATTATCTGCGATACGACACAACATTGGCTCTCGCTGGTCGACACCGACAGACTGTACCAGCCTTTTGATGGTCTGCGATGCACTAGTAGCGTTCAACGTACTCAGCACCAAGTTGCCAGACTCACAAAGGTCCATAGCGGCATTTAACGTTGTCTGATCACGCATCTTGTCGATCATGACTATATTCGAATCCTGACGTAGTGTCGCCCGCATAGCCGCATCAAAACAACTAGCATCGCTGTACAACTCACGTTGTGAAAAAATACATTGCTTATCGGTAAAGAGATATTTGATCGGATCTTCGATCGTCACTACATGGGCTACCCGCGACTCATTGATCTGCTCTAGGATCGCGCTGATGGTTACAGATTTACCACTATTGGCTGGACCACAAACCAATAAAAAACCCTGCCTAGACTGGCAAAACATCTTCACAGCTGGCGGCAGACCTAGCTGATCAAGTGTCGGTATAGACTTGGGTATCCGTCGCATGACTATCGAGAGATGTCCCCGACGAAAAAAAGCATTGCAGTGAAAAACCGTACCATCGGAATGTTGATAACTAAAATCCAACTCTCGTTTTTGAAATAGCTCTTGCTGTTTAGTTTTATTTTTGATCAAACCTATAATCAGTCGTTCAGCTGTATCTTGATCCAAGACACCAGCAGTCTCGACAAAACGAATCTCACCAAAAATCCTGAGAGCGATCTTACTAGTAGCACCAAAATGAATATCACTGGCTTCTTTTTCTACTGCCAGATCCAACAACTCATCAAAATCCCAAGCTGGTGTACTAGACTCAGTTGGTACTACTTTTAAACCCGCCGCAGTAAACATCGAAGTAGCGCTTGCTTTAGCCATTTATTTTAGTTTTGAATTATTTGTTTTTTATAGTTTACAGTATTATTTATTGTATGTCAAGCAGCACTCTGCCCTAGTTTGAGAGGAAATTCAGGAGTTTTTCAGATTTGATAATAGACCTAAATAGGTAGCTCCACTCCTAGCTGCTTGAGCAAAAAGTCGTATAGAATAATCGACAAAATCACTATAAATATCATTCCCCAAAATTTAAAGCGATGTTTTTGCCGCTTATATAGATCTCGATCTTTGTGTTTTACTTTATCCATCAGCTCATCTCCAAACTGAATAGACATAAAAGTACCGATCAATGAAACAAAAATAATCGCCCAAAATGGAAAGGGCTGCCCCAAGATATGTTTAAAAAGTAGTAGTAGCTCCGTTTTGTCGTAAATCTCAGGATGAACAAAAAAGGCGTAGAAATTCAATGAAATCGCAATACCCCAAACTACTATCTCAGAAAACAACATTCTGATCCGAGTAATCAGTCGAAATGGAAAATCCAACAAAAAACCAGCGTCAGCAACAGGAGTACAAAGTACAAAAAAAGACCAAGTCAAAGCCGTTACAAAAAACCCATCTTTGAGCCCATACTGACTAGCGATGAAACCGAAGTACCCCAAAAAAACTAACACCACCAACAAAAACTTAACGAAAACATGTTTTTTAGTTTCGTGCTTCAGGATCTCGCGACAACAAACTTTTTTACCTTGGAACTGCATAAGAAGCGTCAAATAAACTCACGACCAACTAGTCGTACTATATCACACAGCTTCCACTCCTCGCTACGGTGCGCACCGGTACGGCAGGTCTAATTCGATCTTTGTGCGATCTGGTGCACTACCGCAGCATCGCACTACGTAGAACCTCCCGCCTACGGCGGGAGAACCCACGTGGTGGACCCTCCTGGACTTAGCTAGCTGTTTGATTGTTATTCAATCAGGGTTTGTGGTCGCTTGTCGCTACGCTCCTCGCTACGGTGCGCACCGATACGGCAGGTTCAATCCGATCTCTGTGGCGATCTGGTGCACTACCGCAGCATCGCACTACGTAGAACCTCCCGCCTACGGCGGGAGAACCCACGTGGTGGACCCTCCTGGACTTGAACCAGGGACCAACAGGTTATGAGCCCGCTGCTCTAACCAACTGAGCTAAGGGTCCGTGTGAATATTTTAATCTATTTTTGTTTCTTTCTCAGGTGCTTTTTGCCTTCACCCTGGAGAGCACGTAGTGCCTCGATCTGATCACGCAGCTCACCTGCCCGTTCAAACTCCATAGTCTGTGAGGCGATGTCCATCTTGTTTTCCAGCTGCTTGATGACCGTAGCGATCTCCTCTGTCGGGATCTCATCAGGCTTGATCTCGGGTGTTTCTTCTAGGCTATATTTGTGCTCGGCTATGTCGCTCACAGCTTTTTTGATCGTCGCAGGAGTGATGCCATGCTTTTTATTGTACTGCTCTTGGATCTTGCGACGGCGATTCGTCTCACCGATAGCGGCTTTCATAGATCTGGTCTCTCTATCAGCGAACATAATCACATGACCGTTTACATTCCGCGCGGCGCGTCCGATGGTCTGGATCAGAGCTGTGGTACTACGGAGGAAGCCTTCCTTGTCAGCGTCGAGGATACAGATCGTGCTGACCTCGGGGAGATCCAGTCCTTCCCGCAGGAGATTGATACCGACGAGCACGTCGAACTTACCCAGACGCAGATCGCGCAGAATCTCGATCCGCTGCATAGTATCGACATCAGAGTGGAGATAGCGCACACGTACACCGCGCTCAGTCAAGAACTCGGTCAGATCTTCGGCTGACTTCTTCGTCAGAGTCGTGAGCAGTATCCGTTCACCACGCTCGATAGTCAGGCGGATCTCCTCCATGATCTCGTCGATCTGGTGCTTGCTCGGACGTACTATGATCTCTGGATCTAGTAGACCAGTCGGACGGACGATCATCTCGGCGATGTTTGCCTTACCCGACTTTTTTAGTTCGTGTTCTGATGGAGTCGCTGAGATATAGACTGTCCGACCCATACGTTTTTCGAATTCTTGAAAATTTAAAGGGCGATTGTCGAAACTACTCGGCAAACGGAAGCCATGCTCGACGAGATTACGCTTGCGCGACTCGTTGCCACCGTACATACCCCCGATCTGTGGTACGGTGACGTGCGACTCATCGATGAAAAGCAAGTAATCATCGGGGAAATAATCCATAAGCGTACTCGGCGGACTACCAGGTTTGGCACCAGAGAGATACCGTGTGTAATTCTCAATACCCGAGACATAGCCTACCTCGAGCAACATCTCGATATCGTACTCGGTACGAGTTTTGATCCGCTCAGCTTCTAGAGGTTTACCTATTTTTTTGAGTTCTTCATAACGGATTTGTAAATCTTTACGGATTTCAACCACCGCCTTTTCGATCTTGTCACGCGTCGTCACCGCATGCTTGGCAGGGAAAAGCGTGTACTCTTTCAACTCTTCGTAAATCTCACCAGTAAAGTGATCTGCGATGGTCAAACGCTCCAGCTCATCACCGAAAAACTCGAGGCGCAACACGCGTCCGTCCTCGTCGGGTGGGTAGATCTCGATCGTATCACCGAGGACATTGAACTGACCGCGCTTGAAGTCCATCTGCGCCCGCGTGAACTGCATATCGACCAAACGCCGGAGGAACTCATCGCGTTTGACTGTCTCACCCAGCACGAGCGTCGTCGCCATCGCTTCGTAGTCCTCCACCGCACCCAGACCATAGATACAGCTGACGGAGGCGATAATCACGACGTCTTTACGCGTGAGGAGCGAGTGCGTCGCCGCGTGGCGAAACTTATCGATCTCCTCATTGATACTCGCATCCTTCTCGATGTAAGTATCCGTCGCTGCCATGTACGCCTCCGGCTGGTAGTAGTCGTAGTAGGAGACGAAATAGTGGACAGAGTTGTCGGGAAAAAACTCGCGAAACTCTGAGCAGAGCTGCGCTGCTAGCGTTTTGTTTTGCGAGATGATGAGCGCTGGTCGCTGGAGTTCTTTGATGACATTCGCGATCGTAAAAGTCTTACCCGAACCAGTCACACCGAGTAGGGTTTGGTCTTGAGCACCACCTTTCATGCCTTTTATGATCTGAGCGATTGCAGTTGGTTGATCTCCGGAGGGTTGGAACTTCGAGACAAGCTTAAACGGCTTATCGGATTTAGCTTTTGATTTTGACATTGAGGCAGTTTAGCAGAGGGCACGAGGAAAAGACAGCGTCTTTAGTGCTCATCCAATATTTTGCAACTTCGATTAGCTTGCGACTCGCTCCACATATTCCAGCGTCTCCGTGTTGATTTTGATCTTCTCCCCTTCGTTTATAAAGAGCGGTACCAGCACCGAGACACCACAATCTAGCTCTGCCGGTTTCGTACCACCCTGCGCGGTGTCGCCTTTGACCCCTGGTGGAGTTTCAGTGACAGTGAAGTCTAGTTTGACTGGTAGATTGACATTGATCGGTGTATCGCCGAAATACATGAGGTCGTACTCCTCACCGTCCTGAAGGAAGACTCCACTCTGCCCGACAGCGTCGTCTAGCAAGGCGAACTGATCGAAAGTCGTGCCGTCCATGAAGTGGTAGCCCTCACCATCTTTGTAGAGAAACTGAGCCTTTTGCATACGAATCTCTGCCGGCGTGATTTTGTCCGCTCCTTGGAAAGTTTTTTGAATCACTGCGCCAGATTTTAGGTTCTTCGCCTTGATCGCCATCACACCGCCTTGACGACCAGTCTTGCTGAATTGATTCCAGACGATCCGGTAAGGCTCGCCATCGAGCTGGATCGCCGTACCGACTTTGAGATCTGTGATTTCGTACATAGGGAATTGGTTAAACTCAATGAGTGTAGCTAGGAGAACTCTCGGACACAATATCTAGTAGATTAGGCAATCTTTTATCCCAGTGCGTCAACCTGAGTTTTTGGCTTATTCAAGCCAAATAGTTGTACTATTTTTGTGTACTTCGTTGACGCTGACTATTATTTCCTTTTAAATACACCTTGAACTAATTTTGTGTTCAATACCTAAGCATCTACTACTTCTTATATTTCTTCAACTCTCACTCGGTTCCGCGGATTCCTTTTCACCCTTTAATTCCCTCTTCTCATGGAAGAAACAACTACTGCTGTCGCCAACCCGTTTGCGGGTTTCACCGATGGTATCCAAAACTCCCTTGGTAACCTCTGGGACGGCGTACTAGGTATCCTGCCAGACATCGCCGAAGGTATCGTGATCCTACTCGCTGGCTGGATCATCGCCGTCATCCTCGCCAAAATCGTCGCCAAGGTCACCGAAGTGATCCGCCTCGACGATCTCCTTGGTTCTACTGGTATTTTGGGGATTTTCCAAAAAGCGGGTATCCGACTAAACATCAGTCGAGTTTTTGAAGAAATTGTGAAGTGGTTTATCCTCATCGCTTTCTTCATGTCGGCCATGGACAAGTTTGGTCTAGCTCAGGTCAATGAGTTCTTAAACGATGTCTTGAATTACATTCCAGATATCATTATCGCGGTTATCATCACTATCGTCGGTGTCCTCGTAGCAAACTTCCTCGCAGATCTAGCCCACGGTACTGCTCGAGCAACCAAGACTGGCTCACCTAGCATCGCTTCCAGTGTCACGCGTTACGCTATTGTAATCTTCACGATCTTCGCCGCTCTCAAGCAGCTCGGCATTGGTTCTGACCTTTTACAATCTTTCTTTGACAACCTCGGTCTCGGTCTCGCAGCAGCTTTTGCTATTGCTTTTGGTCTCGGTGGTCGCGACACAGCAGCCGATACGATCAAAAGAATCCGCAAAGATATCAAGTAGTCCGCGTCTAAATAAAACTAAACACTTCCAAAAACCCTGCTACTGGCAGGGTTTTTGTTTGTGAGTGTAGCGGCGGTAGAGCCACCCACCACCGATGAGTAAGGCAAAGAGTCCCAGCGACCACCAGAAATAACGCAGATCATCAGTGATGCCAGCCGCGAGGAGGATATACGCCGAGAGTCCAGGGATCACACCCAGCAGCGTACCCCAGAGATAGTTCCAGTGGCGTACTCGCGAGAGTCCAGCTGAATAATTGACGAAATCAAATGGGAAAAGCGGGATCAAGCGCAACGTGAGAATAGTCATGAAACCACAATGAGCAAGTTTTTGATCGTACTTTTGGATTAGTTTGTTTTCATGACTCTGGACGAAGTCTGACCCGAGGAAGCGCGCCACAAAAAAAGCGAGATTGGCAGAGAGATTCTCACCGACATAGGCAAAGATCCACGCCGGCAACGGACCAAAGAGTAAAACACTCGCGCTCGTCATGATAGAGGTAGGGAAAAACACCAACGGACGAATAGTGTAGGCAAGGATATAAAGTGGTGGCGCCCAATATCCCAACGTAGCTACCCATGTCCGGATACTAGTGATAGTCAGTGATTCACGCTGAGTAACATAAAAATAAACCGCTACCGCGAGCAGCACCAACCAAAGCGTACCGAAGAGTATTTTGAGATATTTGCGAGACAAAGTAAAAGCAGACTACCCAAACTAGATAGTCTGCTCAAGTGTACATTTGTACAGTACTTCGGACACTACTCACTCTCCCAGACTCCGTGCAGATTACAGCTGGCGCGAGCTTTGAGTCCTGTTGTATTTTCAATATCTGTGAACTTCGCCTCGGGTACACCACCCGCTTGTAATGTCTGGCGGGCAATCTCGGTACCATCTCGGTAGAGCGCGATCCACTCGATATAGTGCGCCTCCTCCATCGGGTGTACCTCGGCGCCGACTCTGACAGTGATTGTACTATTTTCAATCTCGATGACTGGAATGTGTTTCTCGACTTTTTCGGCGAAGTCGCCAGGGTGCTCGCGTGTATAGATGGTATCGCTCATGAGGATAAGGATTAGAAGTAAAAAAATATTTAAAGCTGTTGAATGTGTTGACAGTATGAGTGGATTTTTATTTTAACCAGCCTTGTAGTTTTTTCAACTGCTCGGCATAGCTCGCTGTGATAGCAGGAGTCTCGAAGATCAGGGGGATTTTTTTAGCCTGAGCAAACTTGGCGACAGCAGTCAGTCCAGTCGAGCCAATCTCACCCTGATCCAAATCTGCGTGACGATCTACTCGACTCTCATACTTAGACTTGGAGTCGTTGAAATGAATGCAGGCGAGATTTTTGATACCCAGCTGCCGATCGAACTCAGCGAGAGTCTGCTTCACGCCAGTAGGCGTGCGGAGATCATAGCCAGCGGCGAAAGCGTGGCAAGTATCGAGACAAAAAACCACGCGTTTACTACCTCGCAAACCTTTTTGAATAGTCGCCAACTCATCGAAGGTGTAGCCCAGCTCGGTCCCCTGTCCAGCTGTATTTTCGAGGATTATCTTGGCTTTGAGTTTTTTAGTTTTGTTTAGCACAGTCCGAATATTGGCGATCACCCACCGCAGAGCTACTTGTCGATTCAATTCCAAAGCCTTACCGATGTGGAGTACGACTCCCGCACCGTCTAAACGTTCGATGTTATGGAGGTCGTCGATCAGATTCGTGAGCGTCCACTGCTTGTCCGCCAAATCTTTGGCGAAGTTGAGCAGATAGCTACAGTGCGCCACGGTGAAAAGTCCGTGCTGTTTGGCATATTTTCTATACTCGGCAGCTTCGGTATCCGTCAGCTTACACGGCGAGCCACCCCGCGGAGACTTTAGGAAGATCTGAAGTGCGCTGCCGCCGACTTGCTCGACGGTCTGCTCGGCAGCTCGTACGAAACCTCTGGCGATACTAGCGTGCGCACCTGCGATTAGTTTGGGCATGAGTTTATTTTACCGTACTTAAATTTCTGCTAAAATTCCTTGGCTAAATTTAAATTTTGGATCGGTAACTCAGTTGGTAGAGTAGCGGCCTTTTAAGCCGATAGTCGTGGGTTCAAGTCCCACCCGATCCACCACGGAGGTTCTTGACCCGTAGTGTCAAGGTTCTTCGTGGTGATTGTGGTGGACGAGGACTCACGTCCGCACAAAGCTGGGATTAGCTCTGCCGTATCGGTGCGCACCGTGTACCGACTTTGAATTAGTACAATCACGCAGCTAGCTTCAAGTCCCACCCGATCCACCACGGAGGTTCTGTCACAAAAAAACCCACTTACCAATCTGGCAAATGGGTCTTTTGGTTTGTCTTACTTCGTTGCGAGATACTCTTTCAAGAGCACGACCATCTTCGCTACTTGTGCACGGGTGAGTGTATCGGCGGGTCCGAAATTACCATCGACATACCCATTTACAATATTATTTGTAACTGCCCAGCTGATCGCACTGGCGTACACATAGCTCCGGCTGACATCGGGGAAAGGCGCGACAGTCGGGGCAGTGAGCGTGATACCCGCAGCTTGCAAAAGTGTCCAGATCGCCTCACCGCGACTCACAGCAGCAGCAGGTAGATAATCCGTACCTGTCGTCCACGCTGCCCCAGCCTCCTCCACTGCTCCGATGAAAGGACCGTACCACGCATTCATCTCTACATCGGCGAAAGTCGGTGGCAATACTGTGAGGTTGAAAGCGTTGGTCGTGATCTTCGCTAGCTCGGCACGGTTGAGCGTAGTGTCGGGCTGGACTGTACCGTCGGGATAGCCGCTCAATATACCATCGCGCGTGAGTCGTGCGAGGAAGCCGACTGACCAGTGGGTAGTGTCCAGATCTGAATAGCCGTCTGAGGCGCTTGTAAGCTCCGTAGTGGTGATACCCGCCTCGGTCGCTAGCTGGTCCAAATCTGTGGCTGGTGTGGCTTCTAGGGCTTTAGGATCGCTCGTAGCGCACTCCCCACTCGTATAGTCGGTGATACCGGCGAGCCCAGCATTACAAGCGTTGGAGTAGGTCGTACCATCAGCACCGCAGACAGGCGCGTACTCGGCAGTACAGACGGCGATCGGCTGCTCGACGAGTGTGAGCGACACTTCTGGCGTGAGCACGCTAGTATTGCGTCCGTCGAGCGCACGCAATGTATAGGTCGCTGTCTCGCCGAGCTGGACAGAGGTATCGGTATAAGTCTCGGTCTGCGGTTGGACAGCATCGTAAGCACTACCACTGACGGGTGCTGGACTCACACCTCGGAGGATTTCGATGAGGGTGAGATCGCGGTCGGTCGGATCGGTCCAGCGCAGCTGAACTCCAGCACTGGTCTGGATCGCAGTCAGTCCGGTCGGTGCGCTGGGTGGTGTGTCGTCTTTGTCATTGTCTTTGGCGCGGGTGATGGCAAAGAAACGCGCGTCGGTAGCAGTCGCTGTAGCACCGTAGTCCAGCGTGAAGTGGGTGGAACTGTAAACACTGTAGAACCCTTTGAGATAGAGTCCGGCGATACTCACACTCTCCCCTGCGGCGAAGTCGGTGGTGATATCTAGCACCACGGTCTTGTCACGGTCGGTATAGCTGACAGGCAGAGTAGCACTAGCGAAACGTCCAGCGTCGACGGCTGTACCACTCACAGAGGCAGTCGTGATACTCGCGTCCCAGATCGCGGGGAAACTCTCTGGAATAGTGATCCGTAAATCCCCTGCTGCGGTTAGCTCCGGTGCTATTGCATCGGCAGTAGCGGTGAATTCGAGGACTTGAGTCGGTACGCTGTACTGACGAAAAGTCTGATCAGCCGCCGAGGAAAAAGTCGGCGCAGCCAACGCAGCTGGCGCGATCAGTAGTGTAAACAGCAGAGTAAGTAGTAGGCGGCGCATAAGACAAAAATTAAAGTGGTTTTATTCTACGCTCTCCCGCGCACTCAGCCAAAAAACTCACCCAAATAAAAAAGCCCCCTCGCGGGGACTCTAAATATATCGGACTAAACTGAGCAGATGCAGAGCTTTGGCGCGCCACTTTCATGGAAACACCAAACGGGCGGTCCGCAAGATGCGAAGCCGCCCGTCTAGAAAAGTACTTATTTTGAGAGGTTTTAAGGTTTTACACCAACGCGTAAAACCTTAGAGGTCCCGAGGACCTCCAAGGTTACAACGTTTTTATTAGTTGGTGAAGGATGTACCAGCTACAGATGTAGCACTGGTGTCGATCCATGAAGTCCAACGACTAGTAGCTGTGTCTGCTGTGGTATCTGTAGCGTCATCTGTGTAGATGAAGTCACCACCGAAGGAGTAGACAGGAGCAGCGGAAGCTACACCAGCGAATGCAGATGTTGCTCCAGTGATTGTCTCACCGCTTGCAAACGTACCAGAGATCTTGTTAACAGTTACAGAAGTATTGGCAACGGATGCTGTAACGATACCAGTAGCACCAGATGTACCACCTGTCACAGTCTCACCAACTGTATAGATACCAGTAGTAGGGAATGTGATGAGGGCTGTCAGACCATTGGCTGCACTACCAAGATTGGTAATACTAGCTTGGATCGAACTGTTGGTAGCTGTACTAGCCAGCGTACCCTTAACGATGAAGGTGTAAGTCTGACCTTTGTTTAGCTTCTTGAGTGCTGTCGTTGTGAAGTAGACGGCTGTATTGTCAATGGTAAGAGCATTACCACTGACCGTACCAGAACCAAACGAGGTGAAGTTACCAGTGATCTGGTTACTAGAGTCGTCTGTACGGTAGAGCACGATCGAACTGAAGATGTTGAGTGATGAAGTGGTAGTACCATCGGGATCACCACCAGCGATTGTTACCTTCAGACGTTTGAGGACAGCATCAGCATCGGTGTTTGAGTTGTTACCGACTGTGACTGTGAACTTGAGCAGTTCCTTTTCACCGTTACTAAGCGTACCGGTGCTTGGTTGACTGCTAGTAGGAGCGATAGTAGTAACGAGAGCTGTACGTACCTGTTGAGTGTTTCCAGTTACGTTACCTGGAGTAGTGAGAGTACCAACTCCCCACTGACCAGCGCTTGGTGCACCACTAGTGTTTCGTGTGAAGTCGTCACCAGACTCGTAACCACGAGACTCAAAGTCAGCCGTAGCGTTCATCAGCTGTAGCTGAACAACATCGCCACTGTCGGCTGTCTGACTAGCACCTGTACCAGACTCACGAGTGTCAATTTTGACATAGAGAATGGTGTTTGTGTCTGGATCGACGATGATTGGGTTGGTCTTTGTGTCAAGGTTATTGAAAGTAATATCACTAGTACCATCAACTGTTGACTGACTGTCGATCTCGACGAGGTTGGTGCTACCTTCTGGAGCTGCAAAGAGCGTAGCTTTGCTGATAGAGTCATCACCACTTGCGATGACATTGTGAATGACTGCCTTTTTGACGATAACTTTTTCGTCTGTAGCGTCAAGCTTGAGGCGGAACATGCTGTTGCCAGTAGTACCAGCCTGTACGAGAGCAGCGCTAGGTGTGTCGCTGTCGATAGTAACCATGAGGCTACCATTGGAGACTACAGCCATGACACGTGTAGCAGTTGTCAGAATATTAGCATCTTGAATCTCATCACTACTTGGGTTACCAGAAGTGTTGGTCAGCTCAGTACCATCGGCACGTTCTGCCGTGAGATTGTTGGTATCGTAACTACCTTGCATGTTACCAGCGGTAACTGAATCAGCTGCATCAGCGATAACTGTGATGGTGATATTGCCACCCTTTGGCACTACGAGACCAGCACCGTTGTTGATACTAGTGAAGTCGACCTTGGACCCCTGAGCAAGAGTAGTACCGGTAGTCGCTGTAGCCGGAGTAGTACCATCGGTGATGATAGTACCGTCGTCGAGCTGCAGACGGAAGTTCTGCATGTTGTTCTTATTTTGAGTAGCTGTGAGAGCAGACTCAATATTGACCGCGAGCTGAGTAATTTTGAGATCCTCAACATCGTTGGCTGCAACTTGCAGCTTGAGTACTGGCACATCTTTGGTCTTCTTTACGACGTTGCTGTTTTGGAGAGTGACCTGTGTCAGTGTGAGTGTAGGAGTAGCGACAGTTGTGAGTGTAGTAGAGATACGACTACCTGGGTTGATGTCTGTGTCGATCACTTTACCTTGCTCGTTTTCTGCTTCGAGACCGACTGTAGTACCAACAGCACCATCGGCTGTGGTAGGTACGGTCTGATCTTTGGCAGCGTAGACGAAGAAGTCGAATTTATCACCGTTGGCGACGTTGGCCTTGATGGTGTCGGCGATGACATCGAAGGTTGCTGTACCGTTGACCTCAACATCCTTGAAGTAGAAAGCGATGAAACCAGCAGCAGCATTGGTACCAGTATGAGTAGTGGTATTTGTATCAGCTGTGATTGTGACACTCGAAGCATCGATGAGCTCGACGGCGCTACCGTCTGTACGTCGGAGCTTGATATTTTCGAGACCGTTTTCTGGACCAGTAGCAGCATCAGTAGTACTCGAAGCGTCTACTACACGGATTTCACCGTAGAGCTTCTTGATATTGACTGGACCCTCGCTACCAGATACCAAGCGAAGCTTACCGATGACGAACTTGTCGGAGTCGTTGGAGATATCTTTGGCAGGATTAGTGTCGAAGGAAACTGTGAGCTTACCAGCGTCGATAGCGACGGTAGTGCTGCTCTGAGTAGCAAAGACACCTGGTGTACCGTTGTTGATATCGAGACCGTAACCGTAGGTCTTTCCAAGGATAACTACATCCTCACTCTCGTCGACTGCTACTACGATGTTGCTAGCAGCACCTGCGAGTACGTCGGCGTAGACATAGACAGTGAAAGAGTCACCTTTTGTGAGTGCCTTACCGATGTTTGAGAAGA
This sequence comes from uncultured Candidatus Peribacteria bacterium, assembly GCA_964452725.1. Taxonomy (GTDB): domain Bacteria; phylum Patescibacteriota; class Gracilibacteria; order JAHISY01; family JAHISY01; genus CAYVMX01. The sequence goes on along the minus strand of CAYVMX010000003.1, from coordinate 52,099 downwards.
CGATGTAATCACCCTGCTGCTCTGGAGTAGTAGCTACCTCCGTGCTACCGATGACGAGACGGAAGTTGGATAGATCCCCTGGATCTGCGCTACCGTTTTGCTTGAAGCGAATAGTATCGAGTGTACCGTCTTCAGTATTACTGAGAGTGAATTTGAATTTACCGACTTGTTGATTGGTCTCACCGACACGGACAGTAGTGTCTGAGACAGTCTGATTGATGACTGCGACATTACCGACTGAGACACTACCGAGCTCGACTTTGTTGCTCGTGAGTGGGAAGTTGCCAGTAACAGTCTTTGCGTTGGAAGTAACAGCATCGACACCTGTAAGAGTGAAGTTGTTGGTATCACCAGCTGTAACATTGGCGCCAGAAGCTGATGCGATATCAGCAGCGAAGTTGACACGCTCTGTAGTACCAGCTTTGACCACGAGGTCTGGGTTGAAGTTGAAGCTGATGATGTTGTCAGAGTTGAAGCTACGACCACTTGAGAGCTTCGTGTCGCCGTTTAGAGCGAAGACATCTGTGAAGTCATCACGGTGACCGAGACCATCACGTTTGACAGTCACACCTGTGATAGTGACGTCACCACTAGAGCTAGCTGTGAAGTCGAAGACTCCGACAGACACGCTACTAGCGAGCTGTGGAACGATTTGATCGTTGTGAGTAGTAGATGATACTGCTACGTTGAGCGTACCGTCACTAGCTGGGATCACTGGATCTGTAGGAGTAGTAGTTGGCTCGTAAGTACTAGCAGCACCTGCTGTGTAAGTACCACGTCGGAGACTACCGTCTGCGCTAGCAGTACGAGAGTTGTCAGCGACGACCGCGAGCTGCTGACGTTGGAATGGATCACCAGGACCGAAGCTGCCGTCATCGTAACCACCGAGGATACCATGAGCATAAGCAGTCTCGACTGAATCGTAGTACCAAGCAGATGTTGGTACATCGCTAAAGTTTGGTGGAGTACCAGCGTAGGAAGTCTCAAGACCGAAGGCATCGACGAGGATCTTGGAACCTTCAGCACGATTGACCGCACCACCTGGGTTGTATGTAGCGAGACCGTTGGCATCGAGAGCGCCGTTGTTGATACCACCGACTACACCACGGTTGTAGAGAGTCTCTACAAATGAGTAGTACCAATCACTAGAATTGACATCGTTGAAGTGTGGTCCGCCTGTTGTGTCGGTTGCGAAGCCAGCACCGAGCTGGGCTACTTTTGCGATTTCAGCACGGTTGAGAGTGCCGAGTGGATCGAAAGATCCGTCTGGACGACCAGCGAGGATACCGTCATCTACGAGAGCACCGATTGAGTCGGACGCCCATGGTGAGATGTCGTTGACATCGTTGAAGCCTAAGTCTACTTGAGCTGTGACGCTAGTCACACCGAAGGTAAACAATGAAGTCACCAACAGAGCGACAGTAGCCACAGAAGCCGTAGCCTTGCGAATAGAGTTATGCATAGTTGAATAAATAAAATTAAATTTCACTGTGGAAATCTAGAAATAAAAAAGTTGTTGATTGAAACATGTTCATTCCAGTAAACGATTTATTTGGAATGTTGATTGAGCCCTTCTCATAGGCTCTCCTACCAGACGCCTCATTTAGCTGAGGTCTAGTCCGTAGGTCGATCTGTGAAGGAGCGAATAAATAAGTTTCGAAGGTCTTCGTAACGCACGCACAGTCTCTCTATAGTACGGTTTTTTCAGAGAGACCTGTTTTTGGCTTGGTGCTGCGATTTCATTGATTTTCTTGCTAGAGAGCTTAGGTTTCGACGCGACCCCTGTCAAACGTTTTGGCCTGCTGCTCCAGAGTCAGTCTCATGCCTGCTACATACCATAAGCACCGATATGCTAACGCTTTTGGGTGATGAAAACTCTTATTTTACCTTATTTTGTAGTGTCTTCACTCTGTGCAAACTTTTTACTCTTTCGCTTGTATAAAACAGATTTAGAGCTTTTTCGTTTCAAATTTTTACTTGCAGTATAACTGAGTTATGGTCTAGTTTAAGCCTTTTTAGTTCATCAAAAATTTGATCATGCGGAGAGTGCTTTATTTAAGTCAAAAACTAATACTTTGAATAAGCATATTTACGCTGCAACTGGGCAAAATTCCCTACTCGGATACTAGCGCGGATCTCAGTCAATAAATCAAACAAATAAGTGAGGTTGTGGAGTGTGAGTAGTCGGCAACCCAGCATCTCTTTGGTTTGGACGAGGTGACGCAGATAACCACGAGTGAAATTACGACAAGCCTCACAACGACAGTCTTTGTTTAAAGGCTTTTTGTCATTAATAAACTTGGCAAGCCTCATACTCACTCGCTTACCGCGCGCATCGAAAAATACACCGTGGCGAGCGAGTCGCGTCGGAATCACACAATCAAACATATCACAGCCGCGTGCGACAGCTGCCACGATATCAGCTGGTTCGCCGACTCCCATGAGATAGCGCGGCTTACTCGTGGGCAGGCGTGGCATAGTGATCTCTAGTGTTTTCAAAAAATTGGACTTCGTCTCACCGACTGCCAGTCCACCGATCGCGACTCCGGGTGTCGGTAGTCCAGCACAAAAGTCGGCGGATTGTCGGCGCAGGTCTGGATAATTCACACCTTGGACTATTGGGAATAAGGCCTGTTTTTCTCGATACTTAAGCCAAATCTTTACACTTTCTTCTGCCCAGCGAGTCGTACGGTCGAGTGCTTGCGTGGCGACTGTCCGCGAGGCATCGGCAGCGGCACATTCGTCGAGCTGCATGGCTATATCTGTACCGAGATCACGCTGTATTTGGAGGACTTTCCGCGGTGTGAAGACACATTTACGACCATCGAGTGGTGCGCGAAACTCAACTCTATCGTCGTAGATCTTACGTCTGTGTGCGAGTGAAAAGACTTGATAGCCACCCGAGTCTGTCAGCATCGGTCCGTCCCAGCTGGTGAACTGCTGAATACCTCCAAATCGCTTGATAGTAGCCTCTCCGGGGCGTAGGTGGAGGTGAAAAGTATTGCCTAGAATGATCTCAGCACCACACTGTCGCAGCTCTGCTGGGGTGATAGTCTTGACCGCGCCATAAGTACCGACCGGCATGAAGACTGGCGTGCGAAAACTACCATGCGGAGTGTGAAATACGCCTGTGCGCGCCGCTGTTTGCTGGTCTTTGGCGGTGATTTTGAATTCAAACATTATCGTAATTCTAATGGTTTTCCATTAAACTAAGAAGCCAAATGACTAAAAAACTCTTGCTCCATGTCTGCTGCGCGCCATGCGCGACTTATCCTCTCTCTGTTTTATTGAGGGATTATGAGGTCACAGCATACTTTTATGATCCCAATATCCACCCCAGATCGGAGTATGATCTACGGCTCGCTGAAGCGCGTAAATACTTCAAAAATAGGGTTAAACTGATCGAAACTGAGTATGACGATACACGTTGGTTTGAGCTGACGCAGGGACTAGAGCGTGAGCCAGAGCGCGGTAAGCGCTGCCATGTTTGCTACAAAATGCGACTAGCACACACAGCAGAATATGCTGCGCGTAACGGGTTTGAGGTCTTCACCGCAGTACTGACCGTGAGCCCACACAAAGATGCCCGAGCTATAAATGTGATCGGCGCTGAATTGGAGGCTGAATTTGGGGTAAAATATCTGCCAACTGACTGGAAAAAATGTAATGGCTACCAACAAAGTATCACCATGAGCAAGGCAGCTAACCTCCATCGCCAAGACTACTGTGGCTGTATCCACTCGAAACGTGTCCGTGATGAAAAATACAAGGGAAACTCCCCTGTCCACTAGAAATTATGACGACATTTATTGATCAAGACAACACTATCCGCTGGGGTCGACTCAAACAAAAGACAGCCAATCTCTTTCGAGTGCCAATCCGCAATGCGAGTCGACTAACTGAACAGGCCAAGACGCGGAATCGACAGACACAAGTAACGCGTACTGATCCGCCTTTTCGGATCTTGAGTAGTGAAAACGGCTGTCTGCTGATTCAGCTGGCGGATTTTACATTTGGCTGGATCGATCAAAAAGTAGTGCGAGAAATACCTACGCGCAGCTACTGGGCAAAAATCCTACGACCATCTAAAAAAAGAGTAGTGGCAATACCGCGCCCTAGCAAACTGGCGATAGAACGAGCCTTGAAACGTTATACCAAAACACCTTATCTCTGGGGCGGTACAACGAGAGCTGGTATTGATTGTTCGGGATTTACACAGTGTACTATCTATACCCTGACGAAGGTGCTGCTACCCAAAAACAGCCGTGACCAAGCGACGTATGGTGTACCTGTAAAGCGTACTTGTTTGCGTCCACTTGATTTGGTTTTTTTCGTCCACCGCGAGCGTGGTACATCACACGTCGGACTCTACTATGCACGCAAAGTCTGGCATATTTGTCTGGACGGACGATATCTCCAGTCAGAGACACTGGAGTCTATGTCGAGTCGTTATCGTTTTCGCCTCGCGCGGCGTTATTTTCAGCTTACAGTATGTTAGCACGGCTCAGTACAGCTCGTCAAATCCACATAGTCGGTATGAGTGGCACAGAGGGTACAGCTGTCGCACTCTATCTGACGAAACTAGGACTCCCCTACACTGGTCACGACTTCTCTACCAAGGCGAAGTTTAAGCGCAGTTTCGCTGCTACTCATCTCGGTCTTTCCCCCAGTGCGAGAGAAAAAACTTTTACTAAGCTCTGGTCACAGAGACAGCAGATTCACTTCCAAGCAGATTATTTGAAAGGTATCGGTAAGGCTGATCTGATAGTAGTCTCGCAAAACTGGGAAGCCTACCCACCAAACCGTAAACTGAAGGCTATTTATAAGCGTAATCCTGAGCGTTTTCTGACTATCACGCAGCTCTACTTCGCGCTCTGGCCAGGGCAAATCTTGGCGGTGACTGGCACCAATGGCAAGTCGACAACTACTAAATTGATCTCAAAAATTGTTCAAGCGAGCAGACAAAAGTGTTATTTCACTGGCAATGATCGACGTAATGTCCAAATCTTAAATAGTCTGGACAAAATTTGTGTACAAGACTGGCTAGTGATCGAGGTGAGTAACCGTCAACTCAAATTTCCCCTTGATCGTGCACCCGATATCGGTGTCATCACGAATGTAACGCGGAATCATCTCGATGAGTACGGTGGTAGCTTCGCTAAATATAAGGCTGGTAAATATAGTCTGATCGCTCAGCAGACCAAAAATCAAATCGCCGTACTAAATCAAGATGACACCGCCACTCGTAGCTTTGTGAAGCGTGTGAAGTCGACAGTCCTCCCCTACTCTGTAGAGAGTAAATTACGACGCGGTGTCTACTTGTCGAACAAATTTATTGTCCACAAAGACCAGCTAACTACACGTGTACTGCCAATCGAGCAAATCCAAGTGTCTGGTCGGCACAATCTCTCCAATATCTGTGCAGCGATCGCAGCGACTCGTGCTGCTGGTATCAGCTGGAGTGTAATCCGAAAAGCAGTAGCGGAATTCAAAGGAATCCCACAGCGACTAGAGCGTATCGCAGTGAAAAGGGGAGTCGCTTTCATCAACGACACTGCCAGCACCACACCCGAGTCTGCTATCGCTGCTTTGGAGGCTTTTCCAGCTGGCTCAATACATCTCATCGTCGGCGGCGATCCCAAAGGTATGGATTACACACCACTGGCACGAGCGATCAAGCAACAAAAAGTCCGCTCGCTCACGCTGATCCAGAGTCCGGCGGCAGCTGCGCTGAAAAAGCTAGTGGTGGGGAAGTCGAAGCTAGAGATCTCGACAGTACCAGACTTGAAAACCGCTGTCAGCCAAAGCTTTGAAAGGGCAAGAAAGGGAGAGTTTGTCTTGCTCTCACCAGCTGCTGCTTATTTTTGTTATTTCAAAGGCAAGATCCCACTCGGCGGTAGGGGATTCGACTTGTTTGTCCAGCAGCTCGACAAGCGCAACGCGCTCAAAAACTCAGAGACTTCTTGGTGACCCCGAGACTCTCCTACTTCTCCTGATCCAAGTGCTCAAACTGGAGTGGCTTGATATTTGTAATGAGAAACTCCGCACCACAGTTTTCACATTCAACGATTTCACCGGGCTCACTCGGCTCGCACTCGATCTCGTGCTGGCAATCGGTACATTTAAGCGTTATCATGACTCGGAGTATAATAAGGATTTTCTGAATGTCAAATGCAAAATTTGAAGCTGCGCTAGGTACTAGAAATACAGACCCTTTCTGGCGCTATAGCGCACTCTTGTCAGCAGACGCAATCCAACAAATACCCAGTCAACAAACTCAGCCAACCGCTCTAGAGCAGCATGGCAAACTCCTACTCAAGCGCGAAGACACCAGTGTCACTGGCTCACACAAGTGGCGTAGTCTTGCCTACCAGCTTAGCTGTCTGAAAAGTGCGGGCACGAAGGTCGCCGTACTCTCCAGCTCGGGCAACGCTGCGATCAGCGCTAGTTATTATGCTCAGCAGTCTGGCCTGAAGCTCTTTTTGTTTTTGTCTACCAAAACTCCACCTGCAAAGCTCGCTGCCCTCATACACAGTCCTAGTGTCATACCGATCTTGTCTGATCGTCCACTCCGACTGGCGAAGTATGCTGCTGCGCACTTTCAACTACCAGATTTGCGCCCTTCAGTAGACACAAACGCAGTAATTGGCTTCCAAACACTCGGCTATGAGCTATACGGGCAGGACAGCGCGCTCACCAATATCTTTACCTTTGTCACAAGTGGTGCGAGTCTGCGGGGTATTTTCAATGCTTACACGCAGCTAGTAAAACTAGAGGCAATGAGCAAGCTACCACGACTCTACGGTGTCTACTCGAGTGGACAACTCGCCGGTGGATTATCTGCTAGGAGATTCGAGCAACTAGAGCAGCTAAAGGCTGTCTGCGAAGCTAGTGGCGGAGCACTCGTCGCAGTCGCAGATAGTGAGATCATAGCAGCTCAGTGTGAACTCACGAATGCGAATATTCGTACCGCAGCCGAGAGTGCTGCTAGCCTTGCCGCTGCCAAGCAAATGAATCCTACTGGCAAAACTGTCGTCATACTCACTGGACGCGCGTGGTCAGCTAGTGAGCCAGAGCTATCTAAATTTCTCCGTGCTGAAAATTTTGCCGAGGTGGACAGTATCATTACTCCCCATGCCAGCTAAAACTACTCAACAGACCGTCTATCTAATATCACCTGATCCGGCGAAAATCCACGGCATGGAATACGCTTGGTCAAGGTTAAAAATCCTGAGTGGCAAAAGCTCACCCTACCTCCGTGCTGCTGCGAAGCGGGGAGTAGACATTACATTTTTGCGACTGCCGCGAGTCAGAGGTACAGCCGAGCTGCTCGCACACCCGCAATTAAAGCGAAAGCTCAAGCAGGGGAGTCAGATCTTGGTTTTCAAAAATACACCGCAGATCGAACGCCTCGCTGAGGCAAACGGCTGGCAAATCCTCATGCCGCCGAGTCGGTATCTAAGTCAACTCGAAGACAAATTCAACTTCGTCGAGTTTTGTAAAAAACACCGACTCCCAGCCCTGCCAGCACAGATAGCGGTGCTAAATGATCTGAAATATACTCAACCAGTCGTCGTCCAGCTACGCCGCGGACACGCAGGCTGTGGTACGCACTTCGTCCAATCGGCGAGTAGTCTAGCGCGCCTGCGAAAGCAAATCGGGGAGTACCGTGTGAAAATCACACCACTAAAAAAGCTCCCAACCTACTCGCTCAATCTCTGCGTGACAGACCGGCAGCTCCACCTCACTCAGCCGTTTTACCAGCTGACAGGAGTCAAACGACTAAACCCCAACCCCGGTGGTAGCGGTGGCATCGACTTCGCCCCCGCAGCGAGATTGAACGAGGAAACTCGACAACAAATCACTCAGCTCGCAAAAAAAGTCGGCGTAGCACTGCGAAAGATCGGCTACCGCGGTATCGCGGGACTCGACTTCCTCGTCGCTGACGAAACCCACGGACTGTATCTGATAGAGATCAATGCACGTTTACTGGCGAACCTCGGCTATATCACCCGCCTCCAAGCCGAGAGCAGTGAGACACCGCTGCTCACGCACCACCTACTCTGTCATGCCGGACATGATCCGGCAGCTCTTGAGAAACTCCCACCTTGCCAAGGGGGGACTGAGGGAGGTACTAAAAAACTTAGAGATTCAAAGGCTCTACAGCTCTCCCTTAGCCAAGTAAACAGGGGCAGACAGGAAGTGCGACACCGCTAGTCTATTTTTTTTCAAACTTACCAGATCCAGCGTCCCACTTGGCTCCGACATCATTATTGTCCAGCTCATTGTTGAAATCTCCTCCTGCTTTGCTTTTCCATGCAGTCTTTGCTCCATCATCCATCTGAGCAATCATCGCATTGATTACATCGATCATCATACCCGTACCCATCGCTTTCTCCAGATGTTTGATCGCACTCACGACAGCGCCAGATTCAGACTTTGTGTCAGTGATTGTATTGAGCTGTTGCTCGATCTGAGCTTTGGTACTATCGACATAGTGGTATTTATCACCTTGCTTATAAAGCAGCGCACCTCTATCACCAGCAACATTGCCAGTGAAAAAGTTAAGATCTCTATCATTAGATTGAATACCTGCGTTTGTTGAGCCTGAGACATCATTCCCGCTATATTTGCTGCCAGCTGTCAACGAACCAGCACCAGCGGCTGCCGCTGCACTTGTCTCCTTTTTCGCTGCTTCGGCATCTTTTTGTCTATCTTTAAATACTTTGTTGTAAGACAGATAGTTGTCACTGACTTCCTTACCGGCAGCTCCACCTTCTTTAGCCAACTTACCACGGATTTGTGTATTGGCGAGCAGGGAAGCCAAATCTTTACTACTGTTTACGATAGCTTTGGGTAACCCTATATTAGTAAGTTTATCTTTTAATGTTGGAGTCAGTGTTACATTTGTACCATTGCTATCGTGGTGAGTCTTGATGGCTTGTGCCAGATCTTTGATACTGCTACTCGCCTTTACATCCGTTGCAAAGGCGTTATCAGCACGGAACTCCTGACGATAACCCAGCGATGTAGCCATAGGTGTCGCTATCTCACGAGAGCGCGTACTCGTCTGTCCAGCGAGCATGCCTTCGATCTTCGATGGTGCCGAAAGCACAGAACCGATAGAGCTCAGAGAGCCGTCTTTGCTGAGTCCTGGTATCACTGGCATATACGACAGCGTCTTCATCGCTCCACCAGCGAAACCCTCCGCTGTACCTTTGATTTTTTCTGTTATTTTACCGACTGCTTCGCTCTTGCCCAGCGCTTTGAACGTACCTATCCAGATGATCACGAAGGCAGCGACGAGCCAAATGAGTTTGAAGAAGGCGACTTGCGCACCTTCCGTCGCACCATAGATACCCGTAATCTGTGTAAAAGTACCTTCGGCAAAGATCATAGTAAAACCAATCGACATCGGCACGGCGATGAAGACAGGCAGAAAAGCGTTGGTGATGAACTGCTTATCGAGATCTAGACCGCCAGCAGCTTCGCTGACTTGTGGTACGAGCTCTTTGAACACCCAACCCAACACTAGGATCGGCGAAAGTGCGATCAGCACCCAGAGTACGACCATACGTACGATCAAACCCAAGCCCATCGCAAAGACAAGCACGCCGAGCATAACCGCCAAGACAATGGAAAATAACGAACCGACTATTGCACTGACGTTTTGTTGAGGAGATTTGATATGTTGTAGGTCCACTACGTGGAGCATGTAGAGCATCGTCGTAAACATCGCATTTTTCTTGTCAAATTTAGCACTTAAGTCTTTTACAAAGATACCACCTTCAGAGTAGTTAGTATTGATTTGATCTATTCTCTCCTTCAGCGCTGTACTCAAATCACCTGGGACTTCTACCTTTTTTGTAGTTGGATTCCAAAAGAAGAGGATCTTGTCTCTATTGAGAGTCTTACACGCCTCCAAGCTGAGATCACCACAAATGGTCTTTAGTGGAATGGGAGGTCCTGTAGTTACTTTGTTGACCATACCGGGTAAGCTAAAGATAGCTGTCGCGAGGACATCGGAGGTAGTCAGTACGATCCGTGTACCAAAGAATGTAAAGTTAACAAGTATTAAACCAATAATGAGCTTGGGTAGGATTTTCTTGAGTTTCGCGAGTCCACCTTCGTCTCCCAGTCCGAGTATCACGAGCACCGCTAGGCCGAGTAGCGCGAGTATGAATCCGATATTGACGAAGTCACGAATAGTACTCCACATAGTGTAGAGCGTCTCACCCATGCCAGCATCGTAGATGAAGGTCGAGTCCATGAGATCACCTACACCGATCGCGATAAACGAAATCAAAAATAAAATACCACCAACTACCCAGTAGGCAATGACCTTGATACCATCAGCGATCTTGCTGACGTTATATCCTGAGAGAGGACTAGCCGCTGGATCTGCCGCTAGCGTGCTATCGGGTAGTACGATGAGGGCCAACACAACGACCACTAGGAGTAGCAGGTGTGTCAGTCCGCAGTATGATCGAAGCTGGGAGCAGAATTTTTTTAGCATCTTATTTTTTGGAAAGCTTGAGGAGCTGGCGTGTCGGCACTAGGTGATACTGTGTAGCATGATTGAGTAATCGAAAAAGCTGACGTTTGGCGGGCTCAGAGTTGAGCACAGGTATGTCAGCACCTTTGGGCAAGAAAGACTTTAGCTCGGCAGCCTCGACTGTATACACACCATCGCGAGCCTGCTCGTCGATATACCGCTCTAGCTCTGAGTTTTGCTTGAATTGAACTGGGTCGATTGCAGTGAGCCATTGTTTGACCTGTGGTGCGACTGTCTGGTCTTTATTTTGTTCTAATTTGACTATTTTAGTTTTGAACTCTTTTTTACCAGCCTTGGGTCCCAGCTCTAGCATGCCCCAGTGATGTGCTGTCGCACCGAGGATACCGACATCGGCGAGGAAGACCGAATTGGTAAATAGACTGAGTGGATCGCCGAGATTTTGGATAATCGTAATGATCAAACTAGCCGCAACGATATTGCTCACTCCTAGGTAGAGGAGCGTATTGCTGATATTGGCGTGCTTGCCCAGTGATGTGCCCGATGTATCGAGTGAGCCAGCCTGCTGATCTAGCTCGATCCGGTGAGCTAGGTCGAGTGCAGCGAGGAGTTTGGTCGGGATACCATCGCTGATAAGTGCGTCCAACTCTGTACGCTCTGCCTCGGTTTTTGCCGACTTTAGGATCTCTTTTCTTTCATGCTTGTTTGGTCTCTTGAGCGCGAGTAAGTCGCTCACACTACTGGTCTTTTTGTCACTTGACTGTTCGAAGGCTGCTTGGAGGTTTTTGTACTCTGGACTGTCTGAGCTGAACCCCTTTAGTACCGCTTCGTATGTCTCGTTGAATACTTTGTGCGAGTCAATCGCACGCAGCTTGGCACTGATTTGGTTCTCCTCTGGTGTCGCACCTGCTGGTGCCATCTCACGCTCGGTCAGACGTCCATCACCGACTAGCTGCATAGCGACATAGAGTAGCTCGCGGCTCGCGCTAGTGTGTGCCGTAGCGGGTCGCTCGGCGATATTTTCGAGGTAGGTTGTTAATTTTGCTTTGCGCTCAGCTAGTGTCGGGTACTCAGCTGGCATCATTAGCTCGAAATACGTTTGACTAAATGAAGAGTGGTTTTCTATCCCTGCCTCCCTCAGCTCTGCGAGGCTGATAGTCTCGGCTGAGCCGTCCTTACTGGCCAGTAATTTTAATTCTACTGCTTTGGTCTGGCGTAGGTAGTCGACGTCAGCAGTTAGCTGCTGGGTAAATCCTGCGTCCAACTTATCACCAGCTTGGACCTGAGTTTGGATTTTGTTTTTTAGTTCGGTCGTGATTTGGCTTAGCTGTGCTGCTCGAAAGCTCGCGAAGAGCTGCTGATAGCCATCTGCGACAGTCGGATTTAGATAGCGATCAAACAAAATACTGAAATCGCCGACGAGTAACTCTGAATTTTCGGTGAAATACTCGGTCGTCAGGCTCTCTGGGACTCGATCTACCAAGTCACGCAAGATATCTATACTCGCTCGTTCATTAGGTCTGGCATTGGCATCAAATGAAAGTGCCAGCTCTGCTGCTAGTGTTTTTAGTTCACCGCTGGTGTTATTTGCGATTTGTTGTTCGTATTGCAAGAGTTTTTCCACTAAAACTTGCGCTTGTGGATTGTTTTTTAAATTATTCAGTTGCTTTTGTAGATTGGTCTCAGGACCATTATCTGAATTGCCATCAGTATCAATCGACAGATCGTCGAAATACTGAGACTGAGGTGACGGACTGGTAGCAGCAGAGAGTCCCATAGTCTAGAGGCGCATTGCACGGATTAGGAGATCGGGGAAGGATTCTTTTTGATCGGGTAGCTCAGTGACATATGGCTCGAAGACTGCTCGTAGCTGGGCGAGATCCTGCCCGTAGATATGAATAGTACGAATCGGCTGCCAGGCTCTCTTGAGGCGTATCTTGAGATCGGCGACATAGGGCGGCTCATGGATGAACCAAAAGTGTTTGATCTCGCCAAAGGCAAAAAACTCCTCACCGTGATAAATACCGTCTGGTGTGATCCGAACATCGATCATGCGTGGTGGATGCTGGTGGATGAGGAAATACACCGCGATTGCGAGTAAAAACGCCACCACTAGCGAAAGTGCGTGAGTAACGATACCTATCGCCACAAGCAAAACTGTAAAAACACCAGCTCCAGCATACCAAGTAGTATCACGCTCATACTGAAGAAACTCAGGCGATTGAAACACATGCAAAACCTGTGACGGTTCAGGATTTTTTTTGATGACGAGCTGATTTTGTTTTGATGCCAATTTGTAGTTTGTTTTTATTTTTAAATCTTCTTATTCTACCAGAAATAAGCCCAAAAATCAAGTGTGCCGCGCCAGTTTAATCACTTTACCTACTACGATCACGACTGGTGCTTTGAGCTGCGCGGTAGCAACCTTGGCGCTGATACTAGCTAGATCACCCACCACGACCTGCTGCTCTGGCAATGTACCCTGTGAAATCACCGCGACAGGAGTTGTCTTGGCTTTGCCAGCCTGAATGAGCTTTTTGCTAAGCATGGATAGGTTTTTGTAACCCATAAGGAAAACCAGCGTGCCGATCTGGGCGTAGGCTCGATAGTTGAGGCGGCTGCGAATACTTGTCTCAGTACCTGTAATGATCGCAAGGTCGGAAGTAACTCGTCGATCGGTAACAGGAATACCAGCCGCAGCTGGCACAGCCAGCGCCGAAGTAACGCCCGGTATGACGCAAGTTTGAACGCCATGCTGATTTAAATACTCGACCTCTTCACAACCTCGCCCAAAGAGGAAAGGATCACCGCCTTTGAGGCGGACGATGCGCTGATATTGCTTGGATGAATCAAGTAGTTTGGTATTGATCTGAGTCTGCGTATAGCTGTGTCTGCCTGCTCGCTTGCCTACACAGACCTTTTGACACTTGGCTGAGCAGGTTTTTAATAACTCCTTATCGACCAAGGCATCGTAAAATACGATCTCAGCCTTTCGCAAGGCTCGCAGTCCTGCTACGGTGATCAGATCTGGATCGCCTGGACCAGCACCGACGAGCGTAACCACGCCTGTCTTCCCCCTTTCAACAAGAGGTGGATCGAGGGAAAGTGATTTAAATAATTTCTTTGGCATGTGTAAGGAAATCTTCGGCTAATTCTCGTGCGACGGCAAGCCCAGCTCTGCCTGTCCGTTCGGCACGATAGACGTTTGACCCGTCGAGTGTAAAAAGCTCGGCTTTGAGTGTGACTGAATCATTTTCAGCCATAGCGAGTACTCCCACAGGTGTTTGGCAGCCAGCCTGAATAGTTCGTAGAAACTCTCGTTCTGCTAGCAGTGCTTCCTGTACAGTATTTAAAGTTGTCGATTCGACGATTGTTTGAACAAATTTATTGTCCACTCGATACTCGGCAGTGAGCACACCCTGTCCGCCCGCTGGTAGACAGTCCAGATATTCAGTGATCTGCCCTGATAGTCCGAGTCGCTGTAGTCCTGCTGTTGCCAGCACAACCGCGTCATACTCACCGTGATGTAACTTTTGGAGGCGAGTATCGACATTACCTCGCATCGGCACTATTTCTAACCGATTATAAGCGCTTCTAAGCTGCGCGATCCTCCGTGGGGCACTCGTCCCCACTTTGGCACTTCGAAGCTCACTCAGTGGCTCTCCTGTGCGCGAGATGACACAGTCTCGCCAGTCGGCACGTTGTCCTACTGCGACGATTTGTAATCCTGCTGGCAGAGCAGTCGGTAGATCTTTTGCTGAGTGGAGTGCGATGTCTATCTTGCTGTTTAATAATTCGTCTTCCAGTGCTTTGACGAAGACACCGACACCGGTCGGCAGCGCACTCTGATCACGATCACCAGCTGTTTCGATTAGCTTTTTGGTGAATTGAAGTCTAGGAAAATACTTTTGGAATGACTGAATCGCCAAATCAGTCTGCGCTTGGGCGAGTTGACTCCTTCGACAGCCGACGCGGATCTCAATCATCGAGCTTTTTTAAAATCTGTTGCCAAAACTGCTTGCGCTTAGTTGGTGTTGCCAGCTTGGATTGGACTTTGGTTCGGAGCTTACCCAGCTCACGCGTGAGAGAGCTGAACTCTTTTAAATTTGGCTGGATTAGCTTTTTGAGTCGCGCAGCGAGTAGGGGAGACTGACCACCTGTCGAGATCGCTATGGTCAAATGTCCCGAACGTGCCACGGCTGGCAGCGTGAAAGTACAAAGTACTGGACAGTCCACAACATTTACAAAAATTCGCTTGGTATTCGCGAGCTTGGCGATCCTGCTGTTCAGCTCTTTATCATCTGTCGCTGCTATGACCAGCCAGATATTTTTCAAATCACCTACTTGGAAGTTACGCTGACTCTGCTGGCATTTTAGTTGTTTGAACGTCGCTATAAACTCTGGTGCAACGACACTCACTTTAGCTTTGGCTTTTTGTAACGCGCGGACTTTACGCGCCGCGACCGTACCGCCACCGACGACCAGTACTGATTTGCCAGCGAGATCGAGACAGACTGGATAGTTCACCAGCTTATTCTAACAGGCAGCTGACCTATGTCATCCTGAACTTGATTCAGGATCTCCTAATGTTAAAACTCCATCTGCTACCTATAATTGAATCTCAATTTCTACTTCGCTGATCTCACCCTCGACTATACGAAAAGCTCGCAACACTGGCTCAGCCTCCGCCAACGAGCAGATGAAATAGACCGCCTCAGGATAAAAAGCGAGCCGAATATCTGTCGCACTCGGATATGCTGGACTAGCGGGGTGACTGTGATAGATCCCGAGTAGTTTTTGGTTTGAGTCTTGGAGCCGCCGAAAAGCTGTGAACTGCTCTGTTGGATCGAGCACATAGCGTGTTTCGGGTGACTCTTGCTCGACATTCTGGAGCTCTTGAATTTCTGTAATGGCGTCTACTCCACTGAGCAAACCGCACGCTTCTCGTGGCGCTTCACGGCGCGCATGAGCGACGATAGAGTCGTAGACGACTTGGGTTAAGCTAATCACTTTGGAAAGTCTAACAAAATCGGTTAGACTCCCTCGGAAATGCCGTCTGCCAAAGTCAAAAAGCACGCCAAAGTAAAACGAGTCTTGATCCTCGGGAGTGGCGCATTGATGATTGGTCAGGCAGGTGAGTTTGACTATAGCGGCAGCCAGGCGATCAAGGCACTGAAAGAAGAGGGTCTCGAGACCGTCCTGATCAACCCGAACATCGCGACGAATCAAACTAGCAAAGGTGTCGCGGACAAGGTGTATTTCCTGCCAGTCACACCACGCTTCGTCGAGCGTGTGATCAAACGTGAGAAGCCCGATGGTATCCTCCTCGCTTTCGGTGGTCAGACAGCACTGAACTGTGGAGTTGCTCTCTATAAGCAAGGTGTGTTGAAAAAATACGGCGTGAAAGTCCTCGGTACACCAGTCGAGACGATCCAAGCGACAGAAGACCGCGCACTTTTTGTAAAAAAACTCAATCAGATCAATATTTGTACCGCTCGCGCTGTCGCGGTGAAATCTGCGACAGCAGGTGTGAAAGCCGCCAACAAGATCGGCTATCCTGTCATCGTACGAGCAGCCTTCGCGCTCGGCGGCAAGGGCAGTGGCTTCGCACACAACGACACTGAACTAAAGAAACTCCTCGCGATCGCCTTTGCTGAGAGTCCGCAAGTGCTGATCGAGGAGGATCTCCGTGGCTGGAAAGAAATCGAATACGAAGTCGTCCGCGATTGTGCCGACACCTGTCTGACGATTTGTAATATGGAAAACTTCGACCCCCTCGGGATCCATACTGGTGAATCAATTGTGGTTGCGCCGAGCCAGACGCTAGATAACAGTGAGTACCACGAACTCCGTGAAATCGGGATCAAAGTAATCCGACACCTCGGCATCGTCGGCGAGTGTAATATCCAGTACGCGGTGAATCCAAACCCCGAGACTGGTGCTCTCGACTACCGCGTGATCGAAGTCAACGCCCGGCTCTCTAGAAGCTCCGCACTCGCGAGTAAGGCAACTGGCTATCCACTAGCGCACGTCGCAGCGAAGCTCGGACTCGGCTACCGTCTCGACGAGCTGACGAACGCTGTGACAGGCAACACAACCGCCTGCTTTGAACCAGCCCTCGACTATCTAGTGTTGAAAGTCCCGCGCTGGGATCTCCAAAAGTTTCGTAAAGTAACCGAGCACATCGGTACCGAGATGAAGTCTGTCGGTGAAGTCATGGCGATCGGGCGCAGCTTCGAAGAGACACTCCAAAAAGCATTACGTATGCTCCAGATCGGTGCGTACGGCTTTTCTCACGCTGGATTCAAATTTGAGAACCTCGAACACTCGATCAAAAATCCTACCTCTGAACGCATCTTCGCGATTGCCCGCGCACTACGCGACGGCTGGAGTGTGGCGAAGATTCATAGTCTCACGGGCATTGATCCGTGGTTTCTAGAAAAATGTAAAAACATTGTCGAGTTTGAACAAAAGATCCTCAAAAAAGCTGGTAAAAAAATCGGGAAAACTGAGATTGCCGCAGGTAAAAAACTCGGCTTTTCTGACGCACAACTCGCCTGGCGGGCGGGCATACATGAGCTAGCGCTGCGGAAAAAACGGAAGCGCTGCGGAATCCTACCAGTAGTAAAAAAAATTGACACTTTCGCCGCCGAGTTCCCCGCTCGGACGAACTATCTATATCTGACCTACCACGGTGACACTTCCGACCAGATCACCACGACTCGGAAACCCAAAGCCGTAGTGCTGGGTAGTGGCGCGTACTGTATCGGCAGTAGCGTAGAGTTTGACTGGTGCTGCGTGAGCGCCGTAAACACACTGAAAAAACACGGCTATGAGACTGTCATGATCAACTACAACCCCGAGACAGTCAGTACCGACTACGATACTTGCGACCAGCTCTACTTCGATGAGCTCAGTGTCGAGCGCGTACTCGACATCACCGATATAGTAAACCCCCGAGGTGTCGTAGTTAGCACTGGCGGACAAATCGCGAATAATCTCGTCGGTAAACTCCACAAAGAAAAAGTACCCATCTTTGGCACAGCACCACACGATATCGACCAAGCCGAGAGTCGCGAAAAATTTAGCACCATGCTCGACCGACTCGGAGTAGACCAGCCTGAGTGGGCGGAGTTTGTCCACGACAATGAGGCACTACAGTTCGCTGAACGTGTCGGCTACCCTGTACTGGTCCGACCGAGCTATGTCCTCTCTGGCGCAGCGATGAGCGTGGCATTCAACCCAGATCAGCTACAGAGCTACCTCGCCAAAGCCACGACCGTCAGTACCGAAGCACCCGTCGTCATCACCAAGTTCGAAGAAAACGCCCGTGAACTCGACTTCGATGGTGTCGCTGCCGCTGGCGAGCTGACCATCTATGCTGCGAGTGAACATGTGGAAAATGCTGGTGTCCATAGCGGCGACGCGACGATCGTCCTACCACCACAGAAGACATACCTCGAAACACTGAAGCGAATCAAAGCCGTCGCCAAAAAGCTCGCCAAAGAATTAAAAATCACTGGTCCATTCAATATTCAGTTCCTCGCCAAAAATAATCGTGTCAAAGTCATCGAGCTCAACCTCCGCGCCAGCCGTAGCTTTCCTTTCGTGAGTAAAGTCACTGGTCACAACTTCATCGAGATCGCTATCGAGGGTATGCTCGGACATGTGAAGCCAAAAGCTTGGCGTAAGCAGCACTACCACACCCTCGACATCGACCACGTCGGGGTCAAAGCCGCACAGTTTAGCTTCAGCCGACTCAAAGGTGCTGATCCGACACTAGGAGTCGAGATGGCAAGCACAGGTGAGGTCGCCTGCTTCGGTACCGATATGTACGAAGCATTCTTGAAAGCGCAGATCGCCGTCGGCTTCCGAATCCCACGAAAAAATATCTTGCTCAGCACTGGTCCGCTCCAGAGTAAAGTTGAGTTCCTACCTGCTGCCAAGCGTCTCACCGAGCTGGGTTATCAGCTCTTCGCCTCACCAGGTACGAGTAAGTTTCTCAAAGAAAATGGTGTTACTAATACATTGGTGAATTTCCCCTTGACGAAGAAATCTCAAAACATTGCCGAGCTTTTGCCAGCTGGCAAGTTTGACCTCGTGATCAATATCCCAAAGAACTACCAAGCCGATGAGCTAACCAACGGCTACCTGATCCGCCGTAAGGCTATCGACTTTGGTATACCGCTCGTGGTCAACCTCCAGATCGCCAAGCTAATCGTCGAGAGTATCGACCGCTATGGTACAGGCGACCTACCGATCCGTGAGTGGAGTGAGTATGTCGGAGAGTAATTAAATCTAAAAAACCCAGCCGAAACTGAGGTACTAAAAGTAAGTGAGCGAGCATAGGCTCAAAGCCCGCGTAGTCTTTTGGCGCAGGCGGACCAGTGCCGCCGTAGCCAAAAACGAAGCTGGGCGTAAGCCAGAGCGAATGAAATCATCTACGGGGAGAAGGGTACTGGGGAGAGGGGCAGAGCCCCTTTCCCCAGAATAATCTTTCGTGCCATTGCCCAAACGGCAACAATCCGTAATTTAAGTGGGTGACCTTCCTTTTGGTCAGAAGCGCTTGTGCTGCCCCTGAAGGAATGTACGGTCACCCCAGATAGATAGGAGCGACTTGGCCGAAATGAGTGAGCGAACACGAAAGAAGTATCCCCACACTAGGCTCGAATTTTTAATTCGTCGAACAAACTGAATTGACTGAATAAATAATGTATTCGCTAGTTAACTTTGATTGTGATCTAACCACTAAATGTAGTGGAGAGATTGACCACTGCGTCCACTATAGTGATGAGTGGACCAAGGATTGACCACAGTATCCCTGTTTTAAACACATAATCCAAGGCAATTACGCCGAAAAGTACCGCTGGACCATACTGAAAAAAGACTACTCGTGCTCTCGGTGGTAGCAGTGGAGCGACGATATTACCACCGTCGAGCGGATAGACTGGCAGCAAATTGAAAACCATGAGGATCACATTGATGAGCAACATCACTCGCACGAAGTGAAACGCCATACTACCCGGATCTAACAAAAAGTTGATCGGTAACGCCAGCAATAACGCCAAAGCAAAATTGGCCAACGGGCCTGCCAGCGCAGTCAAGATCTGACCAGCCCGGGGATTTGAAAAATTAAGTGAATTGACTGGTACTGGCTTACCCCAACCAAAACCAATAATCAAAAGTAAGAGCGTACCAACTGGATCAAGGTGCTTTAGAGGATTGAGTGTTATGCGTCCAGCATAACGCGCTGTCGGATCACCCATGTAGTTCGCCACAGCAGCATGCGCTGCCTCATGTACAGTGAGTGCCGCGAGGAAACCAGTCACCCAAGCAACTATTTCGAGTGGGGAGAGATCAAGTAGAAACATTTGCCAAGGTGTTTAGAAATCTGTAAAATCGTCCAGCTTAAAAAATTTTAGCATGAGTAATGTCTGTGATACCTGTGGCAAACGTCCACGCAGTGGCAATAACGTCAGCCACAGCAAACGCCACACCAAACGCCGCTTCCTGCCCAACATCATCTCCAAGCGTATCGAGGGCATCAAGCAAAAGATCTGCGCCGCCTGCCTACGCACGAGCAAGAAACCTGCGCGCACGCGTAAGATCAAAGAAGCAGCTACTTCCTCCGAGAGCTAGTAAGGTAAGCCCTGTCACAAACAAAACGTGGCAGGAGTGCCTCGTTTTTTTAACATCACAATCTAAAACGGAAGGGTGGCCGAGTGGTCGAAGGCGCACGCTTGGAAAGCGTGTGTGCGGGCAACCGTACCGAGGGTTCGAATCCCTTCCCTTCCGCCATGACAAGTTCTCCGCCACAGGGTGGAGATTTTGTTGTGGCAGGGGATTGGTGAGCACCCTGTGCTTGCATGGGTTCGACCTGCGAGGATAGCGAACAACAAGCCACGCGCAGTATGTGCTTGATTGTGAGCGACGCAGCAGGAGAGCGTAGCGACTATCCCTTCCCTTCCGCCACTAAGATTCGCCCCGCCTACGGCGAGATAACCTAGCTGGTGTCCCCACCAGGAGTCGAAGCTAGCTTTTTGATTGTACGGTAGCGAAGTCTGTACACGGGGCAGCCCCGATACGGTAGTGCTAATTCAAGCTTTGTACGTTTCCAGCTTCTATCACAGTAGGATTGCCAGCTAGAACACCCCCGCCTACGGCGAGATAACCTAGCTGGTGTCCCCACCAGGAGTCGAACCTAGATCTACCCCTTAGGAGAGGGTCGTTCTATCCATTGAACTATGGGGACAAATAATGCTTTGGCAAAATCCACCTCGTCTGAGGCAGTCTAATTTTTGATTAAAAAAACTGCCTTGTTTACTTCTGTGGCCTGAGGACAGCGAAGCTCATTTTCTCAGATGAGAAGTCTGACTTTTTGATCTTGAGTACACTCTCAGCCTCTGCTTCGGCAAACCCAAGTGCCTTGGCAAACTCTTTTTCTTCTCCAGCGGTGTAGTTCATCGGTACGACAAGCTTAGGGTCGATACCCTCGATCGTAGCCTGGACACCTTTGGTTGGCAGCTTGGCACTCTTGCCAATATTGACGAAGAGCAGATCAACGTTGCCAATCTTTTCTTCTTCGGCTTCTGTGAGCGGCTCGGCAATATTGTCAAGGTGGACGAGACTAATGTCGTCGTGAATTACTTTGACTACACGAGCGCTACGCTCCTTGCCGACTGGGATTATCATCACCATCACACCACTAGCCTCGTATTCACCCGGCCAATCAAAGACTGACTGATCCTTGCTTGCCTTGATCACATCGTCTTCACCAGCGGCAACTACAATCTGCTCAGCACCGACCTGCGCTGGAGCGAGGCAGAGAGCGACTGTCGTGCGATCACCCTTGAGTACGAAACCTATCTTGTCTTTGTAAGTAATTTGCATGGACACGAGTTTAGATCACTGTGGCTGCTTCGTAAAGCAGGTAGCGAATGCAGCGAAATTCGCTCGCTCGGCGACAGTGATCTGACGAAAGCCTGCACGCCTAGCAGCACTCGCTGCGACTGATCCCAGACAGACTACTGGCGGTAGTTTGGTCAATTTCAGCTTTTTCAAATTCTGAGCTAGTGCTGCTACCCCTGCTGCACTCGTCAGACCGATAGCATCGACTGGTTTGGTAAAAACTTTTTTTAATCGTGAGACAGGATAGCTGATTGGTTTGGCTGTGTAGACTTTGAACTCTCGAACGACTACACCACGCTTTCGCAACTGCCGAAAAAATCGCTCGTCTGTCTGACCACCAGAGTACAGCCAGACTGTTTCACCTTTTTTTATTGGTAAAGTTTTTGCCAACTCCAGCGCAGTGAAAGTCTGAGGTGTAAATGCAACAGCTATGCCTAGCTCACGGACCAAACTACGCGTCGCTGCGCCGACTGTTGCGATTTTGGTAGTTTGAAGTTTTTTCAAGCTCAGGCTGGTCGCCCGCACGGCACTCTGCGAAAGTAACACAAGCCAATCTGGCTTAGTTTGGAGTAGTTTCGGTTTTAGCGATGTTATCTTTAACTGGGGCAAGTGAACTAGCTGGATTTTTGCTGCTCGTAGAGCAGCTTTCAATTCGTCGGGACGACGACTCGGGTGAGTCAGCACTACACGCATGGATTCTATTTTTGCTAGAATAGTGGAGTAATGCAAAAGCTTTTTTATATTCGTCTCGCCAAATGGGATAAAGCTCTCGCTCAAGCTGCGCTCGAGCAAGGTGCTGATGCGCTCGTACTACCTGAGGGTCATGTCAAAGACGTCGCGAAACTCGGACTCATCACTGTAGTAGCAGCCGACGGCGATCAGATACCTGACAAAGATATCCTCGACCTCACGATCGAAAACAAGGCTGACGAAGAACGTGCTGCTGCTGCCAAAGTTCCTGTCATCATTCGCAATACGAACTGGACTATCATACCGCTAGAAAATCTAATCGCCGCAGGAGCGACTATCATACAAGGCGCTGATGATACCGAGCAAGCTCGGCTCGCGCTAGAGACGATGGAAGTCGGCGCAGCTGGCGTGTGTTTAAACCCAAAGACAGTACAAGACATCATCGACGTCGCAGCGATCGTCCGCGAAGCAAATAATGAAAAACTCGAACTCGTCACAGCAGTAGTCGAGAGCATCACACCAGCTGGCGTCGCTGATCGAGTCTGTATCGACACCACTTCAATCCTCGCACCCGGACAAGGCGCACTCGTCGGTGATAGCTCAGCTGCGATGTTCCTCGTACACAATGAAAACGTCGAAAACGAATACGTCGCTGCCCGACCTTTTCGAGTCAATGCTGGCGCAGTCCACGCCTATGTCCGCCTACCCGATGGCAAGACTAGCTATCTCAGCGAGATGAAAGCTGGTCGCCGTGTGATTGCTTGTGATCCCGAGGGTAATACATTCCCCGTGACCGTCGGTCGCGCCAAGGTCGAACGTCGCCCCATGCTACTGGTGAAGGCTAAAGTAGAAAACAAAACCATCTCACTCCAGCTTCAGAATGCCGAGACTATCCGCCTAACCAAACCCGGTGGTGGCTGGATCTCCGTCACTCAGCTCCAGCCCGGTGACGAAGTCCTCGCCTACACCGAAGAGGCCGGTCGACACTTTGGCATGCGGGTAAAAGAAACCATCACCGAACAATAACTGTCTACCAGACATTCTCAGCCCTTGCTAAGTAGTTTTGGAAGTGCTATTTTACGTCTAGACATGTCCGTCAGCCAGTATTCAGTCTCGCGTGAAGATGCCGCCGATCAGCTCGGTGTGTCTACCCGTACACTCGATCGCTGGCTACGCTCTGGTAAATTGAAATACAAAACACAGGGTCGTGCGATCTTTGTCCATGCTGGCGAACTAGGACAACTAACCGTAAAAAAACCCAAAACTAAATCAGAATCACACAGTAATGCTACTGCCGAGCCGCGAGCCGAACGTATCACAGTCCAGCCCAGTAGTGAAGAAAAGGTCTTTCAAAAACTCTACGAAGAAGCTAATACAGACCTCAAAGCTAAGCAGGAGAAGCTTGAAGCTGCCAGCTTTCGTGTCGGTCAGCTAGAAGCACAAGTAAAGGCCTCCGTGCCACTACTGGAGTACAAACAACGTGAAGATGAACTCCAAAAAGAAACCGCCTCACTCAAAGATAATCTCAATGCGCTAAAAATAAAAAACAGCGTGCTGCTAGTTGGCTTCGCTGTCATAGCTGTCATTGCACTCGCTCTCGGAGTCGGACTACTACGCTAAACCAACCTTCTATCGAGAATTGCTAGCTTTACTCTTCCTCCGCCTTTTTGAGCACGTCCTTGAACCGCACATACTCTGTGATGCGCAGACCAGTATAACGACCCAACATGATATCTGCCCCGATGAAGATAAACACTATCTCTGGTGTCGCCAGCATGAGTGTCCGAAAGGCAACCCACTGACCTACGATGAGATAACAAACTACCGCGACAAACGTAACCTCTATGGTCAGCTGTACAGCTGAATAAGTGCCTTTTTCTGTCTGCACAGAGGCAAATCGCTCGGCAAGCGTACCCATAATCAAAATCGGAAAAACAAAACTACCAATATTCGCTCCACTGAAATTCGTCAGCTCTGTCAAAGCAGCAACAGTAAACAAAATCGCCAATGCTACACCAGTCAGCACTAGGGCCATCCGTGGCGTATAGCTCAGTCGATAGTGTCGCAGCAGTCGACGCATGATTGTACTAGCAATAATCACAACGAATAAAATCGCAATGCCAAGCCAAATACCGAGGATCAGAAAAGAAAGTGTAATCACTGAAGGCGTATAAACTCCGAAAGTTGTAATGCCTACGACTTGTTTGAGAAACGCTACAATCGTCGCAATCACCGGCAACATAAGTATCAAAAGCAACATCGAGGCTGGTATACCCTGACTGAGGAGGCGATTGACAATGAAAGAAAGACTCCAGAGTGGATTGAACTCTGCTAAACCCGAATCGACAATCATAGCAGGGATTGCCTGATCGGAGAGTGTAGTAGCCGTATCAGAAGTATAGCCACGGAGTATCAGCTCACGTAGCGCATCGGCACGAGTAAGGATAATCTCCGCTGGCTCGAGCGTCGCAAAAGTACTACGAGAAATTTGAGCGAGGTCAGCTAAATTACCTTCACTGATGACAGCGATCCTACGACCACTGAAATCAAATGAGTCGATTTGTTCGTGAAAAAACTGAGTCAGAGCACTGAGTCCTCCACTGCCCTTCGTCCAAAGCACAATTAGCTCAGCATTTGCCAGTGCTTCGGTTTTTTCTTGGAGAGCAGTAATGATGGAGTTTTCACGCGTAAATGTCGTACTATAACCCCGTGCCACAGCAAGCAAGATACCTTCTGCTCGGGCAGCTCCTGCCAATGCCAAGAGTTGGTTTTCCTTATTCGAATCATCGGCGACCAGTAGCACCGCACGCGCATAGGCAAAGATCGGGAAGGTCACCGTATCTGTCTCGTTACCTACTCGTAGATTTAGCGTCACATCATAAATCCCTGGCTGGCGAAAAACATGTACCACCTCTTCACCTGTATCAAAAGTACCATCACCAAAATCCCAATTATAAACTGCTGGACGTTCAGGGTTGGGATTGTAGCTACGCGCTGCATTGAAAATAATATTCTTACCTGCTCGGACAGACTCCTGCGCAGAGACGACCGCCTGTAGCTCATCTACAGCTTCGGGAGCGCTTTGAACTAAGTCAGTCGGGGTCGACACTGTCTCGGTCAGTGAGGTCGCCAGCGGCGCACTATACGCCCCCAGCAGGGCAACACCAAACACCAAAAGCAATCGAGATATAATGTGTAAGCGCATTGCTAAAATTTTAAATTATTAAATACACCTTAGCGAATATAAGTCAGGTACTTGCGATAGCGTGCTTCCTGCCCACTGACCGTATTTAGGTATAATTCTCGTAATTGAGTTGTAATCGGTCCAGCCTTGCCGTTACCGATCTTTTGGCGGTCGATCGAACCGATCGGCTGGACCTCGGCAGCTGTCCCGACGAAGAAAACCTCATCTGCTGCGAGCAAGGCTTTGAGTTTGTAGTCGCCCTCTTTGACTTTGATTTTCAGATCTTTTGCCAGCTGGATCACAGTCGCGCGAGTGATGCCGTTTAGAATTGTACCGAGACGAGGAGTGTGGAGCACTCCCCGCTTGAGGAAAAACACATTTTCACCAGGACCCTCGGCGACATAGCCACGATAGTCGAGTAGCAGCGCCTCGTGATAGCCGCTTTTTTGAATCTCGAGACTGGCTAGGATACTGTTGACATAGTGTCCACAGACCTTGGCATCTGCGACGAGCGAACGTGGGTGGATACGGATATACTGAGAAGTCTTGACTCGGATCGGCTCACCACCGAGATAGCTACCCCACGGCCAACACGCGATCGTAACCTCGACTGGCGCACCGACAGGGTTGAGACCCATCTTGCCATAGCCGAAGTAGGCGAGCGGACGGATGTAGCCAGACTGGACTTTGTTCTTTTTGACAGTTTCGACTATCGCATCGGCAATTCTTTTGCGCGAAAAAGGGATTTTCATCGCCAGTGTCTCTGCAGAGTAGAATAATCTTTCAACATGCTCTTTCAGACGGAAGATCGCCGGTCCGCGCGGTGTCTCGTAAAAACGAATACCCTCGAAAACACCAGAACCATAATGTAAAGCATGGCTCATCACGTGTGTCGTTGCCTTCTCCCAGTCGACTAGCTTACCGTTGAACCAGATCTTTTGGGTGATTGGAAACGAAGCTTTGGGTAGACGTGGCATTGGCGAAGTAGGCTAAAACAGAGCTTTATTTTAGCAGGAGTCCAGTACGTTGGGAAGTTCAGGCGTGACCAGCGCTAGATCTCTCATCGGGCAATAAGATCTCCAAACGCTGACGTACTGCTGCTGGTAAATTTTGCTCGTTCAAAATTTCTGCTATGAGGTCTTGATGCTCGACGCTCTTTGGGTTTAGACCAGAGATTTTCAAACCTGCTGTGTCCTGCCGCCAAACACCAGACTGCGTCAGCGCAATGCGACCATTGGCGCGGATAACCAAGATCCCATCTGACATAGACATACCTCTTTCATCCGTAGTCTCGCCATATTGTTCAAAAACAACCGTAATATCTCTTTCTGGCTCTGCGTTGTTTGTCTTTGGAGACATGAGTCTGGAGATTAAATCAAACTTAAATTAAACCTCTGGCTCTGATTTGGCAAGGATAAAACTCCGAAAATTAGGAATTATTATTTACTTTGCTGTTTCCAGTAGAGGATGTTGTAACCTTTTACAAAAGCTTCAATGCTCGCCGTGATAATGTCTGGTGAAGTC
This sequence comes from uncultured Candidatus Peribacteria bacterium, assembly GCA_964452725.1. Lineage (GTDB taxonomy): Bacteria > Patescibacteriota > Gracilibacteria > JAHISY01 > JAHISY01 > CAYVMX01. Next base: position 25,280 of record CAYVMX010000003.1, on the reverse strand, counting down.
GCTGAGGCGATCACTGACTGACCTTGCTTGTCATGTAGTCGCATCTTCACCTCGGTCGTCGCAGCTGTACCCTTGTCATCGATACGTACAGAATAATCCGTCAGTCGAATATTTAGCTTATCTTGATTTTTGATAGCTGTCCGTAGGGCATTGAGTACCGCATCGACCGGACCTACACCTTGCGCTTTGGCGTGGCACTTCCTACCTGCGAACCGCAGCCAAACGGTAGCCTCAGGTGGCTTGGTCTTGGTGACTTGGAGATCGTAATCCAACACATCCAAGATACGTGTCTCATACGTTAGATCGGTCAATGCGTCCTCCAGCAAGTGCTGTAGATCAGCCTTGCCGACAGATTTACCCTTGGCGAGGAATGCTCCGATCGCAGCTCGTACCTCGGCTAGGTGAGTTTTTTTGAGACTTGCGTTGAACTCTTTTTTTATCACTACGGCTAGTCGTGCTGCTGTCGGCACCTTGGTAAAGAGTTGCCTTTCTTTTTCGAGATAGCCAGACGCACGGATCGCATAGAGCTTGTACTTGAGGAAGCGATCAATCTCACTACTGATTGGCTCGACACTCGGCGGAGTTGGGTGTGCTCTTAGCGCGTTCTTGGGGTCTTTGAGCCCAGCACCTGTCGCCACTAGTACGACTGTATCGGTCGGCTGAATCTGTTTGGACTTTTGGAGTTGAACGACTGCTGCCAGCGGCAGCGCACCAGACGGCTCGACAAAGATCGCTTCCTCGGCACCGAGTGAGCGATTGGCTGCAACGACCACTGTATCTGATACCGCTACTGCTGTACCGTGTGATTGTCGCAGTGAGCGCAGCGCTTTGACATCATCGAGCGGTGTACCGATGCCTACCGCAGAGCAGACTGTCTGTGGCTGCTTTACAATGGGAGCTTGCTTTTTGTGTTTTTGAAAAGCTGCCACGATCGTACTACAGCCCTCAGGCTGGACGGCAATCATACGTGGTAGCTTCTTGATGAAGCCGAGCTGCTTGAACTCGACGAAACCCTGCCAAATCGCTGCGAGATTGGTCCCACAGCCGACCGGTACGATGACCACGTCCGGCGCGACCCAGCCGAGCTGCTCGCACACTTCGAAAGCCAGTGACTTTTGACCTTCTCCGCGGAAAGCATAATCCCCTGCGAGATAATAGCGATACTTCGCCGCCATCTCCTCCGACAGTCGGCAGCAGTCGCCATATGTACCGCGGATCTGAAGCACGCGTGCGCCGTAAGAGAGCGTCTGAGCGAGCTTGCCCAGTGGAGTGCCCTCTGGGATCAGCACATAGCACGGCAGACCGCAGAGGGCTGCATACGCGCTCACAGAGGCAGCCATATTACCCGTGCTGGCGCAGACGATTGCCTTGGCGTTCAACTCCTTGGCTTTGGTCACCTCGACGAGGGAACCACGATCCTTGAAGACACCAGTCGGGTTCTGCCCTTCGTTTTTTACATAGAGATTTTTTAGCTTCAGTTGGCGACCAATTTTTTTTAGTTGAATCAGCGGTGTCCCACCCTCTCCAAGACTTACTACCTTACGAGGATTTTTGAGCGGATAAAAAGCCGCGTACTTACGACCCGAGAGCGGAGCAGTCCGGTCGAAATCCTTGGCAACGCGCTGCTTTAGCGCAGCGAAATCCGACACCACATCCAAAGCCTCACCACAGCTCGGACAGCGTGTGACAGATTTCTTTTCAGACACAATCTTTGAACAGCCGACACAGATTAGTTTGTACTTCACCCGAGCATTATAGAGCACGCTGGAGAAAACTAAATCCCAAAAAGATACCGCCACCACTTCTGTGGTCCTGTGAGCAGCTCGCGCGTGCGTTGCTCCTGCCGGAGTGGCGCTTCTGGTAGTAGACCAGATATGTCTTGGTTTTCGCCAGTGAGGATTATCACTTGTTCGCCAGGGTCTTTGAGTCCGAGTAGCTCCTTGGCGATCTTTTGCTGGTACTGTGGAGTCTGTACATATGCTAGTTCACCTTGCTCCGACTCAGTTGTCGCTTTTTTGGACTCGATCAATACTAGTGAACGGTCGATATAACTACCGACCTGAAAGCTGTCACGATAAATACTGCGTGCTAGTGCAAAAAGCATAAACGCGATAAAGATAAATCCACCGATTAAGATTAGCTGAAAGTGAAGTGGCTGAGATTTTAGTTTGGAAGTAGACATCAAATAACATTAAACTCAACTACTTAATCTCTCAAAGACTTACCTAAGCCTTCAGCGGCATGATCAAGTGGAGATAGTCACTACCCTTGGCTGGCTTGATCACCACTGGGGCAGTCTTTTCACCGAGCTCTAGTACGGCATCGGCGCTACCGAGTGCACCGAGTGCCTCCAGTAGATAATTCGCATTGAGCGCCGCAGTGTTTTCTGCACCAGCAATAGTCGCAGCGACTTCGGCTTCTTCTTCGCCAATCTGAGTCGCATCAGAACGAATGAGGAGCTTTTTGTCTGCTGATACTTCGAGTTTTACGTTGTGGCTATCCTTGGTAAAAAGGTTGACACGCTTGACCGCAGTAGCGAGCTCGTCGGTCTTGATATTGACTTGGGTCAAGTGCTTCTTGGGGATAATCTGACCATACTCAGGGAAAGCACCTTCGATCAAACGACTCGCCAGCTCTACATTCTTGTAGATGAATAGCACCTGACTACCAGAAAAATCAAGCGTGACAGGCTCTTTGCCCTTTTCGATGATCCGCGCCAACTCCATGACTGTCCGTGCTGGGATTATGATTGTGAAGTCTTTCTCTGGTCCTTTGGTCGGCGTCAGGACCTTTTCTGACAGGCGGTAACTATCTGTCGCCGCAAGGCGCACCTCTTTTTTTGTCGCATGGAGATTGACTCCTGCTAGTACTGGTCGCACCATGTCACGCGCCGAAGCAAAGGCGACTTGTTGGATCGCAGTCAGCAGGTCACCTGCTACTAGCTCGAGACTGATGTCTTTTTGGACTTGCGGGATCAGTGGAAACTCATCTGCCGAGATACCTTTGATACGAGTCTGTGACTTAGATGCCTTGATTTGTAAATCAAGGCCTTCTTTATTCGCCAGTTCGACTTTGCCTGCAGAGAGCAGACCAGCATAGCTAGTGAAAAGCCTCGCTGGTACAGTGAGACTACCTTCGTTTTTAATTTCTGCGGAGATACTGGTTGTAATCGCGATCTCCAAATTCGTCGCTGCAAAGGTCAGCTTTTTATTTTCTGCCTTGAGCAGGATATTGTTGAGTACTGGTAGCGTGTTGTTGATATTGACTGCCTTACTCACAGTCGTGAGCGCTGCCATGAGGTCGCCTTGATCGCAAGTTAGGAGCATTTGGAAAGCTTTTTAATTAGTTGGATTCTAGCGGAAAAATATGAGTTTGGACAAACCACACCATTTTTCTTTAAAATCATAGTAATGATTAAAAAACTCCTTGTCTTCGTCCTCATAATCCTGCCGACCAGCCTCCTCCTCACAGGCTGTGAGACAGCTGCCAGTGTAGTCCAGCAGGCCAAAGATCTACAGACCAAAGCCACGACACAAATCGAAGAGGTCAAAACTAGCGTCGCAAATGTCATCGCCGAAGTAGAAAACGCCAAAGAGGCGTTGATTGAAAAAAAACGCCAGCTCGACGAAGCCGTTGCTAGTATCCAAGCAGCGATGGACTCCATCGACCAGCTACTCAACCGTGGCGAGACCGGCACCGATACAGATAAGTCTACCGAGGTGTCTACTTCTGCTGCCGTTGAGCTACTAGTCCAAAAGGCTGAACTCGAAACCTCGCTCACAGATATCGATGCAGCACTGACCACTGTCAATGAGACGCTGGCAGAAACACCAGCTGAAACAGCACCAACTACTCCTACCGCTGATACACCAACCGCAGAGGTCACCCCTGACGCCACAGTCACTAAATAATTAAATCAATGCTGACTCACGCCGACCTTACTGGCTCCTTTGTCGCCCTCGTCACACCATTTGATCCACAGTCACTCGAGATCAATGAGGCAAAACTGCGTGAACTGGTCGACTGGCAGATCGCCTCGGGTACCGATGGTATCGTCGTCGCAGGGACGACAGGCGAGAGCGCGACACTCAGTCATAGCGAGCATCACCACGTCGTAGATATCGTCGTAGACGAAGCAAAGAAGCGTGTACCTGTCATCGCTGGTGCTGGATCAAACAATACTGCCGAGGCGGTCGATCTCGCTAAACACGCACAAAAAACTGGTGCCGATGCGATCCTTTCGCTGAGCCCGTACTATAACAAACCCACCCAAGACGGACTAGTCGCCCACTACACAAAAATCGCCGAAGTCGGTATGCCACTGATTATTTACAATGTCCCCAGCCGCACAGGTAAAAACGTCGAAGCGGCAACCACGCTAGAGCTAGCAAAACACCCAAACATCATCGGTGTCAAAGAAGCCAGTAACGATCTCGTCCAAATCAAAGAGATCTGTGACAATAAACCTGCTGACTTCGCAGTAGTGTCCGGTGAGGACAGCCAAACAGTAGAGATAATCAAGCTCGGCGGCAAAGCCAGTATCGGTGTCGCTGCCAATGAAATCCCACGTGAATTTCACGAGCTAGTGTCAGCAGCCAACACTGGTGACTGGGAACGTGCGCAGACATTACATAGCAAGTACTTAGCTCTCATGGAGGCAAACTTCCTCGACAATAACCCCATCGACGTAAAGTGGGCGCTAGCCGAGATGAACAAGCTACCCTATGCTGTCCGCTTGCCACTGACCGAGCCGAGCACAGCCAACAAAGCCAAAATCAGCTCGGTACTAAAAGACCTAAAACTCGTGTAGGAGAAGCAGAAAACTGCTAGACTGCATTGGTTATTCTTTATTTTGTTTTTTTAAAAAAATTCCAAGTTATGTCTAATTTCTACCGCCTACTCGTTGCGACGATCATCTTGATGATCACTGTCAATCCTGCTTTGGCCACCTTCACCGATATCACAGCCCAAAATCCACAAGCAAAGGCAATCGAATGGCTAGGGTCGATCGGAGTCGGTAATGATAGCGGGCAGTTCAACCCCAAGCGCCCAATCACTCGCGCAGAGTTCCTCACTATGGGGCTCCTCGCCGCAGGTGTCGACGCAAGCAAGCTGGATAAAAACTCTCGTACACGCTTCAACGATGTCCCCGTCGAAAGTTGGTTCGCACCATATGTCGCTGAGGCTGAGCGTTTTGGCATGTTGTCAGACTATCGTGACAAATTTGGTCCAGAGCGTGTGCTCACACGTGGTGAGGCTGCCCGACTAGGGCTAGCACTCTTTGGTGTCGGTACGCCGCCGACTATCGTCGAGGAATACTTTGGCTTCCGTGATGTACCCAGTCGTCATATGTACGCACCGTACGTCTATCGCGCGGTCAAGGCTGACGTGATGGCTCCTGTCGCCGATGGCAAGTTTGGTGTCAATCAGGCTCTCACGAGAGCTGGCGCAGCAGAGCTTTTTTATAAGCTAGATAATTTTAACGAAGGATCGGTCGTCGTAGTTCAGACTAGTCGTAGTAGCGTCATACCAAATAATGAATTGCTTGAAATCATTTGGAATCAGATAACAAGTAAATTCCTCTTTGAGAACCAAATCGACGAGACTGTCATGATTCAGGCAGCTGCCAAAGGTATTGTCGATTCACTCGGTGATCCGTACTCCAATTTCTTTACGCCAGAGGCTAGCAACGCCTTCTCCGACGGACTCTCAGGAGAGGTAGAAGGTATCGGCGCGTACCTCTCGGAGGACGAAAAAACTGGCGATGTTGTCATTGTTAGTCCGATCAAAGGCTCACCAGCAGAAGAAGCCGGACTCAAACCCGATGATGTCATCACCGCAGTCGGTGGTAAATCAGTCAAGGGTATGACCGTCAGTGAGGTTGCTGGCCGTATCAAAGGCCCTACTGGTACAGATATACAGATCACCATTAGGCGCAATGGTCAGACACAAAGCTTTATCGTCACGCGTGCACGTGTCGAGGTCAAATCTGTCGAACTAACATTTAATAATAATATCGCCGTAGTATCGATTAGTCAGTTTGGCGTGACTACTGCTGAGGAGTTTGGCAAAGCAGCTGCCGAGATCATAGCGCAGAAGCCAAAAGGCATCGTCCTCGACCTACGGAATAATCCTGGTGGTCTGCTCAATACTGCTATCGACATGCTCGGCTACTTCCTACCAAATGGCTCAGTCGCAGCCACCGCTCGCTACCGCGATCCAAGCAACGACACAGTCTACAGGACCAACCGAACACCACTACTGGACGGCTACCGAACACTAGTACTGGTCAACAAAGGTAGCGCTAGTGCCTCTGAGATCGTCGCTGGTGCGCTTCAGGACCACAATGTCGCTGCGATCGTCGGTAGTCAAAGCTTTGGTAAGGGCACCGTCCAAGAGCTCTCGTTTTTTTCCGATGGTACCGCGCTGAAGCTCACGATCGCCCACTGGCTGAGTCCCAACTTCCAACCAATCCAAGGCAATGGTATCACGCCAGACATCGCCGTAGCTGAAGATGAAAACACCGCAGCTGATGAAGTAATGCAAAAGGCGCTGGAGTGGTTTTAGCGAAAAATCACCGTCGCACGGTAGACACCATCGTCACCCTGCGCGACTCCGATCGCTAGCGTGCCGAACTCCACCGTCAGGAAATTTTCATCCGCGAGCAGATTAGCCTCGATATCGGCTAGTCGGCTGGCTTTGAAAATCAGCGCCTTGATCGAGCCGGAGAAACCTTGTGCACGCACTGTCGCCTCTAGACTAGCAGGACCATGGACTGTATCTAGGAAATTGCCAGCTGTCATTTGTTTACTCCAACTATCGGCAGCAGCTTGGATATTGGCATGTGAGCTAAAGGCAACCAAACCACGTGACTGTCGCGCAGCACTCAAGCTAGCGAAGAGCTCATCTGCCAAAGTGTCCAGCGTAGGCTCAGTCTTGAGTGTGACGCTGAACTCTTGGACAAAGAGGCGCTCACCACGTGAGTTTTCTGCGATCCCTAGTCCTACCTGCCCCCATTCGGGGTTTAAGATATTGGCACGATGCGCGGCTGAGCGCATTAGCCCAGCATGGGCGTATTGAGTATTCATATCTTGTGCGAGATTTTCACCGACTGAGAGTGGCCAACCAGCTGCTGTGCGACGCGCCTCTGGATCACGACCGTCTAGCCCCACATGTCCAAAAAAATTATTCGTAGCCATCTGCTCGGCATAATCTTGAGCGATCTCAGACAGCTCAGGACTCAGAGTGACCGCACCAAGCCCAGCCTGTGCTCGTGCAGAGTTGACCAAGCGTAGCCAGATCGAACGCTCACGATTGAGTGAGAAACCAGCCGCTGATTTGACAGTATCACGGAGATCTTGAAAATCCGGCAAAAGTGGAAAAGTACCAGTCTGGTAAAGCGGATGGTTGAGCACTGCCAATCCACTTGTATCATTTATTTCGACTATATATGTACCCACTTCAGAAAAATTGAGATTGAGCGTAAAACTACTACCAGCTAGGAGTTCGTTTGGCTCACCGACGAAAGTAAACTCTTTTACTGTACCACTTGGTGAGACCAGATAAGCTGTCGTCTCCAGCGCGATAGAGCTAGTGCCAGCCAGCGTCAGAGCATCACCATGCGTCTCTGGCAATAGAGAGAGTGAGAGCACATCGGTACGCCACTCAGAAAAATAATGCTGAGCGATATTTAGTGTCAATGGATCACTTGCTACCCACTCTGTCCTCGGCGCATAGCTGACACCGCCCTCCGCATACGCACCGAAGACTTGAACCGTCGCGCTACCGACCTCCCAATCAGTGAAGTCTACTGGATCAAGCACCAGCTCCGTCTGTCCAGCCGATAGCAGTCGCTCATAACGATGCGACCCCTGACGCAACACCACACGTGTAAGGTTGTTGGTACCGTTGTCCCAGCGCAGGATCGGCTCGTTGTCTACAGTCGTAGCGGTCAAACCAGTTGGCATACTGCTTGCCACGGCGACTGTGGCTGGAGCACACTCCTGTGGTATTACTTCCACTGTCGCCACTACACTCCGACCGCTTTCACCAGGCAGTACGGCGAAATTGTAATATCCTGGCGCACGGAATTCGACCGGTAATACAAACTCACCATTTTCGACAGCTGTCGAAAAAACAACTTGCTCGCCATTTGTCTTGGAAAAAAAAGCTGTCACCTTTGGCACTGCCCCAGCCGTAGAACCACGCAACGCATAAATCTCATCTTCATAAAAGATCGTCGGTAATGGTTGTGTAAGTGTTAGCCCATTGAAATAATCAGTTGACTTGGTTTTGATATTATCCAGTAAGCGCGGACAGACACGATCAATGCGCGTCGCATAACGGTACATCACCTCCGCGAGCTGACCACGTGTCAATGATCGATCTGGATACACACGATCGCCTGTGTCGCCATCGACCAGCTCAAACTGCTTGGCATAGCTGAGAAAGGCGCTATACCACGCACCAGCCTCAGTGTCGGCAAAGACCTGAGCTGTAGTCGCGTAATTGTCCAGCACAATCTGATTGGCGGTCAGCGCCATCTTGAGTGCTTCGACGAGATTGACCGTCTGCTCCGGACGAAAAAACCCATCAGGATAACCGCCGACGATCTCACGATCCTTGGCAGTACTGATAAATGGAGCGAACCAAGCCTCAGCTGGCACATCGGGAAAAACTGCCGCACGCGAAGCACTAGTCACGATCTGACTACCGAGCAAGATAATCTTGAGCGCCTCTGCTCGATTGACTGGCTGATCCGGTCGGAAAGAGCCGTCAGGATAACCACCGATCACACCTTCTGTCGTGAGATAATCAATCGCAGCAGCATTGGTGTGAGTACTCGGCACATCGACGAAACTTGCTGCTACTACTTCTTTTGGCGCAGCCACCAAAAGAGCCAGAGCAACAAAGGCAACAACAAAAGTGCGGGCGCAAAAACCACTACAGACAATACGAGCACTAACGCGATCAAGCAACCTGTCAAACATGATGACTGGATTTTAGCAAACTGTGGTGGTACGCCGCCACGTGGTTGCTCTCGCTGAGAGTTTTTTTCTGGCGCAGAGCCAATGACTTCACCTTCGAGTATTTCAGGATCTTTAGGGTTCATTTGATAGCGCGGACTATTAGATTACGTCCAGTGAAAACACCAGTCTTATTCTCTCTAGCCGCAGGGAAAACTTCAACTCGACTAAATCCCACCTCGTCAAACAGCTGCATTAGCTCACTCGCAGTGAAAGCATAGACATAGCGCTCCACTCGTCCAGCGAAAGGAATTCGACACTCGCGAGGAGTGCCAACTAAATAACTTTTTAATGTGAATTTCAGATACCGTAGCTGCCAGAGATTCCAAACTGTCAGGAAAAGTCGACCACCATTTTCCAGACTCGTATAAAGATTTTGTAAAACCTTTAATCGATCGGTCCTACTCGGCAGATGGTGTAACACCGCGATACAGGCGACAGCATCGTACTTTGCCTTGGCTCGAAACTCTGTCAGGTCAGCCTGTTGGAACTTCCGTGCAGGAAAACTTGTCTGCGCTTTTTTTAGTAATTCACTAGAACTATCCACACCGAGATACTCATACCCATTTTTATTTAATTTTGTGTCCAACCATTTAATTAGCCGACCATTACCACACCCTGCGTCTAATATTTTTATATTCTTATCAGAATGGCTTTGCTCCAGCAGCTCACCCAAAAACTCAAACTCACCCCATGAGTTTTGCCGTGTCCGATCCCATTCGTCGGCGATGGTATCATAGTCGCGAGCGACTTTCTGCCGTAAACTAGCTGAGTCTTTGGTCATGCAAACTGCTAAAAAAATAATTCTCGCCACACTCAAAGAGAAGGTTAACTCGGAGAAGAGTTTGCGCCAAATCAAAGCCCGCTATGCTGCAGGCAGCGCCCTGCTGCCGAATAGTCGATTGCTAGCTGCTTACAAAAAACTCCTTACCGAAAAAAAAATTAAACCCGCTCCTGCATTAGAAAAACTCCTTATCCGTCGTCCCATCCGTAGTCTTTCGGGTGTCTCGGTCATTACAGTTTTGACACGTGACTTTGGCTGCCCAGGTCGGTGTATTTTTTGCCCTAGCGAAAAAGGTCTACCCAAAAGCTATCTCAGCAATCAACCTGGCGCTATGCGCGCTGTACGCAATCAGTTTGACCCTCACCGCCAAGTCAGCGAACGCCTCGCCTCACTCCAAGCTTGTGGTCACCCCGCCGAAAAAATCGAACTCATAATCCTCGGCGGTACTTGGACAGCGCTGCCACGCTGGTATCAGACTTGGTTTGTACGCCGCTGCTTACAGGCACTAAACACAAAGACAAAAGCTAAATCTAACTCACTCTCCGACCTCCAAACTGCCAACGAACGCGCCCAGTCTCGCCTCGTCGGACTGACGATCGAGACACGCCCCGACTGGCTCAGCCTAGCAGAAGTTCGTCATCAAATGCGACTCGGTGTCACGCGCGTAGAGCTCGGCGCTCAGTCGCTCGATGATACTGTTTTGAAATTTACCAAACGCGGACACACCGCTGCCCAGACTGCCACCGCGATAAAGCTACTGAAAAACGCTGGACTCAAGGTCGGACTCCATATGATGCCCGATCTGCCCGGCACTACACCAGCCAAGGACCTCGCTATGTTTCACGTGCTCTTCGAGAGTGACGACTACCGCCCCGACCAGCTAAAAATCTACCCCTGCTCCGTACTTGCTGGCACTGGTCTGGAGCGACTCTGGCGCGCACAACAATACCACCCCTACTCCAATACAGTACTGACCAGTCTCGTCGCCGAGCTGAAAAAAATCACACCTGAATACTGTCGCCTCGCGCGCATTGTTCGCGATATCCCAGCTACCTCAATACTCGCTGGCTGTAAACTAACCAATCTACGCCAAATCCTCCAAAACAAAAAAGTAAAGTGTCGTTGTATCCGCTGTCGCGAAATTCGCGATACAAAATTTGATCCAAAGAACGTAGAGCTAATCAAACGCGTTTTCATCGCATCGGGAGAGCAGGAGATTTTTTTGAGCTACGAAGACACCAAGCAGGATAAAATCCTTGCCTTTTGTCGCCTACGTCTGTGCGCGACTGATCGAACTGCTTTCGTCCGTGAGCTCCACAGCTACGGTCAGGAGCTTGCCCTCACACAGCGAACCAAAGCCTCTGGACAACACCACGGCTATGGACGCCGCCTACTAGATCACGCTGAAAAAATCGCCAAAAAATCCAGAGTAAAGCTAATCAAAATCCCAGCAGGTATCGGTGTCCGTCCATATTATCGTAAGCTCGGGTATTATTTGGATAAGCCCTATATGATAAAGAAAATATGAAACCCTCCGCTCGCCAGTCCGCCCGGCTCACATTGAAAAACCCTACTTATCGCAAATTCACCAGTGAGCTACTTGAGCTGATCTACCGCGCCGATATCGGCGCAGGCGACAACACCACCACGCTGCTAAAAAATCCGCACGCCAAAGTAAAAGCCATAGTCAAAGCCAAACAAACTGGTGTCCTCGCTGGACTAGATGAAGCAGAGTACTTTTGGGGGAAACACAAAGTAAAAATCACAAAGCGTAAACGTGATGGTGCGCAGATAAAACGCGGCGAGATCGTAGCACGACTCACCGGCAGCGCACTGAATATTTTGACAACCGAACGCACCGCTTTGAATTTAATTCAACGACTCTCGGGTATCGCTACCGCCACTGCCGATGTAGTAAAACAAGTCGGTAAAAATAAAATCGCCGCCACGCGCAAGACCCCACTCGGGCTACTCGACTGTCGTGCGGTCGTGCTCGGTGGGGGACTTTCACACCGATTGAGTCTGAGTGACCAAATCCTCGTCAAAGACAACCACCTCGCGCTAGACCCAACCTGCTGGCAGCAAATCGCAACTCGTGAACCTTTCGAGATCGAAACCAACACGACCAAACTAGCTACTAAAATAGCCAAGTACTTTCAGGATTCTAAGAACCTAATCCTCTTGCTCGACAACTTCACACCAGCCAAACTCCAAAAACTCATACCCAAACTCCGTGCGATCAACCCCAAGATATTACTTGAGGCCTCTGGCAATATCACTACCAAAAATGCCAAGCATTATCTCAAAACTGGTGCAGATTATGTCTCGCTCGGCGCGCTCACGCACAGCAGTCCTGCTTTAGATTTTTCTTTGAAGATTGCAAACTAACTTCCTCATCATCGGCTCGGGTATCGCAGGTCTCACTGCTGGACTCACACTCGCAAAGCGAGGTCAGGTAACTTTAATCACCAAGTCCAATCTGCTAGAAAGCTCCAGCCGCTACGCTCAGGCAGGCATCGCTGCTGTACGCGATCTCCACTGGGATAGCTTCGCCGAGCACTACCGTGACACACTCTATGCTGGCGCAGGCACAAATGATAAACGTGCCACGCACTTCCTCGTAGAGCACGCACCAGCAGCCGTCGACTGGCTAGAGTCGCTCGGAGTACGGTTCGCCACTGAACCGACTCGCGAGGCTGCTCATAGCCACAGTCGTATTTGGCATACGAAAGACTCCACAGGCGAGACAATCGAAAAAGTACTAGCAAAAAAAGTCCGTGCCAATAAAAACATTAGAATCCTAACCAACACGACGCTACTAGACCTCATCGTACGAAAAAATGTCTGCTATGGTGCCTTTGTAAAAACCAAATACAAAACCTCTTCCATACTCGCTGGTCAGACCGTACTCGCCACTGGCGGCTTTGGGCAGCTCTACGCTCGCACTACGAACCCGACTGTCTCAGCTGGCGATGGGCTAGCCGCAGCCTACCGCGCTGGTGCCGTATTAAAAGATTTGGAGTTTGTACAGTTTCACCCGACTGCTCTCGTCAGTCGCCAAACACGACTAACACTGCTCTCGGAAAGTCTCCGCGGTGAAGGTGCTGTCCTGCGCAATGCACGCGGCGAACGCTTCATGACAGCCTATGACAAAGCCGCCGAACTAGCCCCACGAGACATAGTCGCACGCGCGATCTTCGCTGAATTGAAAAAGGGGAAAGTCTACCTCGACTTTACCCGCGCTGAACCAAACTGGCTCAAAGAGCGCTTTCCGCTCATCTGGAGTGAAGTCCAAAAAACTGGCTTTAACCTCGCGAAAGACCTAATCTCAATCTTCCCAGTCGCACACTATGCCTGTGGTGGCGTAACGACAAATTTGAAAGGCGAAACCAATCTCAAAAACCTCTTCGCTATCGGTGAGGTCGCAGCCACTGGTGTCCATGGCGCGAATCGTCTCGCTAGCAACTCGTTGGCTGAAGCTGTTGTCTTCGGGCTAGCTGTTGGGTTAGCTGGATCTATTCGACCACTTTTGAAATCAGAGCCAAAAATACCGCAGTACACTTTCAAGCACCCTACAGATGCTCAAGTTTTAAAAACTATTCGCCAGACTATGTGGCAGCACGTTGGTATTGTCCGTAGCAAAGCTGGTCTACTCTCCGCGCTAAAAACCCTAACCAAACTCAAACCACAAAGCCTAACTACAAAAAACGCTCGTACCGCCGCACTATTGATAACCAAGGCAGCACTCAAACGCAAACGAAGTATAGGCACGCACTACCGAATAGATTAAACTAACTCTATGCGCCAGTAGCTCAGCTGGATAGAGCACCGGTCTTCGGAACCGGGGGTCGGGGGTTCGAACCCCTCCTGGCGCACCATACAGGCTATCCCACCACAGGTGGGATGTTCTGCGTGGAGAACTAGCGAGTGTCGAGAAACTCGAAAGGCACAAGGTTTTAATCTGGACTATCATGCCGGTGCGCACCGCAAACTGTGCTGGGGACTAATACGACCATACAGCTAACTTCGAACCCCTCCTGGCGCACCACTTAAATTCTTATTCAGAGTGCCTTTTTACAAATATGATGAAAACACTATTTTTATAGAGTGGCAAGCTGCTACGATTGACCAAATCTGCAAAATTTGATAAGATAATATGAAAATTTCTTTCAAAAACCCAAATCAAATGACCAAAAAAATACTAGCCAGCTTGCTCGTAATGCTAGGTGTCAGTCTGACGACTGCGCCAGTCTTTGCCCAGCAGATACCCAGTGGCTACGCACTCGTACCGATCAGTGCTCTAGGCGCTGTCAATGCAGGACTTACGACCAATACGACGACATCGACAGCAGCTGTCTCGATAAAAAAATCAACCTTGCGAGCTAGTGATGAATTAGTTTTTTTGGGGACAGCCAAATCAACTCTCACCGCAACCCTGCGTGATACAAATGGCAACCCGCTCGCTGGTCATACAGTAAACCTAATCGGCAGTCGTCCAGCTGATCAAATCCAAATAATCCAAGGTACGACTAATACCAATGGGGAAGCGGTCTTTGCCGTGACTAGCAATACCGAAGGTGTCGGCACCTTCACAGCTATAGACACCACCTCGGGCACGACACTCACCGAACGCAGCCGGATCGTCTTCCTCAACAACGCCAATGCTGTCGGCGGAGATAGTAATACACTGGGCAATCAACTGCTCGCACAGACCGGTGATGCTCTCAATACTGAGCTGACTGCCGCAAAAGAAAAACTAACTGTTGATTTCCCGACAGCTGTAGCGGTCAACGAACCAACTGACATCACGGTCAGCATTACTGACACTGATGGCATCGTACTAGAGGACTACACTGGTACAGTGACTTTTGAGAGTACAGACCCTCTCGCGCTACTACCTCGTGACTATACCTTTACACTACTAGACCGCGGCATACACACCTTTGCCAATGCCGTAACTCTAGTCGAACCAGGCGCTACTACACTCGATATCACAACTGACAAAGACACTACTCCGGCCACTCTGAGCGTCCAGGTCAACGACGGCATAATCGCCAAACAAGACGCACCAATTATTGTCAGCCCAACTAAAAATTCACTTTTTAACCAAAACACACTTACCGTCAGTGGCGCCACAATCGCAAATTCTAATATCGTCGCATTTGTAAATGGTCAAATCTCCGAACGTGCCACCTCCGACCTAAATGGCAAATTTAGCCTCACTATATCTGGACTAACCGATGGCGGACTAGAGCTCAAGGTAGCACTACTGGACTTCAACGACTCTATCGTGTCTATCTCTGACCTAGTGCCAATCACTATCGACACGACACTGCCGACCATCACCAGCGTCACTTCAAATCCCATCACTATCACCAGCGGATCAGAGTCAGTCATCACCGTCCAGAGTGAAGCTCAACTAAAAGAAGCCAAGCTCAGCCTTGACGGCAAACAAATTGACCTAATTGAAGGCATGGCTGGCGCTTACTCTGCCAGAGTCACAGCTACCACTCCTGGCAAACACTTGTTTGATGTCACTCTGGTAGACACAGCTGGCAACACTCTGGTCGAAACTGCTGCTGGCAGCATCACCGTCGAGACTCCTATCACTATTCGCTCTATACAGACCACTCCCCAGAGTAAACGCGTCAACCTCACTTGGGATCCACCAGCAAACCACACCGAGATCAGCTACTACACGATCCTCTACGGACGCGCAGAAGACAATCTCGACCGAGACTATACTACCGCCGATAGCGGTACCAGCTGGCACATCACCGGACTCAATGACCAAACTGTTTATTACTTTCAAGTCATGTCCTATGACACCGATGGTACGCCCAATGGTAAAAGCGAAGTCGTCAAAGAGACACCACGCTCATATTTAAATCTCCGTGCAACTGCCTGTGACGCCACAGTCCAGCTCGACTGGCAAGACCAAGCAGACGAACGAATCCGTCACTACCAAATCGCCTACGGACTAAAATCAAGTGACTATCTCGAACGCCAAAACCTACTCGGTCGCCGCACCACTTGGGAAGTCCGCAATCTTATCAACGGAGTGCCCTACTACTTCACAGTTCGTGGACTCGACGCTGCCAATCAGATTGTTTTCCAGACCAATGAAGAAGTCGTCGCCACACCTGGTGCGGGCAACTGTCGCAACGCTGCGGGAGTAAAACCAGATATCACCGAAGAGCCAATCCAGCTCTGGCAGCGCAAAGACGCTGGCGGTAGCCCGATCTTGATCTGGAACCCCGTCGCTGGCGCAGCTGGCTACCGTGTCTATGCTGGCACCCAACCCAACTATTTTGACCTGCCAACCGCCGAAGTCACCACACCTTATCTCAAACCTACCGGTCTCGCTGCCAATACAGAATATTATTTTTCTGTCCGTGCATTCTACGCCGAGGGCCACGAAGCCGCCAACTTTTCCAATGTGCTCAAGATAGAAGTCGGACCAGTCGAAGCGCTCGCGCTCGCAGCCGGTCTAGCTATCATGGGCAGCTGGCTGATCTACCGACGTCGTCAAAGAAACTAAATACTAATCGGTAACAAAAAAACCCGCCGCGGCGGGTTTTTTGTATTTTTAAAAAAAACTTATTCACCGCATCCTAAAACGGCAAATCATCGATCTTGATCTCCTCAGCCGGAGCCCCCGATGCTGGGGCAGCTGGTGTTGGATTCGCCGCAGGCGTAGCAGCTGGAGCTGGTGCACCGCCACTTGCACCGCGCGAATCAAGCATAATCATGTTTTCTGCAACGATCTCAGTCTTGTAATTTTTCTTGCCTTCGGGGTCCTCCCAGGTACGAGTCTTGAGGTGACCATCGAAATAAACCTTCGAACCTTTTTTCAAATACTGCTGACAAATCTCCGCAAGACGTCCCCAGACGACGACATTGTGAAACTCGACTTCTTCTTGGAGTTGTCCGTCTGAGCCTTTCCACTTGCGATTGGTGGCGACGCCGAGAGTCGCGACTGTGTGCCCATTGGGTGTTTGGCGAGATTCGATATCACGCGTGAGATTACCGATGATCTGGACTTTGTTTAGAGAGCTGGCCATCTTGTGTGAGGGATTAAAAAGTAGAACCATTTTACACCCTCATTCTGTTAAAATCTCTTCAATGATTAAAAAATTTATTCTTGGTGGAGTCGGACTACTAGCTGCCAGTCAGCTCGTCTCGAGAGCACTCGGTGTCTGGCGCGACCATCTCTTTGCTCAGGCTTTTGGTACTACAGGTGAAGGCATCTTTCAGCTCGATCTTTACTACGCTGCCTTTCGACTACCAGACTTGGTCTATAGTCTTTTAATATTTGGAGCACTTTCTGCCGCCTTTGTACCACTCATCACAGAGCTAAAAGACCGCGAACGAGAAAACCAATTCGCCAGCAATGTCCTCAATGTACTCTTCATCGCTGTCTTGGCACTCTCGGTGATTATCTTTGTGCTAGCAGAGCCACTGACCCGTTTGATCACACCCGGCTTTGGTCCTGAGCAGATCACACTCACTGCAGAGCTACTCAGAATTCAACTGCTCGCACCACTCTTTTTTACACTTTCGGCTGTATTTGGTGGACTTGCCCAGCACTTCCATCGCTTCACATGGTATGCGTTCGCGCCTGTACTTTACAACGCTGGTATTATCTTCGGTGCACTCGTCTGGGCTAGTCAATACGGTATCTATGGTTTGGCTTGGGGTACAGTGCTCGGTGCAGCACTCCACGCCACTATTCAGCTACCTGGGATTTTGAAAAGTGGTTTTCGCTGGCAGGCAACTTTTCAAATCAGCAAACTACGAACACTTTTCCGACTCGCTGGACCACGAATACTTACACTCGGCGCTAGCCAATTTCAGTTCATTGCGATCACAATCTTCGCCTCGTTGATCGGGACTGGTGCACTCGCAGTTTTTAACTACGCGTGGAATCTCGCCAGCCTACCACTCGGCGTAGTTGGCGTAGCATACGCTACTGTCAGCTTCGCCGCGCTGACGCGCACAGCACATACTGAGGAGTTCTTTCCCCTACTGAGAAAGAATTTTATCGGTGTGCTTTTTTGGGCTATACCGGCGGCTGTTGGTCTTTTTGTCCTACGGGCAGACATCACACGACTGATTTTGTTTGGTGGCGAATTTGGCGAGACCGACATCTGGCTAGTCTCACAATCACTAGCACTCCTCGCACCAGCGATTCCCTTCTTTACTGTTTTACCGCTTCTGAATAACGCCTTTTTCGCCAAAAAAAACACCCGCGTACCGCTCTTGGCAAGTCTATTGGCATTGATCGTCACTGTGGTGATGGCGAAGCTGCTAATCGCAGACCACTACTCCAATGGTCTAGCTGTCGCCTACGCACTGGCTGGTGTGACTAGCAGTGGACTCTTGCTCTTCTTACTACGCAAGCAGCTCTTACGTCATATTTGGAGTACTCTAGGCAAGATCTTCCTTGCCGGTGGCGCACTCGGTGGACTAATCCTCGGCGCAACAAGCTTCTGGCTGGTGACTGGCTTCTGGCTACTCACGCTCAAGGTCGGGATACTCTCTGGACTCGGTGCAGGATTTTATCTCACTGTTTGTCGCTACTTCAGTATCGAGCCAGACAGTACCGATTCTGCTAAAATCTAGGCTCTATGCAAGCTTTAATCCTCGCTGCCGGCCGCTCTCGTCGCTTCTGGCCACTACCAGACAAGAACTTCTTGAAGTTCGGCGACGTCACGATCATTGAACACCAGATAAAAACTCTACGCAAAAAAACCAGCATCAAAAAATTCGTCATCGTCGGCGGTAAACATAATCTCGCTCAGCTCAAAAAGCTCTTTCCGCGAGATATTGTCTTGGAGCAAAAAAACCTCAACAAAGGTATGGCAGGAGCAGTGCTGACCGCAGAGAAGTACTTAAAAGAGCCAACGCTCATAATCTCGACCAACGACCTCATCGATATAGCTGGTATCAAAAAAGTCCTCGCTGCCAAAAACTGTGCCGGAGCAATATTGGCGAAGCAGGTAAGTGAGTATTTTCCTGGTGGTTATTTGAAAGTCACGCAGGAGAGAATCATCGACATCGTCGAAAAACCAAAGCCGAGTAAAGAACCCAGCAATCTAGTCAATCTCGTCTGCCATCTTTTCAACAAGCCGACACAGCTAATCACAGAGCTAAAAAAAACCAGTAACACCAAAGATGATGGCTACGAGCGCGCACTGGCGAAGCTATTTAAAACTGAGAAATTCATCGCCATAAAACACACTGGCACTTGGCAAGCACTCAAATATCCTTGGCATGTGTTAAAGGCTGGCGAGTTATTCTTGACTGGATTGAAACGTCAAATCTCTCCCAAGGCGCAGATCGCCAAAACAGCAGTGATCGAAGGCGACGTAGTTATCGAGGCGGGTGTTCGCATCTTCGACTTCGCTGTGGTGCGTGGTCCGGCCTTCTTGGGACAAAACTCGGTCGTCGGCACTCACTCTCTAGTGCGAGACTCGATAATTGGAATGAACTCTGTCGTCGGCAGTGGCTCAGAGGTCGCTCGGAGCTATCTCGGTGAGTCGGTCTGGCTCCATCGTAATTACGTCGGTGACAGTGTGCTCTCTGAGAATGTCAGCCTCGGGGCTGGTGTAGTGACTGGTAATCTTCGACTAGATGAGAGCGAAGTAAAATCTATCGTCCAAAAACGTAAACTCGGCACAGGCACGACCAAGTTTGGCTGCGTGATCGGCGCAGGTAGCAGGATCGGGATCAACACTAGCTTGATGCCAGGAGTGCTCATCGGTAGTGGCTCTTTCGTCGGCAGCGGACTTATAATCTCAGAAAATCTACCTGAAAAAAGTTTCATCACTGGGACAATTAAGCTTAAAACTCAGAAAAACCGTATCCAATTAAGTCAGCGTAAACCTCTTAGTTGAGTTTATTTTCCATTATTATTTTATTTCAATTTCCTGATTTATAAACCAAAAACATCGATTTATTTATAACTTATCTACATTCTATTTACTTTTCTATCTACTTTTCTACAAAACATTAATATTCCACCACTTTTAGGTCTAACTTGTAAACCGCTTATATATTACTAATTATATAAATGCTTAATAAACTATATTTATACGATACAACTCTCCGTGATGGTGCTCAAATGGAGGGTGTGAATTTTTCTATTCAAGATAAATTAAAAATAACCCAAAAGTTAAATGATTTTGGAATAGATTTTATAGAGGGTGGTTGGCCAGGGAGTAATCCTAAAGAAAAAGAATTTTTTCAAAAAGCTCAGAAACTTAATTTAAAAAGTGAACTAGTTGCTTTCTCGGCGACGTGTTTGAAAGATAAAACTCCTCAAACAGATTCACTTTTAAAAACAGTATTAGATAGTAAGACAAAATGGATCACAGTCTTTGGTAAGACTTGGGATCTTCACACTATGAAAGTTTTGAAAATCAGCCAGACAAAAGCCTTAAGTCTCATAGAGAATACGATTAAATTTTTAGTTAAAAACAAACGTAAAGTTATTTTCGATGCGGAGCACTTTTTCGATGGGTTTAAAAGTAATCCAAAGTTTGTGCTGGAGTGTCTGAGAGCGGCAGAGCGAGCTGGAGCATGGAATTTAACCCTTTGTGACACCAACGGTGGAGTCTTACCTAGCGAGATCGCTCAGATCACCGAGCAAGTCCAAAAAGAAATCAATACACCACTGGGTATCCACGCACACAATGATAGCGGTCTGGCGATTAGTAATTCACTAGCTGCTGTCGCCGGTGGTGTGAGCTTGGTCCAAGGGACAGTCAATGGCTTCGGCGAAAGAACGGGGAACGCCAATCTGACGACACTCATCGCAGATCTCCAGCTCAAACTAGGATACAAACTCATACCGCCCACAAAACTCAAAGAGCTGACCAATCTTTCGAATTTCGTCTTCGAGACAGCCAACCTCCGTGCACATGACAACCAACCCTACGTTGGCAAATTCGCCTTTACCCACAAGGGCGGTATCCACGCGAGCGCAGTCGCCAAAGTCGCGAGTAGTTACCAGCATGTCGATCCCGCGGCGGTCGGCAACATTTCACGTACGACTATCTCTGAACTCTCAGGCAAAAGCAACGTCGTTGCTGTCGCCAAAAGGCTCGGGTTTAGTCTCCGGCCCAGTGCGCCCCAGACCAGAGCCGTGCTGAAGCAGGTCAAAGAGCTGGAAAATCAGGGTTTTTGTTTCGAAGCAGCAGAAGCCTCCTTCGCCCTACTGATCCTCCGTAGTGGGAGTAAGTACAAGCGTCTCTTCGAAGTGATGGACTACACCGTTGCCAGCAGCTTCGCGACTGGGCGGATCGCTGCGACTGTAGAGCTAAAGGTAGGGCAAACAGCCCGCCAGTGTGCTGCGACTGGCAACGGTCCAGTGAACGCGCTGGATACGGCTCTCAGACGCTGCGTAGCGGGTTTTTATCCGCAGGTGGCACATGTAGAGCTCACCGACTACAAAGTCCGCATACTGGACTCTATGGCTGCCACAGGAGCCAAGACACGCGTGCTGATCGAATCCACCGATAGTCAAGAGAGCTGGACCACCGTCGGCTGCTCAGCAAACATCCTCGAAGCCAGCTGGCAAGCTCTGACCGACAGTCTGGAGTATGCGATCTGGCGGGCGGCTAAACGCTAGCCCCGCAGCACTTCTTGTATTTCTTGCCACTATTACTCAGCCTTCGCCACTCGCCTTTGGCTCGGGCTACGGCGGGCTGCGCTTAGATTTTTTTAATACTAAACATTCTTGCCACAGCATTGTTTGTACTTCTTCGGTGAGCCATCTTCCCGCTTCGCTCCGCACGGGCACGGATCATTGCGTCCGGCGGCGGGGGTGTTTGCCGACAGCTGGGCTGTTGGAGCACTCCCTAGGGTGTCCTCTGGTCCGACACGGATCACAGTCGGGTTATCAGCTTTCACAGGGGCGCTGCTAGGAGCCGAGTCATCGGCACGAATGACCGAGATACTATCTTCCTTGCCTAGTCCGACGACTTTTACGTCAGGCTTGAGGACTTGCGCCGCCGCTTGCTGCATTTCCCGCTGCTGCTCGGGAGTCAGCTCGCGGTCACCGGTGAGGATATCCTCGATTTCATCTTCATTTGTAATGATTTTTGGTTTCATCAGTACAACTGGTGTTGGTGCTGCCGCTATTTCGAGTTTAAACAGCGCATGAACGGTATTCGTTCGGATATTCGCCAGCAAGCTCTCGAAGAGCTGGTACGCCTCACCTTTGTACTCAATCAATGGGTCGCGCTGTCCGTAGCCGCGTAGGCTGACTTTTTCTCTTAGGTAGCGCATATTTTCGAGGTGCTCCATCCAGAGGCGATCAATCGTCGTGAGGTAGACCTGTCGTTCGGCGTGGCGGAGCTGCTCGATGTTCGCCATTGCCTCAGCACGCTTGGCATAGCCAGTTTTTAGATACTCCACGGCGAATTCACCTAGATCCTCGATTTTCATGAAATTTTCCAGACTAGCGGGGGAGAGCGACTCGCTGCTGCCGTAGATATTTACTAGAGCTTTGACTATCCGTTCGAGCTCCCAGTCGCGACGCTCGCGTCCGAGGGCGTGTGCGTCAATGACGCTGGCAGCCTCGTCGGCGACGAGCTTTTGGATCTCTGCGCCGATATCTTCGTGCTCGAGGATTGCCTTGCGCCGACCGTAGACTATCTCGCGGTGTTTATTCATCACATCGTCGTATTGGACGATATGTTTTCTGATATCGAAATTATGCGCTTCGACTTTTTTCTGAGCACTTTCAATGTTGCGGCTGATGAGTCCGTTTTCGATGGGCATGTCTTCTGGTACCTTGAGCATGTCCATCATGTTTTTCATCTTGTCCCCACCAAAGAGTCGCATGAGTGAGTCTTCCATCGAGACGAAAAACTGGCTCACACCAGGATCACCCTGACGACCAGAGCGCCCACGGAGCTGATTGTCGATCCTCCGGCTTTCGTGTCGCTCCGTGCCCAGTACAAAGAGCCCACCGACCTCGTTGACACCTTCGCCGAGCTTGATATCCGTACCACGACCAGCCATATTCGTCGCGATGGTCACAGCGCCACGTTCACCAGCGCGTGCGATGATTTCTGCTTCTTGTTCGTGGTGTTTGGCGTTGAGCACCTTGTGCGGTACACCGCTGCGTAGGAGTGTCTGGGCGAGCTGCTCAGACTTCTCGATCGTGATCGTGCCGACGAGGACTGGCTGTCCAGCTGCGTGGCGTTCTTGGACTACTTTGGCGACTGCCATTAGCTTGCCTGCTTCGGTCTTGTATACGCTGTCGGGGCGATCTTCACGGCTGATGGGGCGGTGTGTTGGGATTATGACGACGTCGAGATTGTAGATCTCACTAAACTCCTCCTCCTCGGTCTTCGCCGTGCCGGTCATGCCTGCGAGCTTCGGATATAGGCGAAAGTAGTTTTGGAGTGTGATGGTGGCGAGTGTTTTACTTTCGCGTCGGACTTCCACGCCTTCTTTAGCTTCGAGTGCTTGGTGCAAGCCGTCGGAGTAGCGCCGTCCGGGCATGAGTCGTCCGGTGAATTCGTCCACGATCAGGATCTCACCATCGCGGACGACGTAGTCCTTGTCTCGTGTGAAGACTGCTTGTGCTTTGAGCGACTGCTCGATGTGGTGCACTTCGCCGTAGCCTGCTTCGGTGTAGATATTTTTCAGTCCCAAGAGATTTTCCATCTTCGTAATGCCAACTTCGGTCAGAGTCGCGGTCTTTTGCTTCTCGTCTAGCTCGTAGTGCTCATCACGTACCAGCTGGGGGATCAGCTGAGCGTATTTACCGTATTTACTCGTGCTCTCGGCGGCCGGTGCAGAGACGATCAGCGGTGTGCGTGCCTCGTCGATCAAAATCGAATCCACCTCATCGACGATCGCGTAAGCTGGCTCGCACTGAACGCGTTCTTCCTTCTTACGTGCCATGTTGTCGCGCAGATAGTCGAAGCCAAACTCTGTATTCGTGCCATAAGTAATATCACACTGGTATGCAGCCTTCCGTGCTTCCGTGTCCATACCGTGCTCCACCACACTGACCGTCAGCCCCAGATATCGAAACAAACCACCCATCCATTCGGAGTCACGTGTCGCGAGGTAGGAATTCACTGTCACGAGGTGGCAGCCTTTCCCCGCGAGCGCATTCAAATATAGCGGCAGAGTACAGACGAGCGTTTTGCCTTCACCAGTTTTCATTTCCGCGATTTTGCCATCGTGCAGGATGATCCCACCGAGCAGCTGAACATCATAGGGGATCATCTGCCACTTGACGTCATTACCACGGACTGACCAGCTCGTACCACAGAGTCGACGGCAGGCATTTTTCACTACGGCGAAAGCTTCAGGCAGTAAGTCATCGAGAGTCGCGCCCTTGATGATACGATCACGGAATTCACTTGTTTTTAGTTTTAGCTCTTCTTCTGAGAGTTTTTGATACTCAGTCTCCAAAATATTGATTTTATCAATCAATGGCTGTGCCCTTTTGAGAGTGCGAGCGTTGGCGTCACCGATGAGTTTGCTGAGGAGCTTTCTGAGCATTGGGTAAAAATTAGTGCGAGTATTTTACCACGAGCGATGACATTATAGAGTGGTGTCTGGAGTCTGGACCACGTTATGAAAAAGCCCCAACGAAAGTCAGGGCTTTTTGAATTTGTAGACTTGAGGTTTAACGACGTTTCTTGGTTGTCTTCTTCTTGGCAGGCTTGCGCTTGGTCACAGTCTTCTTCGTAGTTTTTTTCTTGGCTGCGGTTTTGCGCTTGGTCGCAGTCTTCTTCTTGGTAGTTGGTTTACGCTTAGCGGTGGTTTTTTTCTTTGCTACTTTCTTTTTAGTAGCTTTTTTCTTCACTACCTTCCTGGCGGCCGGTTTGCGTTTCGCAGTAGTTTTCTTTTTAGTAGCTGGTTTCTTCTTTGCTACTTTCTTTTTAGTTGCTGGTTTTTTTGCAGCAGGCTTACGCTTCTTGGCAGCTGGTTTTTTCTTGGCTGCGGTTTTGCGTTTTACGGCCATGGAGAAGGGGGGTTAGTGGTGCAGTCAAAATTTTTTGACCGACAAATTAAAGAAAGTTTAGTTAATAAAAAAAAGCAATGCAAAAGAAAATATAGTTTTTTTACTTCAGACTTTGCGCACGTTTCAAGAACTCACCATAAGGTATGCCCTCCTCGGGGTTTTCAAATAGGTTGTCCCAGTGACCCAGTTCGACTCCGGTTTTCTGATTTACCAGCACGGCACGCTGCTCTTGTGTTTCGAGATTTACGAAGTACTTGATATAAAGACACGCATCGGCAGCTGGACTATAAAAAACCTCGTCTACATATTCGTAAAAAATATTTGGGCTGGTATTGCCCCGCGACAATTCACTATCAATCGTAGTTTTTACCTTTTGGCAGAGTTTATTTTTGGCAGTGAAGTCGGGATTTTTTTTCGCACTACAGCTAGTTATTAGCAGAGTGACGAAGAGTAGGCTGAGGAGTTTTTTCAT
>CAYVMX010000002.1:94032-97876 GCA_964452725.1 uncultured Candidatus Peribacteria bacterium | reverse complement strand
GCCTTTGTCTTCGTCACGCGGGCTCGTCAGGCTTTCGCTGATGGTGATCTGGAGCGACGCCGCGAGATACTTCGAACCATGGGTGTCAGCTTCTCCTTAACCGATAAAACACTAGGAATAGAGCTAGAACCGTGGCTACAGGTGCTACAGGATGAATATCCTGCCCTAGAGGAGGAGTATCTGAAGTTCGAACCAAGCAAGCACTGCCAAAACAGCACTGAGGAAGCTTTGGCGGGAGTTTCTTTACGATGGCTGGGGCGGTAGGATTCGAACCCACGAATGCCGGAACCAAAATCCGGTGCCTTACCACTTGGCGACGCCCCAATAATACGAGGAGATTTTAGCAAAAAAAACACTGATCGGGATAGCTAATATTCTAACTAAAATTCAATACCCTTTCTCGCCATAACATTATTTTTGAAGTAATGCTTTTGCTCTTTCATTTCAGTTATTAGGTCAGCCAGTTTTTTTAGTGTCACGGGTAGTCCTCTACCAGTCAGCACAATTTCAATTTTAGGTGAGGCTTTTTTCAGTACCTTCAGAACCATGCCAACAGTCAACATCTTGAGACGAATGGCATTTAAGACTTCATCGAGAACTATAACTGAATATTTTTTGGAGTAAATTAGTTTTTCAGCAGATTTGAGTCCACGGTGAGCCTCACGGCGATCACGATCAGTCACACCAAAGCGAAACTTCCAAGTTTTTTTTTCAATTCGATCAACACCAGTACGCACTACTTCGATACCAAGCTTTTTGAGACTAATGTTCTCAGAATAATGCTCTCCACCCTTGTCAAAGAAAACAATCGCAACAGGTAGCCCTGCCCCCTTTGCTCGCAGGAGTAAGCCGAGGGCGGCGGTGGTTTTGCCCTTGCCGGTACCGTGGTAGATATGAAGCATAACTACAACATAAACTACACCGAACAGGCCGAGTATCCACACGCGTGGCAAGTAATACAACCCTCACCTAGGTCGACCGACTTGCTATCGCACTCAGGACATTTGCCCTCTTTCTTGAGTTCAGCTTTGGATTTGTGTTTGGTCTCACAGGCAGGTTTTTTGGCTGGAGTGGCCCCGTAAGGGCTAACACGTGGTGCGGCAATGACTGATTTACGCTCACCTTTTTTATTGACTTTGCCGATATTGAGCACTTGAGCATCGCGACTGCCATCACGGTAGACTGTCACGCCTTTGCACTTGAGCTTGTGGGCCAAGAGATAACCTCGCTCTACATCTTGCATAGTTGCACTACTGGGAAAGTTGATCGTCTTGCTGATCGCGGAGTCAACGTATTTTTGGAAGGCGGCCTGCATGCGGATATGCCACTCAGGAGCGATATCCTGTGAGGTAACGAAGACGCGACGGATATCACGTGGGATTTCTTTTTCGAAAGGCTGAGCTGTACCGACTCGAGCGATCTCGCGGAGTAACTCGGGATCATTGAGTCCGCGTTCTTTGATGATCTGTTCAAAGTAGCGATTGGCATAGACCAGCTCGGTGCCGTCCATTACGTTTTTGATGAAGCTCAATGCGAAGTTGGGCTCAACTCCGCCAGAAGCCTCAGCAAGCATACCGATCGTACCAGTCGGGGCTTGGGTCGTGAGTGCTGCATTTCGCATTTTGATCTTCTTCTTTTCCCATTTGCTACCCTTCCAGGCAGGGAAGACGCCGCGCTCTTTGGCTAATTCTTGAGATTTTTCTTCAGCAGTTTTTTGAACAAATTTCATAATCCTCTCAGCCATAGCGATACCGCGATCACTATCGTAAGGAATCATGAGCTGGTAGAGTAGGTCGGCGAAACCCATGACGCCGAGTCCGACTTTACGAGTACTGCGAGTCACATCGCTGATTTCTTTGATTGGGTAGTTATTGATATCGATGACATTGTCGAGGAAGTGGATCGCTGTGCGGACAGCTTCACCAAGGCGTTCCCAGTCCACGTCCATCTGATCTGTTGTGAGAAATTTATTGAGGTTGATCGAACCAAGGTTGCAAGATTCGTATGGTAGGAGCGGCTGCTCGCCACAGGGATTGGTGCTTTCAATCTCGCCGAGGTGCGGTACGGCGTTTTTACGATTGACTTCGTCAATGAAGATGATACCTGGTTCACCGTGCTGCCAAGCATTTTGGACGATACGATCGAAGACTTCACGGGCAGGTAGCTGACCGACTGTCTTGCCTGTACGAGGATTGAGTAGGTCATAGGGTTTACCTTTGGCGACTGCCTCCATGAATCTGTCTGTGACTGCGACTGAGACGTTGAAGTTTGTGAGCGTCTTGAGGTCAGCCTTGCAACTAATGAAGTCAACAATATCCGGATGATCGACTCTGAGCATACCCATATTGGCACCACGACGTTTACCACCTTGTTTGATCTGCTCTGTCATCGCATCGAAGATCTTCATGAAAGAGATCGGACCAGAGGAAACACCAGTCGTACTCGCAACCATGTCATTGGACGGACGCAGACGGCTGAAACCAAAACCCGTACCACCACCAGATTTGTGGATCAGGGCGGCGTTTTTCAACGCATCAAAGATGTCGCTAATGCTATCACCCACTGGCAATACAAAACACGCGGAGAGCTGACCGATCGGTGTACCAGCATTCATGAGTGTCGGACTATTGGGTAGGAACTCTAGCTTCGCCATGAGCTGAAAAAACTTTTCTTCGATTTCGGAGACGCTGCCTTTTTTGTAGCTCTTATCAGCTGAGGCAATGTGTTTGGCAACACGACGCAGGAGCTGCTCTGGTGTCTCTGTGGTTTTGCCTTGTTCATCTTTGAGCAGATAGCGACGCTCCAGTACTTGTAAAGCATTGAGACTAAAATCAAGCTCATCACCACGACCCTTGCCGAGGATCACTTCACGAGCTTCGCGTTTTTCCTTTTGTTTTTGACGATAGATGATATAAGCCTTGGCAGTGGCGACGTGGTCTTCTTCGATTAAAATTCTTTCAACTAGGTCTTGGATCTCTTCTACAGCGGGGATACTGCGCGCGTGGAATTTTTCATTGAGGCGCACAATAGTAAGGTCGGTCAAACGCTCGGCTTCGGCTGAGTCTTTGCCACCGACAGACTGTGCGGCTTTCCAAATTGCGGCTTGGATTTTTTCTGTGGTAAAGGGCGCGACCTCACCGTTGCGTTTGAGGATTTTACTGATTTTACTTTTGGTGAGAGCCATGAAGAAGATGGGAGATTAAAAGGAATAATAAATTTATTTTTGACGATTAGTTGTTAATTTCTTAGTTTCGAAAGTTCCTTTTGGAAGCTAGCAACGTCTTTGAACTGGCGATAGACCGAGGCATAGCGGATATAGGCAACATCGTCGAGACTTTTGAGATGCTTCATGATGAGCTGACCGACTCGCCTACTATCGACCTCTTTTTCCGATCGTAGCTCTTCTTCGATTGTATTGACCATGCTGTCTACTTGATCTCGCCGTACTGGGCGTTTTTGGCAAGCAATCCAGATAGATTTCTCTAGTTTTTCACGATTGTACGGTTCACGTGTACCGTTGCGCTTGACGACGACGAAGCGAGCAGCATCGACACGCTCATAGGTCGTGAAGCGGTGATCACACTTGAGACACTCTCGGCGACGGCGAATGGCTGCACCGTCCTCTGTAGCCCTGCTATCCACGACAGCGGTATCTTCGGCGCTACATTTGGTACATTTCATGTGTGAGGAATGGGTTAAGCCACCTGTACATCAAAAAATACACTATATCTTGTGGTTGAGCAAAGATAGAAATACTAAATCTAGATAGCACTCTTTTTGCAGAATCAGTGAGATTTTAGTGTTTTTTGCCATACAATCACCTAATCACGCAAGCTTTTTTAGT
>CAYVMX010000002.1:14851-93932 GCA_964452725.1 uncultured Candidatus Peribacteria bacterium | reverse complement strand
TGAGATTTTAGTGTTTTTTGCCATACAATCACCTAATCACGCAAGCTTTTTTAGTCCAACTTGATGAGGAATTCTGTCGCATAAGTGTCTGTCATACCGGCAATGAAGTCTGCTACGACGATGTGTACGGGGTCTTTTTCGAGGCGAACAGCAAACTCAGGAGAGATAAGTGCTGGTTTGGCTAGCAATTTTGCAAAGAGCTGCTCTATCACCTCTGCTCCCTCCTCAGACTTTTTTTTAACTTCTGGGGTAAGATAAAAATTTTGATAAAGGAACTGTCGCAATTTGGTATGCTCGGAAACAAAGTCTGGTGAAAATGCCGCCAATGGCGCACTGTACGCCTGTACAGTGGCAAGTGAGTCTATCTTTGATTCCTCGAGATTGGCCTCGGTCTGAGTGAGTAGATCTGTCGCCATCGCATGGATAAGCGCACTGACCGAGCGGTGAATATACGACTCAGCTGGCAGACTAGAGTCGACTTGCTCAGTCGCAATCTGCCAGAGTTTGAGGTTTTTCAAATCATCGCGCGTAAAGATGCCTGAGCGCAGTCCATCATCGATATCATGATTGGTATAGGCGATCTCGTCAGCAAGATTGACGATCTGAGCCTCTAGACTCGGCTGCTGGACGAAACTCTCCCCTACTTGATCATATGCGCTCTGATGCTTGGCTAGTCCGTCGAGCAGGTCTTTGGTGAGATTGAGTCCATCGTGCGTGGGATATTTCTTTTCGAGAGTCGTCAGGATTCTACGACTCTGGCGATTGTGTTCGAAACCCATACCATACGGTTGGAGTAGCTTATTTAGCTTGTGCTCACCGACATGCCCAAAAGGAGTATGTCCGAGGTCGTGTGCGAGCGCGATACTCTCGGCGAGATCTTCATTGAGCCCGAGACTACGTGCGAGATCGCGTGCTAGCTGGGCGACCTCTAGTGTGTGACTGAGGCGGTTGCGATAGTGGTCGCCGTAGTGCGCGACAAAGACCTGTGTCTTACCCTTGAGCCTACGAAAACTCTTCGAGTGGATAATCCGCGCTCGGTCGCGCTGGAACGCCGTACGGTGCTCGTCTGGACTCTCTGGATACTCTCGCGTAGCAGCAGCGGAGAGAGTCGCGTAGAGCGCGAGGTTCTTTTTCTCTATTTCTTCGAGCTGGGCACGAGTGAGGAGCATGGACTGTTATTTTAACAGGCTGCCGACGAAACATCCCTCACCGCGCACAAACTCCTGTATCGACAGTGCTCGCTTACCTTCTAGCTGTACGCGTTTTAGCTCAACTGCTCGATCTACTGCTTGAACGTAGATTTTATTCTCTACTTCAAACACTTTACCTAACTGCTGTTTGCTATCTAGCTGCTGACCAATTTCTAATATTTTTAAGCGTTTGTCGGCGTACTCTGTCCAAATCCCTGGCCACGGCGTGTACGCTCGTAGTTTACGTTCTATCTGCTCAGCTGAATCTGTCTGCCAGTCGATTTTACCATCGGTTTTTTTAATTTTTTTACAAAGCGTAGCTTGACTGTCGTCTTGCTTGGTCGCTGTCGATTCTCCTGCTGCAATGGCAGCTAGTGTCTCTGGGAGCTGTGCTCCACCAAGCTCGGCGAGCTGGGTGGTCAACTCTGCGCCTGTCTCTGTACCAGTTAATTTGAGACTTGCTTGGGCGAATACTGGACCAGTGTCGAGTCCTGTCTCCAGCTGCATATAACTCACACCTGTCTCAGTATCGTTATTCAAAATCGCTTGCTGGATGGGCGAAGCACCGCGGTATTTCGGTAGGAGGCTTGCGTGAACATTGAGACAGCCGTACTGAGGAATTGCCAGCATCTCTGACGGGAGGATCAAGCCATACGCTACAACCACTAAGAAATCCAGCTCTAGTCTCCGAAGCTTCAGAAACTCCATCTCACCTAGCTCTAATGGCTGATAGACGGGTAGGCTCGCCTGCTCAGCAGCTACTTTGACTGGTGGCGGTGTGAGCGCCTGTCCGCGTCCAGCTGGACGATCTGGCTGAGTATAGACTGCCACGACTGTAAACCGTGGATCGGCGAGCAAAACTCGCAGGCTCGGCACAGCGAACTCGGGTGTGCCAGCGAAAACGACTCTAAGGGTATTCATTACGTTTATTTTAGCTTAAAGTACTCTTATGAATAAGAGACCCTTTCGCCGCTCCGATCAGCTCGATAGCCTACTACGCAATGAAGTCGCTTTGCTATTACCTAAGTATTTTCAAGTAGGGCGCTACGGGCTACTGACTGTGATAGATGTGAAGACGGCCAAAAGCTTTGACTCGGCACGAGTATACGTCAGCTGTTTGAAAAACAGTCATCAGTTTTTGGAAGAAGCTAGTCACAAAGTATACAAACTACAAAAAGAGTTAGATCGCAAACTTAAAATGAAACGTGTACCAAAAATTATTTTTTATCTCGATGAAACCGCAGCCCTAACCGAAAAACTCGACGGACTCCTCGAAAATTAGTTACAATATAAATCCATGCTCTACCTCGCCTCCGATCACGCTGGCTACGCGCTAAAAGCAAAATTAAAAGAATACCTCACTAAACAAGGTATAGAGCACACCGATGTCGGCTGTGATGACGAAGAGCGCTGTGACTACCCTGACTATGCCCATGCTCTCGCAAAAAAAATCACCGCTAGCGCAGACACCAAGGGTATCGCTATCTGTGGCAGCGGTCATGGTATCGGCATGGCACTCAATCGTCATGCAGGTATCCGAGCAGCCCGTTGTCTGAGCTTAAAAGATGCTGAGCTGGCTCGCCAGCACAATGATGCCAACATCCTCGTCTTGGCTGGTCGCCAGACAGATCCCGAACTAGCACAACAAATACTAGATATCTTCCTCGTAACAAAGTTCGAAGGTAATCGCCACGCCGAACGAGTAAAAAAAATAGAACCACCAAAATAATTTTCAAATCTATACAATATGCCTCCTCTCAAGATAGCTCCGTCGCTCCTCTCGGCTGATTTTGGTCAGCTCCAAAAAGAAATCGTCAGTGTAGAGAGTCATGCCAACTGGCTTCATATCGATGTAATGGACGGACATTTCGTACCCAACCTTACGCTCGGTGCACCGATCATCAAGGCACTCAAAACCAAAATGATAAAAGACTGCCACCTCATGATTGAAAATCCTGAGCGACTACTCGAGGACTTCGTAAAGGCTGGCGCAAACATCATCACGATCCACGCCGAAGCAGTCGACAATCTATCTGGACTGATCGAACTAATCAAAGACTACGGTATAAAAGCTGGTGTCAGCATCAAACCCAAGACGCCAGTCTCTGAAATAGCATCGATACTGGGCAGTATCGACCTTGCACTCGTCATGACTGTCGAGCCAGGCTTCGGCGGTCAGCAATTCATCGAGTCTTGTCTGCCAAAAATCAGTGAAATCCGCAAGCTTACCCCTGACCTAGATATCTCTGTCGATGGCGGTGTAAATATCAAGACAGCGAGACAATGCGTAGAGGCTGGAGCGAATGTACTAGTCGCCGGTAGCGCGATCTTCGGTGAGTTCGACCGTGTGACAGCGATTAAAAATCTCCGCGATGCTGCACTCAACTAAACCCAAACTTCAAGTCGTTATCTTAGCTGGTGGCACAGGTACGCGCCTTTGGCCGCTCTCTCGAGAGAGTAAACCAAAACAATTTCAAAAACTAGTTGGTCAGACTTCACTCTTTCAGGCGGCGGTGAAACGTGCGCGCCTAGTAGCAAAACCAGCGGATATCTTCATCGCGACGAATAAGCGGTATATTCGTGAGGTACGCCAGCAGGCCCCGAAGATTCCACTGAAAAATATCCTCAGTGAACCAGCCTTTCGCGATACTGCTACCTGTCTGGGCTACGCAACGACGGTGCTAGAAAGTCGAACTCCAGGAGGTGTGATGGCAGTGCTGTACGCCGATCATCTGATCGCAGACAGTACCGAACTCACGCGAAAATTAAAAGCCGCCGCCGAAGTCGCTGCCAATGGGCAGCTCGTGATCATCGAAGTCCAGAGTCAGTATCCTGCTACGCAGCTCGGCTGGGTAAAGCTGGGGCGCAGACTAGGCAAAACCAAAGATGAGGAGATTTTTGCTTTCGCAGGGTTCAAAGAAAAGCCAAATTTAAAAAAAGCCATTGAGTTTCATAATAGTAAAAACTACCTGTGGAATACTGGTCTCTATGTCTGGCGGACAGATGTACTACTCGCGAAATACCGCCAACACTTGCCTGTGACTGCTCGACGACTAAAAAAAATCTCAAAACATCTAAAAAACAAAATACTAATCGCCAAAGAGTATGCTGCTTGTGAAAAAATCTCTGTGGACTATGGCATCATGGAACGTGTCGCAAAGTCGGAAGTCACGATCCTGCCAGCTACCCTCGGCTGGTCCGATGTCGGCACTTGGGAGAGCCTAAAAAACGAACTTTCTGAAAATACAGAAAATCTAATCGAAGCCAACCATATCGGAATAAATACTACAGGCTGTCTGATCCGTGGAGACAACAAAAAACTCATCGCAACAGCAGGAGTCAAAGATCTCGTAATCGTGGATACGCCCGATGCGCTACTAGTGTGTGCAAAAAGTGAAGCAGGCAAAATAAAAAAACTAGTAGAAAAACTACCAAAGAAGCTACTCTGACTAACGCCCTGACAGACGAAGGAACTCTTCACGTGTCTTGGGGTCTTTTTTAAACAAACCTGTCAGTGCCGAGGTTGTCATTTCAGCATTTTCTTTTTGTACACCACGCATACGCATACAGAGGTGTGTCGCCGAGACAATCACGCCGACACCTTTGGACTGAAGTAAATCATCAAGCGTATCAGCAATCTGACATGTGAGTCGCTCTTGATTTTGGAGACGACGAGAGTAAATCTCGATCAATCGTGGAATTTTGGACAAACCAATAATTTGCTTACCAGGGATGTAGCCAACTGTCACATGACCAAAAAATGGCAGTAGGTGATGCTCACACAAACTATAAAACTCAATGTTTTTTACAATAATCATCTCGTCGTACCTCTCAGTAGAAAAAGTCGTTGCAAGAGACTTAGGATCTTTGGCGTATCCCTCAGTGAGCTGTTGCCACATTGCTGCCACACGTCGTGGAGTATCGCACAATCCTTCGCGGGTTGGATCTTCACCGATTTTCTGAAGTAGTTCTTTTATTAGTTTTTTCATAATAAGTTTGTCGTTTTGAATGAAGCGAAGAATCTCGCTCTTAATTGATCAACTTCCCCAAACTCGGACTGTTAGATCTCGCGAAGATAATTTTAGCAGCTCTGGGATATTGAAACCAAAAACTGGGTGAACCAAGTCGGGTGCGATCTCCGCCAGTGGCATGAGCACGAAACGACGGTGATGCATGACAGCATGCGGGATCTGGAGATCTGGTCGCCAAACTCTCTGCCCACCGTAAAGCAAAATATCGAGGTCAATCTCACGCTCTGCCCAGACTCCACGTTTCTTGCGACCAAGCTGCTTTTCAATTGTTTTTAATTTCAGTAAAAGTTTTTCAGCAGATAACTTGGTTTTTAGCTGGACGACCTGATTGAGATAATTATTTTCACTCGACCCCAGTGGAGCTGTCTCATAAATACTAGAAAGCTTTTGCAAAACTCCTACTTGCTCCAATTCTAAAATTGCTCGTGCCAGATAACACTCCCGCTGCTCTATGTTAGAACCCAACGCAATAAAAACTGTTTCCTGTTTCTCAGACATACTTTTTCAAATAAGCTGCTTTGATCTGCTGCGTGATCTCTCCGACTTTGAGTTGGCGTTTTTCCAATTGTGCTACTGTCCAGATCTCCATGGGAGCATTGGTAAGGAAAATCTCGTCAGCCTTCCGTAGCTCTGCCATGTGGACCTTCTTTTCAACGAGTTTAAATCGAAACTTTTTGACGATCTCAATGACTTTACCACGAGTAATACCAGGCAGTGCACTACCGAGATCCGGCGTAAAAACCTTTTTATTTTTCACCCAAAAGAGATTTGTACGTCCTCCTTCGGTGACATATCCATCACGATCTACCAGAAGTGCTTCGTCAAAACCATTTGCGAGAGCAATACGCTGGGCGAGTACACTCGGCAGATAGTTCAGACTCTTGATCTGCGGCAGGCACCGCTCCATCGGCACGAAACAAGCGCGCGCGGTTGCTGATCGTGGAGGAAATTTCCTAGTTGTAATGAAAAAACTCTCTGGCGTCGCGGTAATCCGAAGCATGCCTTTGATAAGTTTGTTGCGTTGAACCAGCCTCTCAGCAGTCTGCTTGATCTTCGTGATCTGAGGTAGCTTGATGCCGAGGACTTTTGCCCCCTGCTTTAGCCGTACCAAATGTTCACGCAGCAGCTTCAGCTCACTGTTTTTGACCAACAAAGTTTCAAAAAGTCCTTCACCGTGCTGTAAGCCCGGATCCAACACCGAGACTTTGGCCCTGCTCTGCGTGACGAACTTACCATTGAGGAAAACTTGCACAGCAATATTTTAACTCAAAACTGTCTCGAAAAGTGCCTTGGCCTTGTGAAGTGTCTCCTCGTACTCGGCTGCTGGATCACTATCAGTGACGATCCCTCCACCTACCTGCCAACTCAGTTCGCCATTTTGGTAGACCAACGTACGAATCAAAATATTGAAATCCATACGACCACTGACCGAAACATAGCCCAGTGCTCCTGTATAAGCACCACGAGCAGTTTTTTCCAATTTGTGAATTATCTTCATAGTCTCAATCTTGGGACAGCCTGTGATCGTACCACCTGGATAGACTGCTCGCAAAATTCCTCGCAGATGAGTACCACTCTTCAGTCTGCCAGACACATGCGAGACCAAATGCTGTACACGAGCGTACTTCTCCACCTTAGCTAATTTCCCAACTTTAACCGAACCAAATTCACAGATATATCCAAGATCATTACGTTCGAGATCGACCAGCATCGCGTGCTCAGCATTTTCTTTTACACTACTTTTTAATTCTTCGGTAAATTTTTTATCTTCTGCTTTATTTTTGCCACGCGGACGCGTACCAGCGATCGGCCAAGTTTCGATCTGACCTCTATCTACTCGAAAAAGTAGCTCTGGCGAACTAGAGAAAATTTGAAAATCACCAGCGTCAAGCAATCCAGCAAATGGAGCGGGATTGACCTGACTAAGTCGACTATAAAGTTTTAGCAAATCAATCTGCTCAACTTTAGCGGAAAATTTTTGTGAAAGATTAACCTGAAAAGTATAACCAGTCGTAATCAGCCTTTTGATCTTACGAATAGCAGCGAGGTATTGCGGCTGCGTGAAGTTCGATTTAATACCTTGCTTCTGGATTGGTATTTCATATTTTGTGTTTAGGGATTTGGATTTTATATTTTGAGATTTACTAATTAGATCATCCAGTTTTTTTTGACTCCATGCGACCACTGTTAGTTTTTTTAGCTGATAGTCCCAGACTAGTCCACCATCATATATCCCAAACCAAATACGTGGCAAAGTTTCATGCTTGGGCACTGGCAAATCCTCTAGCTCATATGCCAGCTCATACGCCAAGAACCCTACCGCACCACCAGCAAAGGGTAATGTACTTTTAAATTTTGGTAATTTAACCAAAGCTTTCTCTAGCATTTTTAAGTTTTTTACCACTCTCAAAGGTCGTTCAACCAAGACAGAATAACGACCACCCTTGACACTCTCGAGCAGTACTGTGCCTCGCCTACTACCAAACCGTTGTAAAATTTTTCGCGGAGAGATCCAATCGAGCTGTTTTGTCTGTAGGCGCACTCACCTATTTTAGCTTTTCTATATCGGCATGTCTGACAGTCACGCTGCTCGTCACCGTTTCCCAGATACGCACTTCATAGAGACTCAGCTCAGCTGCTAGCTGCTGCCAAACCCAAGTAGCAATATTTTCAGCAGAAGGATTTTTGATTATATCGTTGATCAACTTATGGTCGAGCTTGTCGATAACTTTGGCATTAACAATTTTTTTCACTTCAACAAAATCACGAATCATACCCTCGCTGTCTGGCTCACCTTTGAGCGTCACGACTAGCTTGTACGTATGCCCATGCATGTTCTCACACTTGCCATGATACTTTGGCAAGTAATGCGCAGCCTCGAAAGTAAATTCTTTGTGTAGCAGCATTAGTTAGGCTTTTATTTTACTAGCAATGCGTAAAGCCTGCACAGTCTCTGCGATATCATGTACACGATAAATCTGTACACCCTGCTGATAACCACTGATCGCAACAGCGAGGCTACCTCCGAGGCGTTCGTAAGCTTTCGAGCCGTCGATCTGTCCGATGAAACTTTTGCGACTAGCACCGAGACAGACTGGATAACCCATCTGGACAAAAGTTTTTAGACTTGTAAGTAGTTTGAGATTATCTGTCAGAGATTTACCAAAACCAATCCCAGGATCAAGAATAATTTTTTCTTTTAATACGCCAGCCTTTCTGGCCACTTGAATACGTTTTTGAAAAAACTTTTTAAGATCTAGTACCACATTTTTGTACTTTAGAATTTTACGAGGATTTACAGGTATTTCGGTCGAGTGCATGAGGATTACTGGCTTTTTACTCTGCGCAGCCAGCTTTTGTATGGCAGGGTTTTCCAAACCTGTAACGTCATTGAGCCAGTCAATATAAGGCAAACACTCCAGAATAACTTTTGACTGATGAGAGTCAAGTGAAACTCGAATTTTTTTACTTTTAAGCTTCTTGAGTACTGGCAAAATTCGCTTCAGCTCTACCTGTGGCGAGACTGGTCGTGCACTTGGACGTGTACTCTCGCCACCAACATCGATCAAATCCGCACCAGCAACGCACATTTTCATCGCCTGCTTGATGGCTGCCATTGGACGAAAAAACTCCCCACCATCAGAAAAACTGTCTGGTGTGAGATTGAGAATTCCGAGAATTGTCGGAATTTTAAGCTGCATTTAGTTAGATTTGCACTCACCTTTGAGCTGACTTCCCAGCGCTAGGGCAGCTAGTGCAAGCAGGTTGATCGCCAAGAGCGGATTGAGCTCACTGGCAAATGGACCACACCGTGCTCCTTCGACAAAGATCTCATACGCCTCGAAACCGTAAAAAACAATCACACCAAATGCTGTCAGCACTATAAGAATCTCGTGACCACGCCCTATTAAGCTAGCTAATAGAAGTGCTGCTAGTAAAAGAAACTCCTGCTGCCAAACAGCACAAACACCCTGCCAAACCTCGACACCCTCGAGGATTGCTCCGAAAATCGCTGCACCGAATAGTAATTTTGAATAAATCTTCATAGTATAGAATTAAGACAATATCAGTCTAGCATTTCTTTTTTAAGAGAAATAATCATAATATACACTTACCATCATAACCTTACCCCTTAATGGTCAAAAAGTCTTATAAACTCGTAGTAATCGGTGCTGGCGTCATGGGTTCAGCGATTGTTGAGGCTATTTTACATGCCAAAGTTTGGCAAGCACGTGATATCACTATCGTCGATCTAGATCGACACAAACTCACCAAACTCAAACGTAAACTCAAAATCAAAATAGCTACTGACAGTGCAGCAGCCGTCAACGGCAAAGACTTCGTC
This sequence comes from uncultured Candidatus Peribacteria bacterium, assembly GCA_964452725.1. GTDB lineage: Bacteria > Patescibacteriota > Gracilibacteria > JAHISY01 > JAHISY01 > CAYVMX01. The sequence continues at coordinate 84,366 of CAYVMX010000002.1, read as the reverse complement.
CTACTAGCGATAAAACCCCAGCACGCGGTGTCTGCCTGCGCTGACTGGACTACCAAAGCTACAGTGATCTCGATCCTCGCTGGCACTACCATCGCACAAGTAAAGAAACTAACCGGTAGCCAAAAAATAGTCCGCGTCATGCCAAATACTCCCGCACAGATCGGTGCTGGCATCAGTGGCTGGGTAGCGACAAAAGCCGTACAAAACAAAACCCTAATTCGCAAGTTACTCAGTGCGACAGGCACAGAAGTAGAACTAAAAACTGAAAAACAAATCAATGCTGTAACCGCTATCAGCGGCTCAGGTCCAGCCTACTTCTTTGCATTTGTAGAGGCACTAACCACCGCAGGGCGAAAGCTCGGACTCGGCAAAAACGCCGCTACATTTGCAGCACAGACTTTTTATGGTGCAGCCAAGCTCGCAGAAAATTCAAATCAAGATTTTCAAACTCTCCGTGAAAATGTCACCAGTAAAGGTGGCACAACTGCCGCAGCTCTAACAGAACTAAAAAAACAGCTACTAGGCAAAATAGTAGAGAGAGCCACCAAGGCAGCATACAAACGTAGTCAGGAGCTTTCACAAACTAAATCTCAATAAAAATCTGGCAAATATTTAGCAGATTTGATCTCTGGCATTTTGGCTATGAGCAAAAGATCCTCAACTTTGATCTTGGCGGCATACAGCTCTTTTAAATCACCACCATCAGCAACGAACTTTTGAATTTTTTGAAAGCCAGAGAAATATAAATGTTCTTTAGTAAAACCACCAGGATCACTAGTATCTATCAATCCACGCTTTACTTTGAGCGCGGTCTTCCAAGCACGTTCATCATCGAAACCATACTCCTTTATAAATTTGAACACCTCGGAGAAGGAATGCCTAGCGGCATAATCAACAGCAAGCAAATTAAGTGCTGGCCAATAGCGTTTTTCACTGTCAGTTTTTAGTACCAACTCTTGATTATAAACTGCAAGCCCTTCTTCTGTCAGGAGATAATTGGCTAATCCACGTGCAAAAATCTCGTACGGTTGGCGCATGCCATTTTCTGTACGAAAGATGTGAGTAGCAATCTCATGTGCGACCAGAGCCCGTACCCGCTCAGGACTAAAGACTGCCCCCGCACGCACAAAGAGCGTACCCGACTTACCAGCTAAGGCATCAGCAGCCATAGTGGCTTTGATCACTACTTTCCATTTTTTCAAACCATAAGTCTGAAAAACTTTTTCAAACTCCTGTGAAATAGCCACTGCATCGAGTGTTGCTCGCTCAGTAGCAAATTGCGCTGGCTTGGACTTTAGCAGCTGACGCGCAGCTGTAATTGATTCAACAGATGGCAAACCGTAAAGACCATCGGAGCGTTTGGAAAAATCCACACCATCGATAGCAGCCAAGAGAGCGACCTTACGTTCTATTTCGACTTTCTTTTCTTGAAAAATCTGCCCCAGAGTAGTCTCTGGAAAACTCAAAGCATTGAGACTAGTAGTGAATCTCTTCACATCAAACTTGAGTGGAGAATAATGAAAAATTGGATTGTATTGAGCTTTTTTCGCAATGAATTTTTTATACTCAAGAGTGAGGTTAGTCGGCTTCAAATGCGCGAGTAGTTTGATCTGACGATCTAGTGCAGCGAGAGACTTATCTAGCGCATGATAATCAAACTTAGATTTTTGAGATTTTACTTGAGGAGATGATTTGGGTAGAGCTTTGGTAGTCGTGGGCGGCGTCGGATCAATGAGAAAACCAGTGAGGTCGCGTCGACCAAGGATCACTTTATAGTCGTCGGCCGTTAGGTCTGTCAAATCGGCGATAGTTTTGATACGTTTGCCACCGAGACGCAACTCCAGTCGGACAGAGTTTGGATCGGAGTCAGATGCTTGGAGACTGAGCTGTTTGGCAAGTGCCTTATCAATGGCGGCAGTCTTGTGTGTCGGATCAGACTCGACACGCACACGGTATGTGCCCTCTTCCAAGATAATCTCACCAGGCTCAATCACACCGACAACTGTTTTTTTTATCAAAGTGGTTTTCTTTTTGAGAGCCTTACCAAAAAGCTCTTTACCGAGCTGGACACCCTTGGCTGGTGAGTCCACTTTGAGACCTTTGATGCGTTCAAGACGTTTTTTTAGTGGTGCGAGATTGGCGACCTGTACCATTAATCCAGCTCGTGCATTGACCTCTATCAGCACTGGACCCTCACGCTCATCGAGCACTATATCAGCCGCGAGATAACCGAGATTGGTATGCAACTGAGCCTCACTAGCGATCTGCAATACCTTGTCCCAGTGTGGGATTTTGTGACCGCTAGCTGGTATCCCACCTGGGAGTTCGTCGATCAAATTATTGTACTGTGTAGCATAGATTGTCTCACCCTTGGCGAGATCAATACCTAGCCCGATACCACCGAGATGAACATTCGCCTTACCATCACTTTCAGGCGTCGGTACACGGAGCATCGCCATGACTGGTACGAGATTGTGCACGACCACTCGCAAGTCAGGTAAACCACGCATAGCCAAACCTGGGATCAGGTCTGCCGAACTCAGACGCTGCTCAAAAAAAGCAACATCTGGGAGAGATACAATACTAAACTTACCATCAAGGATATCGCGTGCGTGATCATAGAGTTCATTTTCAGCGATTGTACCGCCATTGGGTTTTTGCCAGACACTATCTTGCTTACCCATCACCACTATGATTCCCTCGCCACCGAAACCAGCATCTGGCTTGAGCACGAAGCTATCTGACAGTGTGCTGAAGTCAAAATGCTCTAGCTCACTATAATTACGAATCGTCGCCAATAGGCGTGGTACAGGAATACCACGCGTACTAAGGAATTGCTTAGTCGCAAGCTTACTATCCGCCATCCGTACAGCCTTTTTACGGTTAAAGGGTCGGATGTACTCTAGATTGCGGGAATTAATTCCCAAAACTCCGTGATCAGAGAAGAGTTTGAAAGGCATAATACTTTGTCATCGTAAGCGAAGTCCTGACCTATTGTGACGTAGTCGCAGGATCTCTTGAAAAAAATAGGAATGAGATTCTTCGTCGCCTAGCCTATGGTAGGACTCCTCAGAATAACAATTAAGTAGTTAATTGGTTGAGTAGTCCACCAGCATTCACGATTTCTTGGAGAAAATCTGGTAGTGGCTCGTAGGCGTACTCCTCATTTTTTGTGAGATTCTTTACTTTCGAATTTATTGAATCAATCTCAAGCTTGTCTCCGGCTACGATCTTCTGCGTTGCATTTACCAGCTGAACGGGTAATAGTCCGAAGTTAATCGAGTTGCGAAAGAAAATCCGCGCGAAACTCTCAGCTATCACGACCTCGACACCCGCACCAGCGAGCGCCCATACCGCGTGCTCACGACTCGACCCACAGCCGAAATTCGCACCTGCTACTACAACCGGACTCTCGTCAACGAGTAGCTCAGCATTGCCCAGTGGCTCGAGTACATGCGCTGCTAGCTCCGCGTGATCCGAAGTATTGAGATACTTGGCAGGGATGATGAGATCGGTATCGATATCAGCACGGGCGAAAACACACGCTGTACCTGTAAAAGTTTTGGACATATGGGTTATTTTAGCAGATTTGCTAAAATAGAGTCTGCCTATGCCTTACCTTTTTACATCTGAGTCCGTCACCGAGGGTCACCCTGACAAACTCGCCGATCAAATCAGCGATGCGATACTCGATGATCTCTTGCGCCAGGACTCTTGCTCGCGCGTAGCAGTCGAGACGCTAGTCACCAACGGTATGGCACTCGTCTCCGGCGAAATCACAACTAAGGCTTATACCGATATACCAAATATTGTACGACAAACTATTCGCAGTGCCGGCTATGACAACGCTGCCTACGGCTATGACTACCGCGCCTGCGCTGTATTGACGAATATCAATGAACAAAGCCCCGACATCGCTCGTGGTACAGCCGTAAATATGAAAAAACACCAAGGTGCTGGTGACCAAGGGCTGATGTTTGGCTATGCCTGCCGCGAGACTCGTGAGCTCATGCCCCTGCCGATCACGCTCGCACACGGTCTCACACAAAAGCTCGCAACTGTTCGCCAACGTGGTACTCTCAAATATCTACGTCCCGATGGCAAAGCTCAAGTAACTGTAGAGTACGATCAGCAGCGTAAACCTCGGCGTGTCAGCACGGTCGTCGTCAGCACCCAGCACGATGAAAAGGTCAGCCAAACCAAAATCAAACGAGACTTACTAGCCAAAGTAATTCAACCCATACTCGGTAAATACTTCGACAAAAAAACAGAAGTACTGGTCAATCCCACTGGTCGCTTCGTCCACGGCGGACCACCCGCCGATACAGGTCTAACCGGACGCAAAATCATCGTCGACACGTACGGCGGCTACGCCCGCCATGGTGGCGGTGCTTTCAGCGGCAAAGACCCGAGCAAAGTCGATCGCAGTGCTACCTACGCCGCCCGCTACGTGGCGAAGAATATCGTCGCAGCCGGTCTGGCAGACCGCATCGAAGTCCAGCTCGCCTACGCCATCGGTCATCACCAGCCAGTCTCGGTTTCCGTGGAGACTTTTGGCACGGAGCAAGTCAATCCAGCAAAAATCACCAAAGCCATTCGCAAGGTTTTCGATCTCTCCCCTGCTGGCATTATCCACGATTTGAAGCTGATGCGCCCGATCTACCTACCGACTGCGACTTACGGACACTTCGGCAGGAAGGAGTTTAGTTGGGAGCGGATAGACAGAGTCGCTGCGTTGAAGAAGATAGTCTGAACTACTTGTGATACTTCCGCCCAGCGAGGATCATGAACCCTCGGTAGAGCTGCTCCAGCAAGATCACTCGGAAAAGCTCATGTGGAAAAGTTAGCTTACTAAAGCTGATTTTGAAGTCCGCTCTGTCCAGCACTGCCGCCGAAAGTCCCGCGCTCCCACCGATCACGAAGCAAACCTTCTCGCCGTTATCTCGCCATTTTCCGAGCTGCTGCGCTAGTTTTTCAGAATCCAACTCCTGCCCGCCCCTATCGCACGTCACCACCCACCAACCAGTCGGCGTCTTGGCCAGTAATTTCTCTCCTTCTTTTTGAGAAGCCTTCTCCACACCGAGCTTGTTTTCATCTTCTGGCGACACCAGTGTCAGCTCACACTTGGCGAAAGGCGCAAGACGCTGCCAGTAGTCGGCCTCTGCCTCAACGAACCAGCTACAGGGACGACGACCGATGGCTAGGATCTTGAGCTTCATAGCACTATTCTATTGCATAGAGCCATAGTTTTGCTAAAATGATTTAGCTTTAAAAAAAGCATCCGAGCGGGTGTAGCTCAGTTGGCTAGAGCGCCACCTTGCCAAGGTGGAGGTCACGGGTTCGAATCCCGTTACCCGCTCCAGAATTAAACTTTAATCGTTTTTTTATTTCCATCATTATAATGAATACTGTCACTCGCAATCTCCGACTTTCATTTCCCAAGGATTTGGTCCGAGATCCTATAGTCTCGGATGTGATCAAAAAATACGAAGTCACTGCCAATATCCGTCGCGCAGATGTCGATGCCAATGGTGGCTGGATTATCCTTGGCCTAGTTGGCAATCCCGAGGTGCTCGATGAAGTCGAGCAATACTTGATCAAGCACAACGTACTAGTCTCTGCCATCGAAGCAGAGATGAATTAACCAAAAAATTTAGCAGCCCAAAGAGGTGCTGCTAGCTAGTTTGCCGAATGTCTGACACACCACCTATCACTACCGAAAAACCAACCTACGCTACTGGTCTAACTTGTCTGGCGTGTGGTGAGCAGTATTCATTTGAGCAGATCAAAGCCGAGCAAGGTACGACCATGGTCAATATCTGCTACAACGCTTGTATGGGTCCGCTCGATCTGACTTATGATTATGATGCAGTGAAAAAAATCCTCACACCAACAGAAATAGCTAGCCGTCCCGAGACTTTTTGGCGACTCCGTGAGCTACTACCAGTCGGTGAGATCAAAATCCCTGATCGCCCTTATACTCCGCTAGTCAAAGCCAAAAGATTGGGAGCAGAGCTGGGTATTGAGTTGTATTTCAAGCTCGACTTGGACGAAATCAATCCTACTTGTAGCTTCAAGGATCGTCCTGTCACACTCGCTTTTAACAAGGCTATTGAACAGGGCTACGATACAGTCTACGTCGCCAGCACGGGTAACCTTGCGATCTCGACTGCACGCTTCGCCCGAGAAAATCAGATCAAAGCCAAGATTTATATCCCTGCGAGCCTAGGTGATGTAAAGAAAAATGCAATCCGCGAGCAAATGGGCAACGATGCCGAACTACTCGAACTAGATCAGAGCTACGATGACTGCAATGTCCAGAGTATGCATGACTGCCAACAGGAGAACGAAAAGGCGGTGCTCGCCGGCAAGTCACGCCACTGCTTCGTACCCAACAACAGCTTTCGTCCGTATTACAAAGAAGGCAGCAAAACCTCTGGCTGGGAAATTGCTTTTCAAATCGCCAAAGAGATCACACCAGATCGAGAGATCAACATCGTCTATCCAGTCGGCAGTGGCGCACTCCTCTGTGCTGCGAACAAAGGTATCGAGGAGCTAAAAAAACTCGGACTCTGGCAAAACCCCCATCGTATGTGGGCAACGCAAGCGGCAAATGTCGCACCAGTCGTGAATGCTTGGACACAGCACCAAGCAGGTAAAGCGATCAAAGATGTCCGTATCGAACCAGTGCTAAACCCACAAGAAAAAACCGTCGCCCGCAGTATCGCCATCGGGCAACCTGGCAGCGGCTATCAGACACTCGAAGTACTCAAAAAAAGCAGTGGTGGTGGCTGGACTGTCTCTGAGCGTGAGCTTTTCGAGGCAACACTAGAGCTAATCGAAAAAGAGAATTTCTTTCCTCAATTCGTCGGAGGTACAGTACTCGCAGGTATCCGCAAAGGCGTAGAGTCGGGAGAGCTAGCTCGCAACTCGGTCGTCGTAGCCAATCTAACTGGTCTAGGACGTGGTCGCATCGAGGACGATCTGATAAAGACTGCTGAGCAGTTTGGAAAGTCGGACACTGTAAAATCACTACTTTCGGAGTAGTCTGCCTAGAGACACCCAAGACAATATTTATTTCTTCCACTTGATGGAGCAACCCATGCTGGGATTTTGCTCTTCGCGTGGGATTTTTTCGTCTTTCAGTATCTTTTCCAAAGCTGTTTTCAGCTCTTGCTGTTCGACTTTATCTGGCTCTTGCCAGTTGTCATCTAGGCGACCATGGTAGACGAGCTGTCGCGCAGCGTCATAGACGAAGATGTCAGGCGTACAGACCGCGTGGTAGCGCGTCGCTATGAGCTGATCGGAGTCGTGGAGATATGGAAACTCCATACCCATTTCAGACATTTTTTCGAAAGAGTCTTCCGGATAACCCTCAGAGTCGTTGGAGTTGATCCCGACGAAAGAAACTCCCCGCTCTTTGAACTCTGCGGCGAGTTTGTTTAGACGATCTTTGACTGCTATGACATACGGACAATGATTACACATAAAGATCACAACGAGCACCTTGGCGGCTTTGAACGAATCGAGCGAGTAAGTCTGACCATCAGCTCCAGGGAGGCAAAAATCAGGTGCGCTCGTACCATCGAGTCCTTTGACTGATTCAGTGAGGATCATAATCTTTATTTATTAAAAAGTGCTTTAAATTTGTCAAAGAGCTCGGGCTGCTTTAGCCAGTAGGAGGCATAGACCACTGGGGTATCGAGGATCGCTACAGCGACCTTGATGATGATCGTGAAGCCAACTACCTGCCAAAAGATCTCCCCTGGCACGAAGCCAACAAAAGCCGGATAAGCGTTTAGTGCTGGTATAGTGAGTAATCCTGCTGCCGTAAAAAAGATTGAATCAATTAACTGAGATGTAATTGTTGAGAGGTTGTTACGCAGCCAGAGTTTCTTACCTTTCGTGCGCTCTTTGAGCTTGGCAAAAAGCCAAACATCGAAGTTTTGGACAATTAAATAACTCACTAGGCTGGCGACAACGATACGCATCGTTGGAGAAAAAAGCTGAGCAAACCCAGCCGCCGTTGTATCATAATCATTGGGAGTGAAAGCTGCTGTGAGCTGACTCGCTAGCAGCATAAAAACCCCCGCACCAAAGCCAGCCCAGACAGCCTTACGTGCCTCTTTCTTACCATAGTGCTCATTGAGTAGATCTGTCGCGAGGAAAATCGCACCGTAGAGAATATTGCCACCCGTCACCGCTAGACCAAAGAGATCGAACTGCTTGACGACGAAAATATTCATCAGCGCTGCCTCGACCATGACCAATCCGACGAGGTACGCACGTCCGAGACGAAAGGCGACAAGTGTACTGCCAAGCACTAGCACTACGAGGAAGAAGAAAATCAGTTCGTTGGACATCAATTATCAAAGTTAAAGCCGTGTCATTTTACGCGAACGTAGCAAAACCGTAAACTAAGAATCATATGACTATAAATATCATCAACGTCCTCGCCAATACAATCGATCTTTTCTTTCGTTTGCTGTCATTACTGATCATCATAAAGATACTCATGAGCTGGGTCGCACCACACGCCAGCGGACAAGCAGCTCAGTTTGTTCACTCTACGACTGAGCCAGTCCTCGCACCTTTTCGGCGCATGGGTCTACGCATCGGTATGCTCGACCTCTCGCCACTCGTCGCGCTACTCGCTCTCGACTTTGTACGAATGTTAGCTTTGAACTTACTTTTTGGACTTGCTTAAACTCTACAACACACTCTCACGCACCAAGGAAAAATTTACCCCACTGGTAAAAGGTAAAGTCGGCGTGTACTCGTGTGGTCCGACAGTCTACGGTCCACCGCACATTGGCAATCTACGCGCATATATCTTTGCTGACATACTCCGTCGGAGCTTAGAGTTTTTGGATTATGAGGTGACCCAAGTCGTGAATATCACGGACGTCGGACACCTGACGACTGACAGTGATGCTGGTGAGGACAAAATGGAAAAAGGCGCACGCGCGAGTAACAAAACTGTCTGGGAAGTAGCGAAATTTTACGAGGAACAGTTCGTCACAGCACTCGATGCGCTGAATATCAAACGCCCGACACACCTGCCCCGCGCCACTGAGCACATCACTGAACAAATAAAGTTGATTCAAAAGCTTACAGAAAAGGGCTTCACGTATGAGACCAGCGACGGTATTTACTTCGATACGAGTAAGTTCCCAAATTATGGGAAACTCAGTGGGCAGAAGCTGGAGGACAAAGAAGCTGGTGCACGTGTCGCGGTAAAGAGCGAAAAGAAACACCCCGCCGACTTCGCCCTGTGGAAGTTTTGTGTCGGAGAGAATGCCGACCATGTCATGCGTTGGACGAATCCAGGCGGCACAGGCGAGGGTTTCCCTGGCTGGCATATCGAGTGCTCAGCGATGAGTAGCGAGTACCTCGGCGAAACTTTCGATATCCATACCGGCGGGATCGACCATGTGCCAGTGCATCATGAAAACGAAATCGCTCAAAGCGAAGCAGCCAACAGTAAACCCCTTGTGAAATACTGGCTCCACAATGAGTTCCTCACTGTCGATGGTGGCAGAATGGGAAAGAGTCTCGGCAATCTCTACACACTGAAAGATCTGCGAGCTAAAGGCTTCAGCCCACTCGCATTTCGCTACCTTTGCCTCGGCACGCACTACCGCAACAAACTAAACTTTACTTGGGAAGCACTAGCAGGCGCAGCAAATGCGTTGAAAAAACTACACACTGTCTTTCAAGAAATCTCAAAAAACTGTCATCCTGAGCGGAGCGAGCCTGCGAGTGCAGCCGAAGGATCTCTTGAGATTAAAAAGTTCTCCGCAGCAATTAGTGATGATCTCAACACACCTCAAGCACTCGCCATAGTCTGGGAGGTCGTCAAAGACGAGAGCCTGCCACGATCTGCCCGTGCCGAGACTCTAGCAAAATTCGACAAAATCCTCGGTCTCCAGCTCGACCAGCCGATCAAAGAATCCAAAGTCGAGCCAACTGCCAAGCAAGTGAAACTCCTAGCCGAGCGCGAAAAGGCTCGACAAAATAAAGACTTTAAGCGTTCCGACGAGATCCGCGCTGAGTTTGAGAAAATGGGTCTGGAGATCGAAGACACCGCCGATGGACAAGTAGTAAAAAAAATATGAGACTAATCCTCGCGATCAGTGGCGGTACCGACTCAGTTGTATTGCTCGACGCTTTGGCAAAAGATCGTTTGACCGAACTCACTGGGAAAATCCCTTCTAACCCCCCTTTGAAAAAAAAGGTAAGTCCGCCACAGACTAACGGGGAGATTTTCCTTGCCTACTTCGACCACGGCACACCCCATGGTAAGAAAGCCGAGCAGTTCGTCCAAAAACTCGCAGCAAAGTACGCACTACCACTCCACACCGGACGAGCGAAGGGGAAGCTCACCTCCGAGGCAGCTTTTCGTGAAGCGCGGTACAAATTTTTCTACGATCTAAAAAACAAACTCAAAACCGACTGGATCGTCACCGCCCACCATGCCGACGATCAAGCCGAGACTATCCTGCTCAACCTCGTACGCGGCAGCGGACTCGCTGGACTCGCTGGCATGCCCGAGTATCGTTGTGACATCTGGCGACCACTCATCAATACACCGAAATCTGAGCTAGAAAAATACGCCAAAAAACACCGCCTCGAGCACATCACTGACCCGACGAACCGCAACCCAAAGTACGCGCGTAATCGCGTCCGTACCAAAGTGTTGCCTGAGCTAGAGCAGATCAATCCGCGTGTCCGTGCAGCCCTGCTGCGTGCCAGTGAACAAGCCCGCGAGACACACGAGTACTTACGACAGAGCGCGAAGCAGTGGCTACGCGGCAATGCTAAAAATAGCGCCCTCTCACTTCAGAAGTTTACGCAGCTGGGTAACGCGCTGGCAGTCGCTATCCTACGCGAGATTTACCTTGTCGAAGTCGGACACCTACGCCAACTCGAAGAAAAACACTTTGCCGAGATCCTTCAGCTCGCAGCGAATCCAGCGGGTAATAAGCAGAAAAAGCTAGGGCAATTGACTTTTAAAACTGGGAAACGTGGTGGGACGCGAGTTTTAGTGTGGAACAATTGAGCTAAATAACCTCTTGCGCTAAACTAATTCGGTCTCTACTTGTAATTCGTAATTAGTAATTATATCCCATGGCAGTCTCTCGCCCTACTCGACCAAATGGTCTCATCACACTACTTATCATTGCACTAGTGGCTGCCAGTGTTTATGTGATCTTTGCCCCGACCGGCGAGACACCAGAGACTGTACCGATCACGACGGTCCAGCAGCAGCTCGCCGCAGGCGAGATCACAAAGATCAAAGTAGAAGGTACGCAGCTAAGTATCACACTGAAGAATGAAACCAAAGAGATCAGCACTCGTCCGGCCGGCGAAAGCCTGCGAGACTTGGGGCTAATCTCGACAAAGGCAAACCCTATTGAGATCGAGGCAGTCGATACCACTGGCAATGACTTCTGGCTCAACGTCATCGCTGGCATTATTCCGTTTGTCTTGATCGCGTTTTTCCTCGTGTACATGATGCGCCAAGCCCAAAGCCACAACCAAGGCGCGATGAGCTTTGGCCAGAGCAAGGCTCGCGTCGCTGACAAGTCGAAGAACAAAACTACCTTTGCCGATGTTGCCGGTAGTCACGAAGCCAAAGAAGAACTAGTCGAGATTGTAGACTTCCTCAAAAATCCTAAAAAATATACCAGCATGGGAGCCAAAATCCCTAAAGGAGTCATGCTGATCGGACCTCCAGGTACTGGTAAAACTCTGATGGCACGCGCAGTAGCTGGTGAGGCTGATGTACCGTTTTTCAATATTTCCGGTAGTGAATTCGTCGAAATGTTCGTTGGAGTTGGTGCGAGTCGTGTCCGTGATCTTTTCAAGAAAGCTAAACGTAACGCACCAAGTATCGTCTTCATCGACGAAATCGATGCTGTCGGTCGACAGCGTGGAGCAGGTCTCGGTGGTGGTCATGATGAGCGCGAGCAGACTTTGAACCAAATATTGACTGAGATGGACGGTTTTGAGACTGATACCAATATCATCATTATCGCTGCAACCAATCGCCCCGATGTACTAGATCCAGCACTCTTACGTCCTGGACGTTTCGATCGCAGCGTGACTATGGATGCACCAGATGTCAGAGAACGTGCTGAGATACTCGCTGTCCATACGAAGAATAAACCCCTTGCAAAGAATGTAAATATCGAGAAAATAGCCAAGATCACTCCCGGCTTCACTGGCGCTGATCTAGAGAATCTACTCAATGAAGCTGCGATCGTCGCAGCCAAACATAATCAAAAGCAAATCACTCAAATTGATATAGAAAAAAGTATTGAAAAAGTCGCTCTCGGTCCAGAACGCAAAAGTCGTGTCTTGACCAACGAAGAGCGTACTATCACGGCATATCATGAGGCAGGGCATGCTATCGTCGCCCACGCACTCCCCCACACTGACCCCGTGCACAAAGTCAGTATCGTCAGCCGTGGACGTGCGCTCGGTGTGACTTGGTATCTACCAGAGGAAGACAAACACTTACAAAGTGAAAGTCGTTTCCACGATGAGCTAGCTAGTATGCTCGGTGGACATGTCGCAGAAGAAATAGTATTCAAAGAGGTGACGACAGGCAGTAGCAATGATCTAGAACGTGCCACACAGATCGCGCGTCGCATGGTGACAGAATACGGCATGAGCGAGGCACTCGGTCCTGTGATCTACGGTCAACGTCATAGCAATATCTTCCTTGGACGCGATCTCGGTGAGCAACGCAACTACTCGGAAGAAAAAGCCCGCCAAATCGATGATGAAGTGCGCAAGATCATCGACCGCGCCTATCAAACAGCAAAGAAGACTCTCTTGAAATACAAGACCACATTGAAACGTATCTCTGAGACATTACTCGACAAAGAGACACTAGATTCTGAAGACTTCGTCAAAGTATTTGGTCAGAAAAAAGCAGTTGTACCGATCAAGATCAAGTTTTAGTAATAACTACTAGCGCTCCCACTTTGCCGCCCAATTACAGAGTTGTTCAATTGAATTCCTAAGTGAGCGACTTTTGGCAGTATAGTGGTATTCAGTCTTGAGAGGTTTTTCACTTAGGATACGCTTTTCTAGGATCCCTGCCTGCTGTAGCTCAATCAGGCGATCTGCCAGCGTTCGACTACTGATACGACCACCCAGTGCCCGCCGAATAGCATTGAATGTATGCGTATCATGCTGGACTGCTCGCAATATAAAAAGCACCCAGCGCTTACTAATAAGCTGTAAGGTCGCAGTAATTGGACAATCAGTAGTTGCATTTGGCATGGCAGAAAATTTAATGATATCTTCATTCTGACTGGTCACGAGCGGGCACGCAAGCAGCTAGTGTTACTTTATACACTTGCCGATCTTATTCTGTACAGAATATAATGGAAGAGATGAAAATTGAGAATTTTAAAAATCACGCGAGAGGAGGTGGGGATACATGACTAAAACTTTTGGTGGTGGCTGCGGTTGCGGCTTCGTCGGTGGTGGCTGCGGCAGTTGTTCATAATCACTCCACTTGGATCTAACTAAAAATCCCTGCTCTTTGTGGGGATTTTTTATAAATAATTTTAATTATTTACCTACAATTAAAACTCTATTAGTTTTTTAATTTCTGCTTCCAATGTGTTACCTATACCGACTTTAAACGGTACTTTGACACGCTTGACCTGATCATCGGCACCTTGGATCAAAATCTCCACATCTATACCAACCTTCTCGCTACGATTGGCAACCAGCAAACTTTTGATCTTGGGCAGTATGACTGGGTCAGCTGTAGCTGGCAGCTTGATCTGAAAAGGCTGCCGTATAGCTGGTTCTAGTACTTCATAAGATTCTTGAGGAAGGGATTTTTTGACTGCTCTGCCAGTGGACTGATCGAGGAACCCAGACTCCTTAGCTTTGGCACGCATTTTTTCGAGACTAAGTTGCTTGATTTCATTAGCGATAATTTGAAAGGTATCACTGCGATATTCTAGCTTGCCATGCACAGTGAGCAGCTCGTCCTCTACGATCTGTGCTCCGTATACTGTATAGACTCGTGGAAAAACAGATACTTCGATCTCACCAGTTGGATCTTCCAATTTTAAGAACGCCATCATTTGTCCAGTCTTTTTCGTCGTCAGCTTGCGTGCAGACGTGAGGATTCCACCAACGACTACCTCCTTGCCGACCTGCTTTTGACTGAGTTTCTCGATGAGATTGACCTTTTTACCGAGGTATTTTTTTAGCCCTGCGAGTGGGTGTGATGAGACATACATACCGAGCAGCTCTTTCTCCCACTTGAGCTTTTGAGAGTCAGTCGCAGGCACTACCTTGGTGAGATGAAACTCAATCGCCGGAGCTTCACTTACACCAAAAAGACTTGCTTGATTCGTATTGGCATGGGCATAAGTCATCTTGGCAAACTCTGACAACTCAGCAATCGAAGCAATAATCGCCGCTCGCTCACCTAGCTCATCAAGCGCTCCACTCATTGCCAGTGCTTCGAGTGTCCGCTTATTGATCACACTCGGTTCAACCCGACTACCGAAGTCAGCGAGATCAATAAACTCGCCACCAGCCTCACGGGCAGTAATGATAGCTTGGATAGGACCATCACCGAGACCTTTGATCGCTGCTAACCCAAAACGAATCTCGCCTGTCTTGACAACAGTAAAATTGAGCAGCGAGGCGTTGACACTCGGCGGCAACACCCGGATATCCATCTCAACACACTCCTCTATATCGATGATGAGACGATCAGAGTTACCATGATCGGCAGTCAGCAGCGCCGCCATAAACTCCGTCGGATAGCGCGACTTGAGATAACCAGTCTGATAAGCAATGTAGGCATAGCATGCCGCATGACTTTTGTTGAAACCATAACCTGCAAAAGGCTCGATTAAATCAAACATTTTTTGAGCCTCCTGTTCTTTGTGACCTTTGCTTAGCGCTCCTTGAATGAATTTCTCACGCTGCTCCTCCAGTAAAGCAGGAATTTTTTTGGCAACAGATTTAATCAGCAGATACCCCTCACCGAGACTGAAACCTGCGAACTCTTGGGCAACTCGTTGAATCTGCTCCTGATAGACTGCCACACCATAGGTTTCTTCCAAGAAATTTTTGAGGACAGGATGTGGATACTTGATCGACTTAGCATTGTGCTTACCACGGATATACTGGGGGATATTCTCCATCGGACCTGGACGAAAAAGCGCTACCATCGCAATCAAATCTTCAAACTGCGTCGGCTTGAGATCTTTGAGATACCGCCGCATACCACTACTTTCAAACTGGAAAACACCAGTTGTTTGCGCCTTTTGAAAAAGTTGATAAGTCAGCTTATCATCCATCGGGATCGCTTCAATATTGATTTCCTTACCCTGTGTGCGCTTGATAATATTGAGACATTTCTGAATAATCGTGAGATTACGTAGCCCCAAAAAATCCATCTTGAGCAAACCAATTGCGTCAATCGGATGCATACTATACTGCGTGATGATACCTTCGTCCTTGCCTGGTGCATACTGGAGTGGCGTATATGCTGGTAGCGGCTGATCGGCGATCACGACCGCACAGGCGTGCACACCAGCCTGACGGATCACGCCCTCTAGTTTTAGAGCGATCTCCCAAACTTTATCGAAAGGCACTTTTTTGATCGCCTTACCTAGCTCTGGCTCTACCTCGAGTGCCTCGGCAAGACTAATCCCTGGACGACTCGGTATTAGCTTGGTGAAAGCATTCATCTCGGCGAAAGGTACACCGAAGACGCGACCAGCATCTTTGACAGCTGCTTTCGCAGCGAGTGTGCCGAAAGTGATGATCCGTGCGACATTTTCCTTGCCGTACTTCTCACTGACATAATCGAGCACTTCATCACGACGATTGTCAGCAAAGTCGATATCAATATCAGGCATACTCACGCGCTCCGGATTGAGGAAGCGTTCGAAAAGTAGACCATACTTGAGCGGATTGAGATTGGTAATCCCGAGACAATAAGACACTAAAGAACCTGCTGCACTACCACGTCCAGGTCCGACAGCGATACTAGACTCCTTGGCATACTTCACAAAATCCCAAACGATCAAAAAGTAATTGGCAAATCCCATCTGTAAAATAATCCTCAACTCGTACTCCAATCGTTCAATGAGTTTTTTTTCTGCCTCTGGTGTTAACTTTTCACCGACTTGTGCGACGACACTATCACCAGCATCTGTACCATCAATCCGTTTTTTATCCACCGGTATCGCAACACCAAAACGCTTGTGTAGACCGTCCCAGCAGAGCTCCACGAAATAATCCTCTGGCTTAGCGTTGAAAGGCGTAGTGTAAGTCGGGATCAGAGTCTTGCCCAGTGGTAGCTCTACCTGACAACGCTTGGCAATCGCCAGCGTGTTATCACAAGCCTCTGGTACATCTTTGAAAACCACTCGCATATCCTCGCTACTGCGAAAAGAAAGATCCGTACCGACCATACTCATACGCCCAACATCGTCGATCTGACGACCAGTTTGGACACACATCAGTACATCGTGCGCCTCAGCATCATCAGGATTGACATAGTGACAATCATTCGTCGCGACCAAAGGAACACCAATTTTATTGGCAAATTCAACCATAAGTTTATTCAACTTATTTTGATCTTCGATCGCAGGGTGATCTTGGATTTCTAGGAAGAAGTTCTTCTCACCAAAGAGCTTTTGATAGCGCTGAACCGACTCAATCGCTTCTGTCTCATTACCGGAGAGTAGCTTACTCGGCACCTCCCCTTGTAGGCACGCACTCGAAGCAATCAGTCCTGTGCTGTACTGCTCTAGGAGCTCATAGTCGATACGTGGTTTGTAATAATACCCCTCTAATTGAGCCTTGCTCATGAGCTGCATGAGATTGTGGTAGCCCGTCAGATTCTCTGCCAAAAGAATCAAATGAAAAGGTCGAATATCGACATTTGCACGCTTTTGGTGGCGACCATGTCGCGCGACATACGCCTCACAGCCAAGGATCGGCTGTACACCGACTTTACGCCCAGTCTGATACCAGTCGATCAGACCATACACCGAACCATGATCTGTGATCGCTGCTGCTGGCATACCATACTCTTTCGCCTTGGCGAAGTAATCATCTGGCCTACCCAAGCCATCGAGTAGCGAGTAGTGCGTATGCAGATGGAGATGAACGAAACTGTCTTTTGGACTAGCCATTGGCACTCCATTTTACCATGCCAAAACAGCAAAAAACCAAGTAAAGCTATACTCGACCTTGGGTATCCAAAAACGCTCTAGCGCCCTATACTCCCCAAATTTTGTGCAGCATTTTGGATATTCTCGATGAAATACCCAGCCTGAGCAAACCACTCACCGACGATAGGCAGACCACCGAGCACCTTGACCAGTATCCAGACTACGATTGCCAGTACCACTGTCACTCCGATGATGAAACCCAAACCCCGAAAAATACCCGCCAAAAAATTCGCCCAGATGATCTGCCACGGACTTCGTAAATATTGAATAAACTCGTCCAAACCAGCATGCCCCAACGTATGCGCCACTTTTTCAGTAGTATCTTGTTTACGACGCTCGTGCTTAGGTTGGTTGTTCATGTTGGATTTTCTGCCACTCAGATTCTACCACTTTCTGAATCTTAGTCTCGAAATTCTGCCTTGCGAATCGCTTGGCACTCGCACGAAGCAGAGCCGGCTGCCATTTCTTTTCCAGTGTAAAAAAACGCGCCAAACCAGCCTCCAATCCAACGACACTTGGATCGCTGAAAAGTACCCCAGTCTTACCATCGACGACAGTCTCCGTCGCCCCACCACGACCATAGGCCAGCACTGGTCGCCCCGCCGCCAGCGCTTCCACCGGCGCAATGCCAAAGTCCTCTTCACCCGGCAGGATAAACCCCCGACAGTGCCGCAACAGCTCGTGCACCACGCCGTCGGACTGCCAACCAAGCAGCTCGACTGTTGGTCCTGCGATCTGCTCGAGGTATTTCCGCTGTGGACCATCACCGACGATCACCAGTCGGCGTCGAAGCTTGTTGAAGACGGAGATCGCCCGATCAATCTGCTTGTACGGTGTGAGCTGACTGACGATCAGAAAATAATTCTGGTGTTGCTTCGGTCCCATTTTGATACTGTCCACTCCTACTGGAGGATAAATCACTTCAGAATCAGTACGATAGTACTTGCTAATCCGATCTGCTACTGTCTGAGAGTTCGCTAGGAAACGATCGACTCGGTGTGCACTGACTCGATTCCACTCGCGTAGGTAGCGCAGATAGCTCCCCGCCAGCAGACCTTTGAGTCCAGTGAGCTTATTTTCACGGCGATACTCGTGCGCGTAGTCCCAGAGGAAGCGCGCCGGACTATGACAGTAGCAAATGTGTCGCGTACCGAGATCTGTGACGATCCCCTGCGCAAATGCCGAACTACTCGAGATTACGATATCATACTCACTAAAATCCCAACTCTCCACTGCCTGCGCAATCCATGGCAGCAGATACTTTGGTCGCCGCTGCAGAAATTTTGGAAACTTGTGTAGTCGCGAAGTCTGAACTCGCCACGGCGGAAAGTACTTACCGACCTTGGCACTGTCATAGAGCAGCGTATAGACTGGCGCTTCGGGGTACAGATCGGAGAGCACCTTGGCGACTCGCTCCGCCCCACCCATGCGAGTCAGATATTCGTGGACTATCGCGATTCGTGGTTCGACTTTAATCATATTTGTCAT
Organism: uncultured Candidatus Peribacteria bacterium; assembly: GCA_964452725.1. Lineage (GTDB taxonomy): Bacteria > Patescibacteriota > Gracilibacteria > JAHISY01 > JAHISY01 > CAYVMX01. The sequence goes on along the minus strand of CAYVMX010000002.1, from coordinate 65,641 downwards.
TCTGAGTGAAACGAAGAGTCTTCTGCCTGCCAATAGTCTTTCAAACTCAACCTCGGAAAGAATTTTAACACCTAGCTCCTCCGCCCACCCGTCATTCCAGACTTGATCCGGAATCCACTACCTTATCAACTCCTCAAACTCACTCTCCGAAAGCACCTTTACACCTAGCTCCTCCGCTTTTTTTAGTTTGCTACCAGCCGCTTCGCCCGCGACGAGATAGCTAGTCTGGCTACTAATCGAGCTACTCACTTTCCCACCGTATTTTTTGATCGTATCTTTGATTCCCTGCCGACTATATCTCTCTAGCGTGCCTGTGATGACGAAGACTTTACCAGTGAATTTTTGGATAGCTTGCTCCTCGACTTTGAGTTCCACGCCGACCTTTTCCAGCTTCGCCAAAAGCGCCAAGTTCTTCAGATCGGCGAACCACTCTGCCAAACTCTCGGCAACCTTCGTACCAACTCCTTCAATCTCTGACCAAGTTTCCTTTCCGAGAGTCCGCGCCCAATTTACAAAACAACCCAAGCTAAATTCTAAATTCTGAATTCTGAATTCTCGCGCTATATCACCAGCCGACACTTCCCCGACGAAACGAATCCCCAAGCCAAACAGCAACCGCGCCAAACTCACTTTTTTAGCTTGTTTCAAGGATTCTAAGAGATTCATCACCCGCTTGTCCTGAAAAAGCGGCAGCTCTAGCAAGTCCCCCTCGGCGAGCGTAAAAAGATCCGCGACATCTTCCACTAGATTCGCTTCGATCAGCGCTGCGATCACTTTCGGACCCAAGCCGTCGATATCGAGCGCCCCCTTGCTGACGAAATGCTCCAGCATTTCTTGGTGAATCGCTCCACAACCTGAATTCGGACAGCGATACGCGACCTCACCTTCCGGTCGCACAGCTTTCGTACCACACACCGGACACACTGTCGGAAATATAAACTTACGCTCCTTGCCAGTCCGTAGTTTTTTGATCACTTCCACTACTTCGGGAATAATATCGCCAGCCTTTTGGAGTACAACCGTATCACCGATCCGTACATCTTTCTTGGCGATCTCGTCAGCATTGTGGAGCGTCGCCCGCGAGACAGTACTACCCGCCACCTGTACTGGACGCAAGATCGCCACGGGAGTCAGCGCACCCGTACGCCCGACTTGGATCTGAATATCAGTAATCACCGTCGAAGTTTGCTCCGCAGGGAATTTGTAAGCCACCATGCCCCGCGGAGCTTTCGCCGTACTACCCATCCGCTGCTGAGCAGCGAGTGAATTCACCTTTACCACCACTCCATCGACATCGAAAGGCAATTTATCCCGCAGCTTTTTCCATTTGGCGACTATTTGTAAGACATCTGCAGGACTTTGCTCCAACGCGTAGTATGGCGAGACGGGTAGTCCGAGCTGTTTTAGCTTTTCCAAAACCCCCTGCTGACTCTGCGGCGGATCAACCAAGTCATGCTCTCCCAAATGATAAAAAAACATCGCCAGCTCCCGCCCTGCCGCGACACTCGGATCCAGCTGGCGCACTGTCCCCGCCGCTGCATTCCGCGGATTGGCGAACTCCGTCAGCTCTCGCTTCCCAGCTTTTTTTAGTTCTAGGTTCTGCTTTTTCAATTTTGCATTCAAGCGTGTGAAAGCCTGCCGCGGCATAAATATCTCACCACTCACCTCCACCGTCACTGGCTGGCTCAGCGTCAGTGGAATACTCGGCAACGTCCGGATCGTGTGCGTGATATCTTCGCCGATCACCCCATCACCCCGCGTCAGTGCCCGAGTCAAACGACCCTTTTCGTACCACAGCACCACATTCAGCCCGTCCAGCTTCAGCTCACACAGGTACTCGACAGTCTCCCCCGGCACGAACTTCGCAATCCGCTCCTCCCAGTCGGTCAGCTCACCAGCCGTGAATACGTCCGCTAGGCTCATCTTCCGCGTCTGATGGGGTACTTTGGGTAGCTTGCCACTCAGAGGCGCTCCTACGCGCTGTGTGGGGCTATCAGGCGTCACCAGCTCGGGATACCGCTCCTCTAGCTCGGTCAGCTCCTTCTTCAGCTGATCCCGTGCCCCCTCACTAGTCTCCTCGCGATTTTCGAGGAAATAAGCCTGATTCCACTCACTCAGCCACTTTTTCAGCTTTATAATCCGCTCTTTCGCAGTGTTTTTATCCATGTAGAGCTATTTTACCGCACTTTATCCCCCTCTTTGCCAAAGAGGGATTAGGGGAGATTTTATTGAGAGCAACAAATCCCCCGCCCTGCATAGCAGGGCGACCCTCTTTTTCAGAGAGGGTAGGTATATATCTTGCTTTTCTCACGTTTTTCTGCTATAATAATAGGAAAACTAAATAAAAATCCAAATAAAAAATGGCAGGAGCAGAAAATTTCGAAGCTAAAAATACCAGCGAAATGGCTCAACAAATCGATGATATTGCCACTAAGAACAATATCGAATTTACTGATGCTGATCGAAAAAAACTCGATGAATATAAAGATCAGAAAGACAAAATTATTGACTGGAATAGAAATGAACGTAGTGATTTTGTAGCAAAATTAAAAGATTTACAGAATCACGGGCAAGATTCACAATCTAGTGCTGCAGCCATTGTGGAGCATATTTTTCAAGAATTGGATCGTGAACGTAGAGAAAATAAATTCCTCCAATCTATGGACGAACAGGTCAAAGACTACGAAGGCAAAGACTATTTCGATCACTGGAAAACAGACAATCTCACACGCAAAACAATCAAAAACGCCTACGACAAATATCTTCGCCTAGTTCCGACTACCAAACGTGGTGACTTTGAAAAGCAGGTTTTACAACTAGCTAAAGACTCTTATCGTCATGTCATAGATGAAAATGGTGAGATCGCCACACGCGGCGGCGAGGGCAATGATAAAAACATCAAACTTAATCCTGACTACATACTTACCCTCGCAGAAGCCAAACAAATCGCTGCGAAGATACCAGAGATAGCAGAGAGTCTAAGTGCGGATATACCTGAAAAAAAACCAGATGAGGAAAATGCTAAGACTAGATCAGAAAGCACTGGTACTAAAAAGCCTCAAGAAAAGTCGGACAAGACTGTCGACATCCAAACTCCACAAGGAAAGATGGAGGTGTCCAAGGCAATCCTAGAAAAACCCTATGAGTTACCAGCGGGATACAGTGCTGAAAAAGAACTAGGGTCTGTTGAGTCTGGATTGGTTGCATATAGCATAGACGAACAAACAGTAGAGACTCTGGCAACACTCGGAGTCATCGCTACCGAGGAAAATCTACAAAACTCCATCAAGCAGTCTCTCGCCAACACTACAAAAAGACCAAATCTCTCTGGGAGAGTTGCGAGTCTAATTACTCTGGCAGAGCGCTACCCCGACAATGAAAAAGTACGAGCAAAAGAATTCCTCGAACTAAAAGGAATCAATACTAGTGAGTTACAAAAAATTTCTGATTATCTAGTTTTTGGCGATGTTGAAACTGACATAATAGAAGCGCAGAAATATTTCGACGCAAAATACACAGAGCAAAAAATCGATAATGGTAAAGATGTCAACGATGCAGGCACAAACACACAGGCCGCCTCCAAAGAAAAAGAAATATCCAAGCTCGCCCAAAATCTCCAAGAGAGTCTGGCAAAGAAAGACTACATCGGTGTATTTGCCAATGGTCTAGCATTGATCTTCGCGCAGTTTACCAAGCTCGGTGACTCTCTCTGGGACAAAGTCCGAGGTAGTGGTAGTGCCGCGCTAGATTTCATGGAGGGACTGCCGATCCTTGGATCATTTATCAAAGAGAGACGAATCGATAAAGCCAAGCTCACTAAAAACGCCGAAGGCTGGACCACCGAAAAGGTAAAAACAGAAATCACAAAGGAGGCTAACAGTCAGGGTGTGCCTGTCAAGCTCGCACTCGCTGTAGCCAAGCAAGAGTCTGGCTACAATGCCAAAGCTGTCTCATCTGTTGGTGCGGTCGGTGTGATGCAGCTCATGTCTCCTACTGCTGGTGATCTTAAGGTCGATCGGTACGATGTAGCACAAAACATCGAGGGTGGTGTGCGCTACCTCAAGCAGCAGCTTGATGCCTTTGGTGGAGATACCAAACTCGCTCTCGCCGCCTACAATGCTGGACCAGGTGCTGTAAAAAAGGCTGGTAATAAAATACCAAATAACTCTGAAACACCAAATTATGTCGCAAAAATTATGAAAGCATATTCTACTACTTCTAAATCCGAAACTAAAGCCTAACCCTCCCCCATGTCCGACCCTACCCCTACCACCTCCCAGCCTCCGCTAGACCCCGCCGGCTCCAGCGGGCAAGCCGGCTTCACTCCCCTGCCCGACGAGGGCAACGCGGGAGCGAACCCCCCTCAGTCCCCCCTTGTCAAAGGGGGAAGTAATGGAGTGCCGCTCGCCGCGACTGGTGTGAAGACCATTGCGATCTCACATGAAGATCTAGAGAAGTTCGGAATCTCGGAGGAGCTAGCCAAGACCAAACCCGCCCTCGTCGAACTGATCTTGAAAACCGAGAGCATGCAGGACGAAGAGCGGAAGTACTGGTTTCAGCTGCTCCCTGTGATGACCGACGAGCAAACTACGAAACTCCAAGGCATCCTCCAAAACGAACGTGATCAGCTCGCAGCGCTCGATGCCAAGTATGAAGACGAAATCAAAAACCTCAACGAAAAACATCTCCTCGAATGGCAGGAGCACGAGGCCCGTGATAAACGTCAACAACGCGAAGCGCTAGAAATAGAAGCCGAAGCCGCCGAAAAGGCCGCAGAGGAAAACGTCCTCGGAGAAATCGACAAACTCTAAAACAGCTATTAGCTGTTGGCCAACTAGCCAATCTATGAACCTCAAAAATCACCAACTCGCCCTCTTCTCAAAAAACTGTAGCAATAAGCCACAGCGTTTGGTGTGGGTAGATGCGGGTAGCGGTGAACAAATCGACCAAGCAGCCAACCAAACTATTCATGACCCCAGCACTTTCAAATCTTTGGAGGACTATACCCTAGCTCTCAAAAATGCCCATGAAAATGAAAATGCTCTCACCAAAGAGCAATATGACATCCTTGTCGAAACAGGCAAGATATATTTTGAGACTGAGGAAGGTACAAGACGGGTAGCTAAAAATAAACAATCTGAATACGATCAAAAGAAACAAGAAATCGAAGATAAAATTGCTCACTTGGGCGACAGCGGTAAAAAAAGTCTCTCTGGAGAGATTGCCACAAAAGTAAAAACCGAACTTGCTGATATTGAGAATGGTCGTATCAGCGATATCACTGATTTGAAAGCATTTGTCCGTGATGCGATCGGAGATAAATTAGGAATTGACTTCGAAAGTGATTCCTACAAAAATCTCAAGATTCTAGAAAACTTTCAAAAGGAGATTTATAGCAGCGTCAAAAAGCTCATCGGACACGACGCACTAGAGATACTAGCAGGAGTCTCACGAGACAAGGAGATCGCTGAAAATAATTATGAAAGGATAAAAAAACTTTTTAAAGGCGAAAATTTGGAATTTTTGGAAATGCTCCGAAGACAAAAAATCCCCACTATTGCGAATCAGGTCAATGATCTTTTTGATCTGGCAAAACGCGCTAAAAAAAATAATAACTATGAGGATTTTGGGACATTCATCGGTGTGACAGGACATACCAAGCTAAAAGACCTGAGCCTCGCACTTGATGACTTAGAAAAACTAAAAGACGATATAGCTGCTGCCGAGGATCACGAACAAGTAATTCTCAAAAAACAACTACAAAATATCAAAAGTGGCTACGCTGCCTACAACAAAGAAATTGGGGAGCGATCAAGTAGCTTTGAGACTGTCGCAACACTCGGACAGAGCTGGTTTGGTGGCACTGGTGAGATGAGCTGGTCAGACAAAAAAAGAGAGCTAGAAGAGCTGGACTCTATCATCAGTGAAGCTGGTACAAAGCCAGAACGCCAATTTGCCAATGTGCTCCTCACAAGTAATGAAAGTGAACTGGCAAGCAAAAATACCAACCTAGAGAATATTCAAAAAAAAGATGATAACGAAGAAAGAAATATCACTAGCACTAGTGCGCCTAGTCAGAGCTCTGACTACAAACATGAAAACGGCAATATCATCAACCAACTTGGAAATACCTTCAAACACCTCATCACTGCTGATGGAAAAATCACTTGGTATAGTTTCCATGATATCACCAAAACTTTTGAGCTAATCAAGGAATCGTGGAAAAAGCACATCGAGTCTCACACAGAAGACAAAGCGGGTGATCTCGCCGAGGCGGCAATGTTTTGGCGTAGAGAAATCCAACGTCGTGTCCACGAGCAAGATCTTCAAAGCGAAAAATCACGTGCGAGTGATCGTCTGAAATACTACAAAAATCTCAAATATGAATCACTTATTGCCGAACTCGGTGAACACCCAGCCAAAGATAAACGCCGCGCGATCCTCGAAACACTCGCCGATCGTGGCAACCTGCGCATGAGTGATCGTCGCATGGTAGATATCGTCACCAATCACAAAATCTCCGATCAAACTTGGAATATTGCCAATGCTGATGTGGACTATGCCGAGATTTATAATATTTTCAAAGACTCAATCGATAAGACATTCATCGGAGAAGTCGGCTACGGACAGGAGCTAATCGACAAGCAAACCTCAGGACAAAGCAGCAAAGAAAGCCTCGGTGAAAAAATGGGTGACCATGCAATCGGTGGCTCAACTGCCGCAGAGTGTGGCATGGTCGCACAAACTATCGACCGTGGTGGACTAGAAGGCGACAATGTTTTGACTGGCATCCTAAAGAAAGGTTTTGTGCGAGCTAATAAATTTGCCAACAATGGTCAAACCTGCACAGTCCAGATCAATGGTAAAGATCACACTGCCGAGGCAACAGTCGGACTAGACGCACTAAAAATAGTAGATGGCTATCTCCGTGGCAATCTTGGTCCTCAGACACTCCAAGGTCTCAGTAAAAAGAACGAAGGTGGCTTCACGCCATATGCAGCCTTCCAAGAAAACCTAGTCCAAAAAGGCACAGAATATCCAAAGGGCAGTGGACGCTATATCTCAAACTTCGAAGCTTGGGGCTGGATCGAGAATGGACAAATCACAGAGCTGGGTAAAGCCCAAATCATGAATTACTTTGAGACACGCGTCGCACTCGATGAAGACGGCAACCTCCATCACATCGCTGTAGACAGTAGTGGCTATATTCGCCACTCTAGCAAACACACCTCTGTCAGCAAACTACGCAATCTCAGTATCCCTGTCGGAGACAAACTCATGAACCTGAATCTCAAAAGTAGTGGCCTAGATGTCTACGACAACTCTACCAAAAAAGCCACAGGCGGCAGTGGTGAGATGAATGCTAGCGATCAAGAAGTCACTTTCCTTATCAAAGGTGCAGTCGAAGAAATAGTCGATGGTGCAGAGATGGCCAACTACACTGGCGGTAAAGATTCAGGACAGAGAGCAGCAGTCCAAAAAGATGGCGAGAAGCGTATTCGTCGTGGCGCCAAAGCTCTCGAGATAATGTTTCAAAACATACTCACGGAAACTAGAAATCGCATCATTCTGGACAAACGCGGCAATCCTGCCTATACGATCATAGATCGTGACCTAGACACTAGTAGCGAAAGCTATGGACGCAACACTGAAAATAGTAAAAGCAGTGCCAAAGACTTGAGAGGTTTCCTCGAATACTACCTCGTAGGTGTCGCCAAACTAAAAGACGATCCTAAATTTGGACACTATTATAACCAAGTCATGCAAGCCTTCGACACACTAGCCAATGATCCGGAAGGTAAAAAGTTTAAGGAGAAGAATAAGAAGAAGGAAGGCACCTAACCAGAGCTACCGTCCGATATAGCTTGCGCGCGCCGCATCTAGCTCGGCTATTTTTTTGGTAAGTAAGACTTGAACCTCTGCTGGAGCAGCTGCCTGGAGTGCCTGAAGGAAATCTAAATAGAGCGGTTGATTGGCCATGCCACGCAGGAGCACCGTAGTATAGGCGACTGGATCATCGACAGTAGCAAACTGAGCAGTATACTCAGCAGCGACCGTAGTGATGAGCTGTTGGACAGCCACTCCAGCACTCTCAGCGGCGAGGCTCTGTGCGTAGAGCGCAGTATAGATCCGATGAAGCTGCGCCGTAGGTTGATAATTTTGACTACGAACCAGCTCTAACTCTGGTACACCCTGCCGCAACGTTGGTGTGACGAAGTAATGATCCAAAATAGACTCCAACTGATCAATCACAGTCAAATAATAAAGTGCCTCGCTACGCTCAGTGGTATCAGCTGTCTGATCTATCAAGGTCATACTTAAAACCGCAGTTTGATCAGACACTACATCTGTCACACCAAAGTCAGCAAGCAAACGAGTCAAATCAGATCCAACAGCGGTTTTAGTTTTTTGTGCCACCTCAGTATTACCCGCTTGCGCATCAGATAGCGCACCAAAGAGACGAATCTGAAGAATATCTAGCTCAGTAGCAACCGCACTCGGATCTGGTAAATCCAACTTGGATGATGGCGTGCCAACTACTTGGGTAGTCGCAATCTCGATACCTCCAGAGTCAGCCAAAAGCGCAGTCTTACCCGCTGTCAACTCGGTCGTAGTAGTATCGTCAGTACGTAAGGCAACTGTCTCCTCATCGGTGATCACCTGAGTCGCACCGTTCTTACCAACTTCGACAGAGAACTTAGCCTTTTGGGCAGAGACTGTGCCAGACGGAGTCTCGATAGCAAAAGTAGCAGTCGTAGACCCCTTGGCAACATCTACATTGACCACACCTGTGACAAGCGCTAGGTTGACTTGAGAGTTAGCCAATATGTCTGTATCAGCCCGAAAAGCTGTGATCTCGATCTCAGTATCTGCAGCAAGCCGTAAAGTACTGTGATCAAGGAAGGCCAACTCGGCACCAGAGTCAGACTCTACGCGTAAAGTATCACCAACATACATAGACATACCATCATTGGCGATGGTAAAAAACTTTTCATTAGCTGGACGAATCTTGACCGAACCGGACTGTACATCTAGTCGCGCAACTTCGGCGAGTGTAGTCTGAGTTTGAGAGACGAAAGATACCAGTACTACGCTCATAAGCAGTAATACAACTACAGCAAAAGCAGACACTCGACGCAATCTAGGTATCCAAAAACGAAAACGTAGCGCAGTCAGACGATCACGTACATGCTCTTTGAAGACGACACGGGGAAGCACCTTCGGCAATTGGCGTAACGCCATAGCAATATAAGCCAAAAAATCAATTAACTCATTTGGCTGATTAGTAGGGCGCTTGATGCGTCGTTCGAGACTCTGAGCCTGCTTTGCGCTCACTAGACCTATCCTGACAAAAAGCTGCCGCTTAATATGCTCCTTGGTGGATTTCGAAATATCGACCCTAGCAGCTCGCAAAATAGACACCAAACCGAGCTTCGATCGAAAAGTCGATTTTTTACTCCAATGCGAGATTTTAGTAAATATTTTACGCATCAATATGCCTCAGCTTAGTTTAAAACGCTAAATCCAAGCCTGTGTTACGCGGTCATTTCAGTTAAATACCCAAAATCGGTAGACCCTGGTCGCTGCTTTAAACGTGTCTCAAGGATTGTCTTCAGTCGAGCAAGCGCACGAAACTGTAATATCCGCACTGCACCCTCGGACTTTTTGATAATCTTGGCGATCTCGGTATTTTCAAACTCATTGATAAATTTGAGAACAATCACTTGCTGATAAGACTCAGGTAAGCGACGAATAGCAGCTTTAAGCTCTGATTGATTGAACTTTTGTTCAGCTAGGTTGGCTGGATTGTCAGCATGAGACTCAGAAACAAAATCTTCAGGAAGTTCGAGAGTTTCGTTTTTGGACTTGAGACGGTAGTGGTCTACTACTAGATTGTGAGCAATCCGAAAAACCCAAGCTGAAAATGGATTACCATCTTTGGTGTGATACTGTCCGAGCTTTTCCCAGCTCTTGAGAAAAACCTGCTCGGTGAGATCCTCAGCATCAGTGCGCCCAACACGATAATAAATATAACGATAGATCGGAGCGACGAGTACATCGTAGAGTTTACCAAAAGCCTCAGCATCACCTCCTTGAGCGAGCTCAACGAGGGTGGCCATTTCGTGAGTGCTAATTTTATGATCAGTCATCTCTCTGGTTGTTAGTTTAGAGCGTCTCTCGTCAGAGATGCAAAATTTAAAACACCACAACCTGAATTTTGTTGCAGAATTATATTGTTCCAAGCAAGCAGAACAACCTTATTCAAAACTCCTGTCTCCCATTAAGGGCAGCCTTGAGCGTCAGCTCATCAGCATAGTTGACCTCACTGCCAGTCGGTAGTCCGCGTGCAAGCCGAGTTAGTTTGACACCAAAAGGTTGAAGCTGCCTAGAAAGATACATCACTGTCGCCTCCCCCTCGACACTAGGACTCAGCGCGAGAATTATCTCAGTTGGTTTGACAGACTCGATACGCTTCAAAAAATCAGCGATCGTTAGCTGCTCTGGACCGACGCCATCGAGCGGACTCAGTACACCATGAAGTACATGATATACGCCGTGGTAAGCACCTGCTGCTTCAAACGCTAAAACGTCAAGCGGCTCAGCAACCACACAGATTTGTGTCTGATCACGCCGAGAGTCGATACAGACTGCACACTTTTCACCCTCTGTGATATTGCGACAGATCTGACAAAACTGTAGGTTACTTTTCAACCCGCTCGCCGCCGCACCGAGCTCCTGACTGACACTATCTGGGCTACGCACGAGATGAAAAACGAGCCGCTGCGCTGTCCGTGCACCGATACCAGGCAGCGCAGACAAAGCATCTATCAAACGTGTAATCGAAGCTGGAAATTTTCCATGCACAAATGGAAGTTTAACACGCTCAAAAATTACTCTTGACAATTAGTTTGATTTTTGATAGAATATAGTGAACAATAAATGTAGTCGATATGGAAGATTTACTCTCCTATCGCGCACTCGGAACCGTCCAAACTACTACTGCGCTTGGGCATAGGACTTCCGTTTGATTTTTGCTGTATTTATAATCCTCATTGTCATGACCGAATATCATAAGACAGAAGGCGAAGCGTTGCCAATCTTGATACAACGCAATGCCAAAGAACAAGCAGGCATGCCATTAGGTTTTCTCAAAGCTCTCATCAGAGCCGGTCTAGGTAGAGGAGTCTTTTTGAATGGAGACTCTGTGCAAGAGTACAGCGACAAAGTTTTTCCAGGATGCAAAACTAATGGCATCACGAGTCCAGCACAAGACCCCAAACATCAAGCCGAAAATATAGGAATATTCAATGGCACACGTCACCTAACTGATAAATGCCTAGGATGCGAGGCCGGTCTACACTGTAGCGGACGCAAAACCACTTCGAAAATTGGTCCAAACTAAAACCCTGCCGAGTAGACAGAGTTTTTAGCTCAACATTAGGATAGCTCTTAGTAGTGCAGATAACGATTCAACTCCCACTGACTGACATTGAGACGATAGTCATCGTATTCAGTTTGTTTGGCAGCGATATATTTTTCTACAAAATGTGGACCAAACGCCTCAGTGAGAACTTTATCTTTAGCGAAATTTTCGATCGCCTGTCCGAGATCACCTGGTACAGTTTTGATCTTATACTTCTTTGCCTGAACATCAGTGAACTCAAAGATATTTTCTTCCACAGGATCAGGTGCACCTTTGCCAGTGCGGACACCATCGAGTCCAGAGGCTAGCATCGCAGTGAAAGCAAGGTAAGGATTGCTACTAGGATCTGGGCAACGCAGCTCAATACGTGTGGCTTTGTCGAGTAGCTTCGGTGTGATCTTCGGCAGACGAATCAACGCACTGCGGTTGGTCGTACCCCAAGCGATATAAACTGGCGCTTCATAGCCTGGTACGAGACGCTTGTAGGAGTTAACTGTCGGATTGGTAACTGCGACGAAATTACTCGCATGGCTTAGTAGTCCGCCGACATAATCAACTGCAAGCTTACTAAGTCCTGTGTCGGACTTGGCATCGTAGAATAAATTCTTACCAGTTTTATTGTCTGCGAGGCTCTGGTGCACGTGCATACCACTACCGTTGACGCCAGCGATGGGCTTCGGCATGAAAGTCGCATGGAGATCATACTTTTGAGCGACAGCCTTGAGGACAAATTTAAAAATAATAGCGTTGTCAGCCGTACGAAGCGCATCGGCATAACGAAAAGCAATTTCATGCTGACCAGGTGCGACTTCATGATGCAACGCTTCGATCTCGATCCCCATCTGAATCAGCACCTGACTCATATCTTTGCGAATGTGAGCCGCGAGATCAGTACTAAAATCAAAATAACCAGCACCATCGTGCGGCAACGGTGCAAGTCCACCATCAGCATCTTTTTTGAAAAGGAAAAACTCTAGCTCTGGACCGACATTCATAGTGTAACCCAGCTTGGCAGCCTCCCCCATCTGGCGACGTAGGATCTGCCTAGGATCACCGAGGAAAGGCGTACCATCTGGTAAATGCACATCACAAATAAACATCGCAGTTGGAGTACTACCCCATGGCAAAATCCGAAAAGTATCGAGATCCAACTTGAGGTACATATCTGACTCATAGATTCGTGTGAAACCTTCGATCGAACTACCATCAAGCCATTGATTATTTTCGATCACACCCTCGAGCTGGGCAGCTGGGATTGTGACAGACTTCACCATACCGTGGATATCAGTGAAGTGGAGATTGACGAACTGTACATCGTTTTTTTCGACCTCCTTGAGGATTTGAGCTTTATTCATAGGATAGATGAATTAGAGGATTAGTAGATTAGGAATAAATGAGCCGAAAAGAAAGATCTTTGAATAAAAATTTTATCTATCCCAACGCGTGCTACTGAAATCTGGATAAGCTGAAACACCATGTTTAGCCTCATCAAGACCGCGTAATTCAGTCTCACGGGGCACACGTAGTCCGAGTGTAGCCTTGAGCACAGAAAGCAAAATATAAGCAGTAACAATCGACCAAGCAGCAACCACCACTACACCCGTAGCTTGGACAGCGAAGAGACTCATGCCGCCACCGTAGAATAACCCACCGTCTGTAGCGAAAATCCCAACTAGCAACGTACCAAAAATACCAGCCATACCATGTACAGGGAAAGCACCAATCGCATCATCAATTTTTAATTTTTCGAGTAGCAGCAGTCCGCCATATACCGCCGCGCCTCCCAAAGCACCGATCACCAAGGCTGAGTAAGGTGTCACTGCGGCAGCTCCCGCTGTGATAGCGACCAGACCGCCGAGTGTTCCGTTGAGCGTGACACCTGCTTGTGGCTTACCAGTATTGACCCAGACGAGCACCATGGAAAACACAGCTCCTGCGACAGCCGCAAATGAAGTATTGAGCGCAACCAGTGCAACGATCTGCGCATCGGCGACAGAAGCGATCGCAAGCTGTGAACCAGGATTGAACCCGAACCAGCCAAACCAAAGAATAAAAACACCGAGAGTAGCTAACGGAATACTGTGACCAGTAAACTCACGATCTTTGCCAGGCTTGAAACGATCAATACGTGGACCAACAAGGATCGCAGCGACCAACGCAACCCAACCACCGACCGAGTGCACTACGGTACTGCCAGCGAAGTCTATGAAGCCCATCTCGGACAAGAAACCACCACCCCAAATCCAATGACCGACGACTGGATAAATAAAAGCTGTCAGTACAAAAGAAACAACCAAATAGGTCAAAAAACGCGTGCGCTCTGCTACAGCACCAGCGACGATCGTCGCCGCAGTCGCAGCAAAAGCTGCTTGAAAGAGAAAGAAAGCAAAAGTCGCCACACCGCTCGTCGTGTCTGGCACACCGAGCAAAGCGAAACCCTCCCAACCAACAAAGTAGTTACCTGCGCCAAACATAAACGCATAACCAATGAAGAAAAAACCAAGCGTACCAAATGAAAAATCTGCGAGATTTTTCATCAAGATATTGATCGCGTTCTTCGCCCGAGTGAACCCCGCCTCCAACATACCGAACCCTGCCTGCATGAAAAAGACTAAGAAGGCCGCCAAAAGTACCCACGCAGTATTTAACCCAAAAGTAAGCTCGGTGATATCCATAGGAAGGGGAAATTAAAAAAATAAACGTGCCTCAGTAATTCCAAGTACATGCTCATTGTAGACTGATTTTGACTAAATTCAATCAATAAACCTTGACTAAATTATATAAAGCTTACTTTATATCATACTATATATTTAACTTGTCAAGTTTTTAAAGCCAAAATAGTAAAAATCCTGCCAACACAAGATACCAAGCAAAAATTCGTAGACTGTAGCTTTTTACAAATTCCAAGAAATACTTAGCAAAGAAATACGATACTATGGCCGAACTAGTAAAGCCAACCAAGGTCGGAGCAAGGGCTGGTAGTGGCAGACCATCTACAGCCACGCGTAGAGCAATATAGCTCGCTGCTGCTGCTCCAACTGGCAACAACATAAGGAAGGCAAAACGAGTCGCAGCGTGCCGCGAAAGACCAGCTAGCATGCCCGTCGCCATCACGATACCACTACGCGAGACACCTGGCAGGAGCGCGACGGACTGTACCAGACCAAGCAGGATTACCTGTCTCCAACTCACAGATTCACCTTTCTCTTCAGACTGTTTCTCTACCGCTTTTGAGTGAGGTACTTGAAAATACTCCGCCACAAAAAGTAAAACCCCTAGTAAAACAAAGAAAATCGCAATCCACATAACTGCACTCTCTCCACGAGAAAAACTATCAAGCCAGTCGGAAAATAACGCACCTACAATCACAGCTGGTATAGTCGCTACTATTAGCTTGAAAAGTAAACTTCGTCCGGCTTGCTCCTGCCGATCGACCAGACCGCGCAAGATACTTCGCCACTCTTGATAAAACAAAAATAATAGTGCGACCAAAGTACCAGTATTGAGTACTACATCGAAACTTTTTAGCTGGATAACTTGTAATCCAAGGAGCTGCTCAGCTAGCACTAGATGCCCACTCGAAGAAATCGGTAAAAACTCTGTGATACCTTGTAGTGAACCGAGCAAGGCGGCAGTCAAAATATCCATACTATTTATGTAATTTATTTATTTTATGCGTTAGCTTTCGCTTCAGGGCTCGTTTTTTGGCATGAATTTTTCGCTGAACAGCAACTTTTTGGGATCGTGCTCGTACACGTACACGACGGACTTTTTGACCAAAAAGTTTGGCA
The DNA here is from genome assembly GCA_964452725.1 of uncultured Candidatus Peribacteria bacterium. Classification (GTDB taxonomy): domain Bacteria; phylum Patescibacteriota; class Gracilibacteria; order JAHISY01; family JAHISY01; genus CAYVMX01. The sequence continues at coordinate 50,425 of CAYVMX010000002.1, read as the reverse complement.
AAAGGTTTAATCCATTCTTTGAGATAAACGTGTCGTTGCCGAGCGATATAAGCCATACCAAAAAATGACATCGCGACTGCACCAAGCAGATCAAGCTGAAGATCAGAAAAAGTATCAAAAAACCCACGCACGGGATCACCACCAGTTGCCAACGTATCCAAACCAGTCAGTCGCCAAATCCGAAACTCTAATACCTCCCAGATCGCACCAAAGGCCGCACCAACCATAAAAGTAAAGAACCCGATCAGGGGGATACTAAGCTTTACTTTGCCAGTGAAATTGAGTGCAAAGATCAGGACAAAGGCAAGGTAAACTAAAACTGCTGTCCCGCCGAGATGTAGTACGTTGTCCCACCAATCGTAACGCTCATAAAATCCTGCCTCCCCTGCCACCGAAAGCGTCAGCCAAAGTGTAAGCCAAAAATCAATACCCCAGGGTAGATTGGTGTCATAGCTGTGATTGATACCTGCTGGTATCAGCGAAATACTAAGTGAGCCAGTAGCAAAAATTGCGAGCATCCAGTTTTGTTCGATCAAAAAATAAGCGGCGGCGGCGGCCATCAAAATCTTAAGTGTCCACGACACTGCTGAGTTGAAACTAAGGACCAAGTGTTTTGGCATTATTAAATCTGATTTAAACGACTCTGGAGTAAAAGATCGGCAAGCGCAAGTCGCGCCATCGCTTCGACTACTGGCACTGCACGTGGAACGATACAAGGATCATGTCGCCCTTTGATTTGGATTTTTTTAGTACGACCTTTGTCGTCTACAGTGTTTTGTAGCTGGCTAATGGAAGCCGTCGGCTTGATGGCGAGGCGAATAGAAATATCTGATCCATCGGTGATCCCACCGAGGAAACCACCCGCGTTATTGGTCACCTTGGCAATCTTTTTGCCTCGCATAGTGAATGGATCGTTGTGCTCTGAACCTGCCAACTGAGCCGCAGCAAAACCTGCACCAAACTCAATACCCTTGACTGTACCAATCGAGAGTAGCGCATGTCCGAGGATCGCATTGGCCTTGTCGAAGACTGGCTCACCGAGACCAGCTGGTACTCCTCGCGCAAGCAAGTGAATGATACCACCGACACTGTCGCCGGCTTTTTGGGCAGCGAGGACCATCGCCTCCATCTCCTTGGCAGCTGCTAGATCAGCTGCACGGACAGAGTTTTTTTCAATTACCTTGAGGTCAACTTTTTCGCCACGAATACCACCGATCTCTTCAGTGTAAGCAATGACTTTGATCTTTGCCTGATTTAGAAGCTTTTGTGCGATCGCACCAGCCGCTACGCGCGCGGCAGTCTCGCGACCAGAGCTGCGTCCACCACCACGGTGATCTCGCAAGCCGTACTTCACTAGCCAAGTGTAGTCGGCATGTCCTGGACGAAAGATATTTTTTAGCTTGGAATAATCTTTACTACGCTGATTGGTATTACGAATCAGTAAAGCAATCGGCGCCCCTGTCGTGACGCCGTTGAAAATTCCTGAGAGAATCTCAACTTTGTCGGCCTCCTTACGAGCAGTAGTGACTCGAGACTGCCCTGGACGGCGACGATCCAGTTCACATTGAATATCTTTGATATCAACTCGAATCCCTGCCGGACAACCGTCGATGACACACCCCAAAGCTGGACCATGACTCTCACCAAAGGTCGTAACTCGGAAGACGGTACCAAAAATATTACCAGCCATTTACGTAAACTTAATTAGGTTTGAATTATAACAGAGAATACTCCTTTCGCTGTAGTCCAAACTAATCTAAATCTAAGCTGTCTCTGATAGATTCTCGATAAATTCAGAGAAACTAGCTCGAACAGCGACACTCACATTTTGATCTCGCAATTCACTTTCTGATCCATTTAGAAACAACTCAATAATCTCAGCACGCACACCCTTAACCATTGGGTTATTGAGAATATCTCTAAAAGCTTCTTTGCGTAAATCTGTATCGGACTCAATCGAATGTATTGAAACAATATTGGCAACAACAGTATCAAACAGGGCACTCATCTTTACAAAAAATTTACATTTAAAAGATAAATTACCTTAACAGTTTTAATTTTGACCTGTCAAACTCCCAGAACTTTCTGCTAAACTCATTCTATATGATTGATCTCAAAGCTCTCCGCATCGACCCTCAGACTATCTACTCCGCACTGAAACGTAAAGGTGTCGATATCGACGTCGATGAACTACTGGAGCTAGACGACCAACGCAAAGAGTATCTCCAAAAAACCGAGACACTCCGCCGCACGCAGAATGAAGCTAGTCAAAAGATCGCAGCAGAAAAAGACGCAGGTAAAAAATCTAAAATGATCGCCGAAATGAAAGAGGTTTCTGATGACCTAAAGATCTACGATGAAAAGCTAAACCTCGCCCAGAAAAGCCTAAATGAAAAATTACTAACCGTCCCCAATCCCCCCCACGAGAGTGCTCCCGATGGCGGTGAGGAGGACGCGCTGGAGGTTCGCAAAGTCGGCGAACCAAAGAACTTCACCTGGAAGCCCAAAGACCACGAAGAGCTCGGCGCTACACTAGACCTCATCGATACGAAGCGCGGTGCCAAAGTTTCCGGTAGCCGTTTTTATTTCTTGAAAAACGAGGCTGTATTGTTAGAGTTTGCCTTGGCTCAATATGTATTGGAGAAGCTCATCACCAAAGGCTTCACACCGATGACAGTACCGACACTCGTCCGTGAGTCAGCTATGATCGGCACAGGGTTCTTCCCAGCTGAACGCTTCGAAGTGTATGAGGTAAACCCAACAACAAAAGATAATCCTGAAGGTGATGACCTCTTCTTGATCGGTACGAGCGAAGTGCCACTGACCATGTACCACGCTGATGAAATACTCGAAGGCAAACTGCCAAAACGCTACGTTGGATTTAGCACCTGCTACCGACGCGAGGCAGGTAGCTATGGCAAGGACACCAAAGGGATTTTCCGTGTGCATCAATTCGACAAACTAGAGATGTTTAGCTTTTGCGAACCAAGTAAAAGTTGGGAAGAACACGAGTACTTACTCAGCTGTGAGGAAGAAATCCTAACGGGACTAGGACTACCCTACCGCGTAGTAAATATAGCGGCAGGTGATCTCGGTGCCCCCGCGGCGAAGAAATACGACTGTGAAGTCTGGATCCCGAGCCAGCGCCAGTACCGTGAGCTGACGAGCTGCTCCAACTGTACCGACTACCAGGCACGCCGCGCAAATATCCGAGTCAAAGGAGAGACTGGCAATGAATATATCCACACGCTCAACGGCACAGCCTGTGCGATGACTCGTATGCTCGTGGCGATCCTTGAGAACTACCAAAACAAAGATGGCAGCGTAACCATACCAGAGGTACTAGTGCCATGGGTAAGGAAAGAAAAAATAGAAGTAAAATAAAAAACTAACTTATAAATCCTAAGCCTGAGTATTTATTTTACAGATTAGAAGTTTTTCCATGCCTGTATTACATCGCGTGGCACCCTACGAGCTGTCTCGATCACGCTGCTCGACGTACTAAGTACACCGTCTATCAGACCTCGCACTACACGCGCAATAGCCTCACTGGAATCCTCCGATTCACGATGGAGACTTTCTTCGAAAGCTGACAAATCACTGAAAGACATATTCTTCAACCCTCCGAAATTACTCTCCTGACGACCTCCCCGCAACTTTTTCGTGCTAAAATATTGTACAATCATACACTCTGTATCAAATGACCAAAAAACTACTCGCACTACTGACAAGGGATCCGCGCCTACCGGCAAAAACCATTGCCAGTGTCCTCGGCATGACCGAAGCAAAAACCGAATCGGAAATCAAGAAGCTACTAAAAAATGGTGAGATCGTCGGGTTTAAGACGATCGTCAATACAAATAAGCATACTGACGACGAAGTAACCGCTATGGTCGAAGTACGCGTCGCAACTGTCCGCGGCAAAGGTTTTGATGAGGTCGCACAGCATATCGCTCGCTTCCCCGAAGTGCTCAACGTATATCTGATCTCCGGCAGTCATGATCTAAACCTACTCGTCAAAGGTAAAACTCTCCAAGACGTTGCTGGCTTCGTGACCAATAAGCTCTCAGTCATTGATGGTGTACGTGGTACAGCGACCCACTTTTTATTGAAGAAGTATAAAGAAGACGGTCTTGTCTTCGATAGCGTGAGAGCTGATAAACGTCTCCGTGTCTCCGCGTAATAAACACTTGTCAGACTGAGTCTGTCACAGACAGACGAAGGACCCCCAGTCTAGAGTAACGAGACTCTTCGCTTCGCTCAGAATGACGCAATAAAAAAATATGTCCAAGTTTCAACTCAATAAAACACTCGCCACGATCGCACCATCTGGTATCCGGAAGTTTTTTGAAATCGTGGCCGAAATGCCCGATGTGATCAGTCTCTCAGTCGGTGAACCAGACTTCGCTGCCCCGTGGCATATCGCCGAGGCGGCAATCCACGCACTAGAGAACGGTGAGACACACTACACTGGCAACCGCGGCACACCCGAGCTACGCGCTGCCATCGCGGATTATTTGCAAGAGAGGTTCCACGTACAGTACGCACCAGACACCGAGATCTTGATTACAAATGGCGCAAGTGAGGCTTTCGATATCGCTGTCCGCGCATGCCTAAACCCTGGTGATGAAGTACTAATACCAGAACCGAGCTATGTGATGTACGCACCACTCATCACACTCGCCGGTGGCATACCTGTCGCTACACCAGTCACTGCAAAAATGGATTGGAAAGTCACTGCCAAAGAGGTCGCCAAGCGAATCACACCACGTACGAAAGCCCTCATACTAAACTATCCGAGCAATCCTACTGGTACGACGCTGACCAAAGTAGAGCTAACCACCCTCGCCAAGCTAATCGCCAAACACAATCTACTAGTCATCTCCGACGAGATCTACGCCGAACTAACGTACGCTGGTCGGCACACTGCCTTTGCTAGTCTGACGCAGATGAAAGAGCGAACCATCACTATCTCTGGGTTTTCCAAAGCTTGGGCACTGACAGGTCTACGTCTTGGCTATCTGACAGCACCTGCGATGATCACAGCCGCCGCTACAAAGATCCACCAATACTCCGCACTCTGTGCCAACTCTGTGAGTCAAGTCGCTGCGCTCGAAGCTCTACGTAATGGCAAAGATACAGTCAAACAAATGCGTAGTGAATATCAGTCTCGTCGCGACTTCTGTATTCGAGAGCTACGACGCCTGGGTCTGACTACGACGAAACCCGATGGTGCGTTTTATCTTTTCCCAAACGTGAAACGTAAAACTGGACTCTCGGGTGATGATTTCGCTTTGCAGCTCTTGAAGCGAGCGAAAGTCGCTGTAGTGCCAGGTTCAGCTTTTGGCACAAACTGCAATGACCATGTGCGTATCAGCTATGCGACGAATTTGAAAGAACTAACTGAGGCTTTTGGGCGGATTGAGCAGTTTATAAAAAAACACTGATATTTTACGATTAAAATACACAAACCCTTGAAAAAAACACTGTTTTGTGCTAAAATGAAAAGAATAAAAACAAAACAAAAATGGGAAATTCTGAAACAGTTCAGCCTGCCAAAAACCCTGAGAGTAAAAGATCTTCTGAGGATACAGATAAATTAGAAAAGATCGAAGATATCAAAAATCCTCGTCAAAAAACTGCTGCGCTCATTACTCATTTCGCTACTGAAAAAGGCTGGATACTAAAAACAAATATCTGTGACAGTAAATGGGAAAATGCAGATATCCTAATCGATAGCATCAACAACGAGCTGAATAACTATCAATCTGAAAATAACAGTATTGTGATCCGCACTGAGGAAAAATATAAATTTATCAAAGTGGTCCTCCAAAAGATCTATCATTCAAAAGAAGTAGACTTCACATCCAAAGTCAATAAGGCTATCAATGCGAGTAAAACAATACTGGGTCAGTACAGCAGTCAACTAATCAAAGAATTCCTAAAATCAGCATAAACTTAAAACTCAAAAAGTATGCTCTCTATCACTACAGACAGCTTCATTGGCTACAGCCTCGATCGCGCATTTGCACTCACAGCAGCAGCAGGATTCGATGGTATCGAGGTCAGCGTACGCCACAGCGACTATGACACTCACGATACTGAGTATTTACAAACCCTCAGTCGTCGCCACAAGCTACCAATCATCGCCGTCAGCGCACCAGAAAACTCCTCACCAGGCAAAGCCGTACATACTGTCGAGCTAGCTCTCGCTGTCGGTGCGAAGATCGTAACACTCACACCGCCCGATCTTTTGAATTTCCAATACAAAAAATGGGTACGCGAAGAACTCCGCTCTCTGCGGAAGAAAAAGAAAATGCAAATCGCACTAATCAATGCTCCTTATCAGACTATCCTCGGCATCTTGCCACGCTACTCGCTAAACAACACCGCAGAAATGAAAGAGCTACCAGCTGTCGCACTAGATACTAGCAACGTCGCCAGCAAAGGTGAACCACTACTAGAGCTATACTCCACACTCCGACCAAATATCGTACATCTCTACCTTGCCAACGCCAAAGATGAGCACGATCACCTACTCCCCAGCAATGGCAATTTACCACTCGAAAGCCTGCTGACACGCCTCGCTCGTGATAAATACTCTGGCGCAATCACGCTACGACTCAACCCCAAGGCTCTCGGTGTCGGCGACACAACCAAAGTCCTACGCAATCTAGCAGCTAGTCAAAAGTTCGTACAAAAGTATCTACGTAGCTAAATAACCTATAAATATAATCGACAGGCTACGATTTTTTGTGTTAATTTCTGATCATGCAAAGATATTTTTGGTTGATCGGTGGCAGCACGGTAGTAGTCTTATTCGATCTCATTACCAAAGCTTTGGCAGCTGCCAATCTGGTCGCACCAGTAGAGCTACTACCTTTTTTGCAGCTGGAGCTAACGCAAAACTCTGGTATCGCTTTTGGTCTGCCGATACCGACATTGGTCACAATACCCCTGAGCTTGCTAGTGATCGGCGTACTTGGCTGGATCTATCTGAAGGAGATACAGACCAACTCCAAACTAGCAATACTAGCTTTTGTACTGCTAATCGGCGGAGCGACTAGCAACCTGATCGATAGAGTAATGACTGGGACAGTCACAGACTTCATCGTACTGTGGTCAATCCCAAATTTCAATCTCGCCGACAGTGCTATTACCCTCAGTGTCATTCTTCTGGTAATCTTTTACAAAAGGATTTTCATCACTTCTCCATGAATTCACTCTCTCCCCGTGCTGTATCATTCTCTACACTTTTTTTCAAAAGTCTGGCAGGACTGGGTGCTGGATTTGCTGGCACGATCGTACTACTCGTCTTCATCGGACTAGGTCTGGCAGCGAGTGGTGAGCTCGGACCGTTTGCGAGCTTCGCGACGATCCTCATGGGTCTGATCGCTGCACTGACAGCCAATACACTTGCTGTTTTCTTCTTTGGTAGTATCGACCCAGAGAAGCACCCAAACAAACGCATACTCTTACGAAAAACTGTTTCGCTTCAGTTAATTATTTTTCTTTTTTTACTACCAGCCTATTTGATCGCAGCAACTTTTGGTAAACAGGCGATTTTCCTCGTAGCAGGACTACAGCTCGTACTCGCAGTACAGGCTACCGCACTGGTGCTCGAGCTAGCGGTAGAAAACCGCACCAGTAACCTGCTCTCAGTCTACGGTACGACTTTTGCTCTACTGGCTACCGTACTAGTCAATGTTGTGATTTTCTTAATATTTGACAGACCACTGTCTGTGAGCAGCCCAGAGACAACCATCATCGCGAGTCAGGGTCTGACCGCCTTACTCTTTGCGATCCTACCAGTGACTTGGTTTTGTTTTGGCTTCTTCACTAGCCTGACCGAGATGATCTACCGTTGGATCTATCTGACTTGGGGTGTGAATTTCCTCACGCGCGACTAAATACATATCTAGGAGTTTTATAAAACTCTCTCGAGAAACTTTCTTATGCCTGATGAGCTAGATCTACCAGAACCGAAAAAAAAACGTAAAGTCGGCGGATTAATCGCCACACTAGTCATAGGTGGTGCGATCGGTAGTGTGATCGGTCTCGCTTTCGCACCACAGCGCGGCAGCAAGACACGCAAAGTACTAAAGGAAAAAGCTGGGACTGCAATCAAAGAAGGTAAAAAATTCCTCAAAACCCACGAAAGAGAGATCAGTCAAATCAAAACAGGTGGACTTGAGATTTTTAACGACTTGAAAGAAAAGATGCTGGAAGATAAGAAAAAGAAATAATGGCTGGACTAGAAGAACTCGGCGCACTTGATAACGAAGAAGCTGGCGCAAAGACAACAGAGATATCAGACGATGTTTTTCGTGAACAACAAAAGAAAACTCAAACTTCTAGGACAGCTTTGAAAAAGGCTGAACAAAAAGCCCGTGACAAGGATCAACGACTCGCCACTGTGATCGGGCGCTTCCTCCAGACGAACTCCAATACCGAAGTCATGCTGCTGATCGCACGGTGTCTGGATCACAATATCCCAGCAGGCATGATCCTCGGACTACTCGCACTGATCGAACCCGAAGCCAAAGAAGAGTTTGAAAAACTAATGGGCGAAGCTGTACAGCTGCTCAGTAGCCCCGAGAGTGGCAGTCGTTCACTCGTCGAACAAAGCCAATTTGACGCTGCGACACTACCTGAGCATATCAAAAAAACCATCGATACTTGGGGTCACGGACTACTGAAGTTTGGTCTGACACAGCCGACTCGGCTACTTACGACAGCGATCTCACCCGAAGAGGTACTTTTCCCAAGCTTGAGCCAGCTTGCGACTTTCCTCTTGCGACAATATCTACAGAATGAAAAGATCAACGTAGAGTATGACTCGACTCATGCTTTCGCCGAGCTACTACTGACGAATGTACTGAAACAGATCAAAACACAACTAAAAGAAACAAAAGAGCTGGAAAGCGGAGGGTAAAACCTATTTGACTCCCCCAAACTTTCTGATAAACTGCTCCAGCTAAACTAAAAACCTATGACTAAAGTAGACGAAACCAAGCCAAAGAAATCTGGCAGCGAAACCAAGAAAGCTCTAACCGATACGAAAAAACCGCGTATTCGTATCCTCGTCCGTGCTTTCGATCATCGCATCATTGATGAAGCGACGAAGACTATCATCGAGACAGCCGAGCGCTCTGGTGCTATCATCGCTGGTCCGGTACCACTGCCGACGAAGATTCAACGCATCACTGTGCTAAAAAGCACCTTCAAACACAAAGATGCACGTGACCAGTTTGAGTCTCGTACGCACAAACGCCTGATCGACCTAAATGAAACAACTAGCAACACAGTCACTGCTCTCCAAGGACTCACGCTCCCCAGCGGTGTCGATGTAGAGATTAAGATGATCTAATTATGAACTTGGAGAGTAAAGATTATCGATTTATTAGTATCAACGAAGAGGGATCAAAAACTACATTGAATCTGACTAGTGGGTATGGTGTAGTCGATGACGAAGGAATCCCGCTCTCGCTAGATGGTGCCAGTAGTGTCGATCAATTTAAATTCCCATCAACAGAGACAGAGCAAATCCGTACGAAAATCGAAGATCTAGTAAAAAATGGCGCAGCTTTCTCAAGCTGCGATCACTATAAATACTTTGAACAGCAACCAGCCTGATTTATTTGACTCTCGTCAAAAGTACCTATAGACTTTCTCGGCTCAAGAAAATTGAATTTGTTAACACGTTGCTACGGCTCCACGAATATGTGGACAGAGGAGCTCTCCTCACTCGTTAAGACCAAAGCAACCCTCTCTCGACTAGCTCGAGACGAGATAACCTCTACCTCCTATGCCAGGTATCCTAGGCAAAAAGATCGGTATGACTCGCGTAATCGCGGACGACGGTAGTGTGGTCCCTGTCTCAGTCATTGAGTGTAGCCCCAACGTAATCACTCAAACTAAAACAACTGAGAAAGATGGATACCCTGCGTTAATCCTCGGTTTCGACGCGTACAAACGTCCGAGTAAGAATAGAAAATTTAAGAATGTCGGCGAATTCCGCACTGAAGCTGATCCAGAAAAAAAGAAAGGTGACACTGTCACAGTCGAAGACTTCAAAGAAACTAAGAAGGTACAAATCACAGGCTGGGCCAAGGGTAAAGGTTTCGCCGGTGTGATCAAACGTCACAACTTCAGTCGTGGTCCCGAGACTCATGGTAGTCACCATCACCGTCAGCCAGGTAGTAGCTCGGGTCCTGTCACTGGTACTGGTCGTGTCCCAAAAGGCAAACGCTTCCCTGGACACATGGGCACTCAGCGTGTCACCCGACGTGACGTCCCTATCATCTCTGTAGATACCGAACGCAATCTCATCGTAATCAAAGGACCAATCCCCGGAGCACCCAACGGTCTAATCCGCATCTCTGCCTAATAGCAATGAAAGCCCCACTTTATACACAGGACGGTAAACAGACAGGTGATGTCGAGCTACCAGCAGAGCTATTCGCTGCCAAGGTAAACGAACACCTCGTCCACCTCGCGCTCGTACGTCAGCATGCCAATGCTCGTATCAGCAGTGCGCACACACTCCGACGTGGTGAGGTAAAAGGCACAACTGCCAAAATGTACCGCCAAAAGGGCACAGGACGTGCTCGTATGGGTGACAAGCGTAGTCCGATCCGTCGCGGTGGTGGTGTCGCCTGGGGTCCGAGGAACACTACCAACTATACCAAAGCCATGCCGCAAAAGGCTCGCCAAGGTGCACTAGCTAGCTGTCTGACTAGCAAAGCCAACGCCAAAAAAGTCCTAATCCTCGAAAACTGGCAGCAAGAGAAACCCAAGACAAAGGAGTTCCTCGCGCTACGTGCGAAACTCCCAGAGAGCCGCAGCCTCCTCGTGATCCACGCTAGCAATGCGAAGCTCGCCAACTCTACTCGTAACCTGAAATACGTAAAACCACTCTCTGTCAGAGTACTCAACGTCCATGATCTCACCAAATACGACCAAATTCTATTTGAAAAAGCAGCACTAACTGAGGCAACTAATATCTTTAAAATCAAAAAGGCAGAGGCCAAACCTGCTGCCACCGCAAAATAATGCGGGTGTCGTATAGTGGTTTATTATGCCAGCCTTCCAAGCTGGAGAGGGCGGTTCGATTCCGCTCACCCGCTCCATTCTATAACAGCGCACCCCATCCTCACTTCGCCGGTACAGATCTGGCCACGCTCGGATCCCGATCCAACCCGAATCAATCCAACAATCAATGACAAGACTTCACACAATCCTCGTTCGACCACTAGAAACTGAGAAATCCGTCAAAGGCAATGCTAAAGGTGTGTATACCTTCATCGTCCGTCGTGATGCGACGAAGACTGAAGTCAAGCAAGCTATCAAGAAATATTACGGTGTCGAAACCAAAACTATCCGTACAAGCATAGTAAATCCTAAAACTCGCACGATCGGACGTGGACGTACCTTGATCAAACGCCCTCTCAGCAAAAAAGCGATCATCACTACAGTCGGTGCCAAACCAATCGACGCTAACAAAGTAACTATCTAATGACTGTCAAAGTCTACAAAAAGAACGCTGCTGGTCGCCGAGGTATGAGCGCTACTGATCGCTCTGTCCTCTCAAAGAAAGAACCCGAGGCGCGCCTAATCACTAGTCTGCGCAAACGTGCTGGACGCAACAACCAAGGTAAGATTACTTGTCGTCACCGTGGTGGTGGTGAGAAACGCAATTACCGTCTCGTAGACTTCGACCAAACCAAAAAGCTCAATATCCCTGGACGCATAGCAGCCCTGGAGTACGATCCCAATCGTACGACCTGGATCGCCCTCGTGGTCTACGCCGATGGTGACAAGCGCTATCATATCGCTGCTCACGGAGTAAAGGTCGATGATCCAATCCTGACTGCTGAAAAAGTCAAAATCAAACCAGGTAATCGTTGCCAACTAGCCAATATCCCTGCCGGCTTCCAGATCTGCAATGTCGAGCTCACCCCAGGCAAAGGCGGACAAATGGCTCGTAGCGCAGGCAGTAGCGCCAAGGTAGTCAGTACTACCAACGACACCTACGCTCAAATCCAACTACCCAGCAGTGAGATCCGACTCGTACCGAAGCACTGCTACGCTACCATCGGAGTCGCTGCCAACACTGACCACAGCAACCTAAAACTCGGCAAAGCCGGTCGTGTCCGTCACATGGGTCGTCGCCCACAAGTCCGTGGCAAGGTCATGAACCCGTGCGATCATCCACATGGTGGTGGCGAAGCTCGCAATAGTATCGGTATGAAAGCTCCGAAGACACCATGGGGAGCACTCGCACTCGGTGTAAAGACTCGTAAGTCCAAGAAACATTCTGACAAACTAATCCTCCAACGTCGTAAACCTGGTCGCTTTAGCCGCCGGAGAAAATAATCCAACCCCAAACTAATGAGTCGCTCATCTAAAAAAGGTCCGTACGTAGACCCACGCGTAGTGAAAAAAGTCGAAGCACTAAACGCAGCAGGTCAAAAGAAGCCCATCAAGACATGGAGTCGAGCCTGCGTGATCTCACCAGAGTTCGTCGGTCACACCTTCGCTGTTCACAACGGCAAACAACACCTCCCAGTCTTCGTCACAGAGCAAATGGTCGGACACCGACTCGGAGAGTTCTCCCCGACTCGCACCTTCCGTCGTCACGGTGGTAAAAAAGCTAAAGAAGCTTAAATACAATATCTAAATGAAAGCCTACCTCCGCCAAGTCCGAATCAGCCCCAAGAAGGTCAACCTCGTCGCCCAGCTAGTACGCGGCAAAGCTGTCAAAGAAGCCCTAACTACGCTGAAGTTTACCCCGAAGCGAGCTGCTCCAGTACTCGCCAAGCTGATCCAATCGGCCGTTGCCAACGCCGAAAATAACTTCAAACAGGCAGCTGACAACCTCGTCATCAGCAAACTCCTCGTCAACGCTGGCATCACCATGAAGCGCGGTCGACCAGTCTCTCGTGGTCGCTGGCACCCAGTACTGAAACGCACTAGTCGTGTGACAGTCGAAGTCGCAGCAAATACAGAGAAAAAACCTACTAAGAGTAAGGTCGTCGCCAAAAAAACTGAAGTGACTAAAGAGAAAACAGCTGAGTCTAAAAAACCTGAGACTGCTAAAACAGAACAACCAGCAGTAACCAAAGAGAAGATCGAAACGCCTAAGGAAACTACTAAAGAGAAAGCAGAGAAATAATTAATTACCTCCTACCTATCTATGGGTCAAAAAGTCCACCCCATCGCGTTCCGACTCGGAGTCAACAAAACCTGGAGTAGTCGCTGGTTCTCAAAGAAAGGTTATGCACACATGCTCCACCGTGATATCACACTCCGTCGCGCGATCAAGGAGCGCCTCAAAGACGGCGGCATCGCCAAGATCGACATTGAGCGCAGCGCCAACAGTGTCAAAGTAAACATCTTCACCAGCAAGCCAGGGATCATCATCGGACGTCAAGGTGCTGCTATCGAAGACCTACGCAAAGAACTCTTAAATAGATTTGGAGACAAGATCGAAGTCAATGTCATGGAGATCAGTAAACCAGACATAGAAGCCCAGCTCATAGCCGAGAGTGTCGCCGAGCAGATCGAACGACGTATGCCCTACCGACGCGCTAGTAAACAGGCTGTCATCCGCGGTATCGAAAACGGCCTCATCGGGATCAAAATCCGAGTCGCTGGTCGTCTAAATGGCGCTGATATCGCTCGTAATGAAACTTTCAAAGACGGCAATATACCACTCCATACACTCCGTGCCGATGTGAACTATGGCTGTGCCACAGCCAAGACTACCTACGGTGCGATCGGCATCAAGGTCTGGACTTACCGTGGTGAGATCTTCGATGGCGCAGTCGATATCGAAGCCAAACGTGCTGACGACAAGGACTGGCTTGCCAAAAGTCGTAAAGGTAAAAGTACCACCAAAGAAGAAGTTGGTCGCCTCGAAGCAGAACTAACCAAAAAAGCCACTAAATAATGCTATTCCCCAAGAAAACCAAATATCGTAAATGGCAACGCAACCGCGGCGGACTCAAAGGTGTCGCCACACGTGGCTCTCGTGTATCCTTCGGCTCCTACGGTCTGAAGACTATCCAACGCCAAGAAATCACCAGTCGCCAGATCGAAGCAGCACGTCGCACCATCACACGTTATCTCAAACGTGGTGGCAAACTCTGGATCAGAATCTTCCCCCACAAACCAATCACCCAAAAGGCCGCGGAAGTACCAATGGGTAGTGGTAAAGGCAGCGTAGAGTACTATGTCGCCGCCTGTAAACCAGGCACTATGATCTTTGAACTCGAAGGCATCGAAGAAAAACAAGCTCGTGAAGCCTTCGCACTCGCAGCCTACAAGCTACCCTGCAAGACCAAATTCGTCACCGCCCAACACGGCTAGTCTACTACCCCCATGCTTACTACTACAGAAGTCCGCCAACTATCCGATCGTGACCTCGTCGCCGAGACAACTAGCACTCGTGATCTACTCGTCCGGCAGCGCATGGGTACAAAGACTCGTCACTTGAAAGATACACACCTGATCAACACACTCAAGATTCACCTAGCACGTCTCCTGACGATCAGCGCAGAGCGCAAAGCAAATGGCACAGAAGTCAAAGAATCAGATAAATCAGTCACTACCAAACTCACAGAAGAGAAGAAAAAACTCACAGAGGAAAAAACCAAGGATAAGAAAAAAGCCTCCAAGCCAGAGCAAGCAACAACTAAAGATCAAGATACTGAGATCTTAAAATCTAATGACAAAGTCAAAGTAAAAAAAGTCGAAAAGAAAAGTCTCCTCGGTAGTATCCTCAAGAAAAAAGACTCCTAACTAATACTCCAATCTCATGCGCACCAAAACTGGTACTGTCATCTCCGCCAAAAGTAAAAACACTGTAGTCGTACGGGTGGATCGCTATGTCGCTCATTCCAAATACCACAAACGCTACCGTGTAAGTAATAAATTCCACGCCCACGATGAAACTGGTGCCAAAGAGGGCGATAGTGTCACTATCACAGAGACTCGCCCACTTTCAAAACTAAAACGCTGGCGTGTAATCACAGAAGACACCAAGGCAGCTCCAAAAACGGCAACAAAGAAAGCTGAAACTCCAAAAGTAGCACAACCAGTAGAAACCCCCACTGAAAAATAATCTATGATCCAATCACAATCCAAGCTCGCAGTCGCCGACAATACTGGTGCCAAACTCGTCCAATGTATCAAGGTGCTAGGCGGTAGCCACCGCCGCTATGCTCGGATCGGAGATGTCATAGTCTGTGCGGTAAAAGAAGCCACACCCAAGGCAGTTACCAAGAAAAAAAGTATCCAAAAGGCAGTCATCGTACGCAGCACTGTCAATACTCGTCGTCGCGATGGCAGCTATCTCAAGTTCGATGAAAATGCCGTCGTCATCATAGATGAAAAAAATGAACCAAAAGGCACTCGTGTCTTCGGACCAATCGCCCGCGAGCTACGTGAACGTGGCTACCAAAAAATTATTTCCCAAGCTCCTGAAGTACTCTAAATAATGAAAATACTCTCCAACGATACCGTCCTCGTAATAGCTGGTAAAGACAAAGGCAAAACTGGCAAAGTAATGCGCACTCTCACCAAGAGAGATCGCATAGTCGTGGAAAAAATCAATATAATCGTCAAACATATTAAAAAGACCCCACAACGCGCAGGTGAAAGAATCAAGCGCGAAGCACCAATCCATATCTCCAATGTAAAACTCGTCTGTCCAAATTGTAAGAAACCTACACGCGTCGGATATACACAGCTCAAGACTGGCAAAAAAGCTCGCATTTGCAAAAAGTGTAATGAAGGCGTCGCCAATCCTAACGCCAAGAAAGCCAAGAAATAATCAACTTCATGACTCAATCCACACTACAGGACGAATATAAGACAAAGCTCGCTCCAGCACTCGGTAGCGAACTCGGTATCAAGAATATCATGGCAATTCCATCTGTCGAGAAGATCAAAGTCTCTGTCGGCGTGGGTAAGATCGCTCGCAAAGCGAGTAATGCTATGGACGATGCCAAGATCAAGATCATCAGTGATAATGTCGCGGAGATCACTGGACAGCAACCAACTATACACAAAGCTAAGAAATCTATCTCCAACTTCAAAACACGTGAAGGTATGCCAATCGGTGTCTCAGTCACTCTCCGTGGTACACGTATGTACGATTTCCTAAGTAAACTAGTCAATATCGCACTACCACGTGTTCGTGACTTCCGTGGCATCAACCCAAAAGCTTTCGATGGTCATGGCAACTACTCACTAGGGATCAAAGACTACACGGTCTTTCCAGAAGTAAAACCTGAAGAAATCGAAATTACTCACGGTATCGAGATTACAGTCGTAACTACGGCAACAGATGACAAAGCTGGACTAGCACTACTGACTACACTTGGTTTCCCATTCAAAAAACCAGAAAAACCGCAGCCAGTAGTAGTCAAACCAGAGCCAGTAGCTAAAGAAAAACCAGTAGAAAAAGAAGAAGGAGCTAAACCAAAAACAGAGGAAACCGCAACTACAACAGACGAAGAATCTAAATCTTAATTCACAGCACCACTCAACTCCCCCATGGCCAAAACTTCCTCCATCGTCAAAGCCGCCAAATTCAAACGCAAAGTAACCAACGCGCTAGCAGCTGGTGTGAAACCCAAGTTTACTACCCGCGTAGTAAATCGCTGTCGCATCTGTGGTCGTCGCCACGGCTATCTCCGTAGATTCGAGATGTGTCGTATTTGCTTCCGCGAGCTAGCCAACCGAGGAGAAATCATGGGTATCAAAAAAGCCAGCTGGTAAAACATTCAATTTCAAGATTACAACTTCTTACTCTCATCCCCAAAAATGATAACCGATCCAATCGCCGATATGCTGACTCGCATCCGCAACGCTGCCAAAGCGCGTAAGTCAGTCGTACGTCTACCACACTCGAAACTCAAGAAAAATATTCTCGATATCCTAGTTCAGCACGGATATATCAACAAAGTCGAAGAAGAAAAAACTGGTCAATTCCCTGAACTAGTGATCGATCTAGATATCGATAAAGATGTCACACTGCGCCGTATCAGCAAGCCTGGTCAACGCATCTACATCGGTAGAGATAATCTAAAACCCGTACTAAATAACCTAGGAATCAGTATAGTATCTACTTCCCAAGGACTAATGACCAACAAAGAAGCACGTAATAAAGGTATCGGCGGAGAAATAATCTGCGAAGCATACTAATCATATTCAATGTCTAGAATTGGCAAACTACCAGTCTCGATCCCCAGTGGTGTCACTGTGACTCTCGGTGACAATAATGTCACTGTCAAAGGTCCAAAGGGTGAACTCGTGCGTGCGCTACCACCACTAGTAAAAGCTGAACTAAAAGATAATGAAGTGGTAGTAACTCCGACTGATGACAGCCGTGTCGCTCGTAGCTTTTGGGGTCTTACTCGCACACTCATTGCCAACATGATCGAAGGTGTGACCAAGGGCTTTGAAAAAGAGCTCACGATCAAAGGCGTCGGCTACAAGGCCGCACTCAAAGGTAAAGATCTAGAGTTGGCGCTAGGGTTTAGCCACCCTGTAAATATCAAAGCACCGACAGGTATCACTTTCGAAGTCGACACCAAGAAAAATACAATCAAAATCAGTGGCATCAACAAAGAAGTCGTCGGTCAGACTGCTGCCAATATCCGTGCTCACCGTCCGCCAGAGCCTTACAAAGGTAAAGGTGTCGCATATACTGGCGAACATATCATTCGAAAGGCTGGTAAAGCTGCTGCTAAATAATCCTGAATATCAATAATGAAAACCTCTCCCAAGATCACAACTCGTAAAGCTCGCCAGCGTCGTATCCGTGCGCGTGTCACTGGTACAGCTGCTCGTCCTAGACTCGCTATCTTTCGCTCCAATACAGCGATCTATGCACAAGTCATAGACGATGACAAAGGTGTGACTCTCGCAGCTGCCAACGATCTAAAGATCAAAAAGGGCACCAAGACTGAACGTGCCAAAGAAGTCGGTAAGGCTGTCGCTGACGCCGCCAAGAGCGTTAAGGTCGCGACTGTTGTCTTCGATAGAGGTGGCTACGCCTATGCTGGTCGCGTCAAACTAGTCGCAGAATCTGCTCGCTCAGCTGGACTCAAGTTTTAATTACTATTTATTATCTACTAATCTACTACCAAGTACATGCCCCCACCAAAAGGAAAAGGTCGCGGTCGCAAAGGCCCTCGTGAGCAAAAGGAATTTGAAGAGTATTTGCTTCAGCTCGACCGTGTGACACGTGTGGTCAAAGGTGGACGCCGTATGCGTTTCCGTGCGACTGTCGTGATCGGAGACAAGGCTGGACGCGTAGGGCTAGGGCTAGGTAAAGGTAATGATGTACAAATCGCTGTCCGTAAAGCTGTCTCCGCTGCCAAAAAAGTAATCGTGACTATCCCAATCGTCGATGACACTCTACCTCATGCAGCCAAGATCAAGTTTAAAGCAGCACGTATGCTCGTACTACCTGCTACCGCAGGTACAGGTCTCATTGCTGGTGGTGCTATCCGTAAGGTACTTGAATTAGCTGGTGTAAAAAACATTCTCTCCAAAAATTTTGGTACCAATAATCGTGTCGTCGTCGCTCAAGCGACAGTCAAGCTACTCTCTGGACTACGCATGACAGAGGCTGCCAAAAAATTCGTCGCCGCACTAAAGAAAACTCGTGACGCTAGCCAAAAGAAGGCAGCGGCGGCTCGTGAAGAAAACGGTCGTGGACCTCGCACTGGCAAGAAAAAACCAACTGCCGAAGAGCCAAAAACTAATCCTGAAGAAGTCGCAAAGGCAAATAAAGCAGAGAAAGAAAAGGGTCGTCTAGAGCAGGAGCTAGCAGCAAAGAAAGACTAGTGTAAATATACCACCAGCGCTCCTTCTCCTCCTTCATTGTACTGAGCTATCTGCCAAGTGTACTGCATCTGACGTAGGACTTTTTGAGTGTGCTCACGCAGTACACCTGTACCCTTACCAGTGATGATACGGACTCTGGGGAGACAACGGTCCTCCGCAGTACGGAGAAACTGATAAATCTGTGGCTCAGCCTCAGCACAAGTCAGCCCATGAAGATCTAGCTCAAACTGGATTTGTTGAGCGTGTTGCTGGCGTTTATTTTGGCGGCTACGACGCACCATGCTAGGTAATCCTTTTAAAGATCTCAGCCTCGACAAACTCTCGATCACGCGCATATTTGAGACGACTAAGCTGGCGAATAGCCTCGGCTGCCTCTTCGTCCTTACCGCTAGTGTCGTAGATCGTCTCCAGTGTGAAGCCGCGACTCGTTGCGTTATTGATGTTGAGCTTGATACAGGCTTTGTAGTTGGCGATATTGATCAGGTCCTGCTCAGTAAAGACTGGTGTGAATTCCTTGACCATAGTCTCAGCATCTTGTGCACCGATCTTGAAACACATCATCGAACCGACATTACCAAAGACCGCATCGCGAATCTCAGTATCTTCGTGCTTACCTTTACCACCGCCCTGCGCCTTGGTGATTTGACTGATGTACTGATGCGCGACGATCAGATTGAGACGATACTTACGAGCCTCACTCAAGATCGAAGCAAAGGAGTCTGTGACGAAATTTTGGAATTCATCAACATAGAGATAAAAATCACGACGATCTTTTTCGGGAATATTGACGCGGCTCATCGCCGCTTGTTGGATCTTGGCGACGAGGATCGATCCGAGTAGCTGAGAGTTGAGATCACCAGTCTTACCTTTGGAGAGATTGCAAAGCAGAATCTTGCCCTCGTCCATCGCCTCGCGAAAGTTGAACGCAGACTTGGTCTGACCAATAATATTACGAATTTGACCATTGGTAATAAAAGGACCAAATTTACTATTGAAATATGGAATGATCTCTTGCTTCTCTCTCGCACCCGAGGCTGCCATTTCTTTCGTCCAAAAGGCTCTGACGACAGGGTTCTTGACCTTACTCGCCTTGTAGCGCTGATAAGCATCGTCAGTAAAGAGACGCGTCAAATCTATCAAAGTCGCACCTTCGTCTTGATCTTCCATCAATGTCAGACAGCCATTACGAAAGTAGTGCTGTAGACGTGGTCCCATAACTTCTTCACCAAACATCTTGATAAAAATCGAAAGTGCCTCCTGCGCCATAAACTCACGCTCGTCCGGAGTTTTACCTTCGAGGATATTGAGTCCCATTGGTCGTTCCAGATCACCCGGATTGAAATAAATCACATCATCAGCCCGACTACGCGGTATATATGGCAGGATCGCCTCGACGAGATCACCATGCGGATCGATCACGCAGATACCTTTACCACTGGCAACATCCTGACGAATCATGTTTTCTAGCAGTGTAGATTTACCAGTACCAGACTTACCAATCATATAGAAGTGACGACGACGATCATCCGGCATGATACGAACCTCTTTTTGCTCTCCACGATAAGTATTGTGACCAAGCAATAACCCCTCACGCGGCAGATTGGGTGGTGCAGGTTCGACTTTGAAATCTTGCCATTTCACTACCGTACTCGGATTGTAGCGAATATCAGGAAAATGAAACATACTTGCCAGCTCCTCAGTACCAAGGATCTGTTGAAACTCAAAACGTTTGAATAACCAAACCCAAGCAGGCCAACCTCGTCGAAAACTACGGAAAATAAAATTACGAATTAGTTTTTTGTCTGAGTGGTAAACCGAATGCCAAAGACTGTTGCCATCTGGTAGGTTGAACTGCTCGAAGGCAGCCCGAATCGACTGTAATATATCATCAACTTTGTACTTACTCGGTGCACTGGCAATCAAGCGAATAATTGTATCGTAACCATCGTGCTGAGCCTTATCGCCAATTAGCTTGACGAGATCTTGAACATTTTGAGTTACTTGTCCATTAGCAGACTCCGGACTATTGGCTTCGTGACCGTAGACTACTAATCTCAATAATGCGATCACCCAGGTAAAAGGATTCCACCAAGCGATCTTCTTACGCTTATTGTAGAGTGAATCAGCCAGCTCGCTACAGCGCTTTTGCCAACCACCCCTTGGCGGACGCAGCATTATTTGGACTGCCGCGCCTTCATCGAGAGCGATTTTACTGAAAGCATTGAGAATCGAATTGATCGATTCAGATTCGAGCTTTTGGAAAGTGTTGAGTGGTTGTGCATAAGATTTTTTCAAAACCAGATAAGTACCAGCCGTATGATTACCTTTACGAAAGATGTTGTAATCCGGTGTTTGATCAATCACCGCGTCTTTGTAAAAACTCGTAATCTGCTTCTCTACCACATACTTGAACCGCCGTGGAATCACAATATAGAAGTAAAGATTGCCATCAAGCACAGCATACTCTAGCGAGAAGAAATCCTGCCCAATGAAGCGATAGCGCCATTTACGTGAAAAAATAATTTGGAGATTCTGTAGCAAATGTACCATCAGTCCTGTGATTTTTTTGAATTCCTTGCCACTGCCAAACTGATCATGCTCCGCATCACCGCTACTGTCTTCTTTGGAATCTTTCTTTGGTATCATCACACGCAGAAATACCAACTCTAGTGTACGTTTGAAATTGTAATAACGGCGCAATAGTTGAGCAATAACGACAATCCCTACCAAGCCACCAAGCAGCCACGGATAGTAGGTAAGCGTCATTTGCCAGATAATCTGCCAGTCCATTAGCTCAATTTTAACAAAAAAGAGCCCCCACTGGGGACTCTCTCTGTGCTGTTAATTAGATTTTATAGTTCTGCAAGGAATACTCTATCAAAGTCGTCCCAGTCAGTCAGCTCACGAAGGAGCTTGTCATCTGGAGTATTGTCCAGCTCTAGCACCATGAGCGCATCGCCCGTACTCTGCTTGCGACCGAGATCCATACTCGCAATATTGATACCACCTTCACCGAGAGCAGTGCCGACACGTCCTATGATACCAGGCTTATCTTTGTGACGAGAGATCAGCAAGCACTCACCAGGTGTGAAGTCGAGATGAAAATCCTGAATAAAGGTAATCCGCGGCTGACCTTCGACGACAGTGCCACGTACTTCAACCTCCTCTTTATCTGTTTTTAGCTTTAGTATCAGCTGACTTTTGAACTGTCCAGCTTTTTTATCCGTCTCAGCCTTGAGCTTCAGACCTTTCTTGGCCGCTAGCTCTGTCGCATTGATGAAGTTGACATTAGCTTCATCAGAAAGTGTCTCAAGCAAACCTTTGAGTATAGAGGATTGCAACAGCTTAGTGTCGTGAGCAGCCAACTCACCGCCTGCCGTAAGCTCAGCTTTTTTGACACTCGCACCATTTAGCAGCTGAGCCGCCAAACGCGCCAATTTCTCTGCTAACTCATTCCACGCCTTCTGATCTGGCATATTGCCGCTCGCTCGAAAAGGTAGATTGACCACATGCTCGACTAATTCACCATGTAATGCGCGAATAATCTGATCTGCCAGCTCAATCCCAACTTTGGCTTGTGCCTCGATAGTATCACCACCGAGATGTGGTGTGACAGTAAGATTTGATAGCCCAAGTAGTGCAGAATCTTTCTTCGGCGGCTCTTCTTCGAAAGTATCAAGCGCACCACGTGCCTCAGGATTTTTGGCTAGCCAGGCAGCCAACGCTGCATCGTCGACTACTCCTCCACGGGCACAGTTGATCACCAGCGCAGTCGACTTTAGTAGTTTGAAATTCTTTGCGTTGAGTAGGTGTTTAGTCTGTGGGATCAGCGGTACATGCACCGTAATGACATCAGACTCTTTTAGCACGGTCTCTAGGTCTACCAGCTCTGCACCGACACTCTCGGCAACCTCGGCAGTCGTAACTGGATCGTACGCCAATACACGTAGATTGAACCCTAGTGCACGCTGAGCCACGAGCTGTCCGATCTTGCCCAGACCGATAATGCCGATTGTTTTACCATCTAGCTCACGAGCAGTCTTGGCAAGGCGTTTCTTTTCCCAATCGCCATTCTTCAGTGTCATGTTGGCTTCCGCCAGATAGCGAAACGCACTAAAAATATGCCCATAGACTAGCTCGGCGACACTCGTGAGATTGCCAAACGGTGCATTGATCACGAGGATGCCACGCTCACTTGCCGCGACTTTGTCGACGTTGTCTGTCCCCGCTCCTGCTCGTCCGATTAGTTTGAGCTTCTTGCCGGCATCAATGATCTTCTTGGTTGCTTTCGTCGCACTACGCACGAGGAGCGCATCGTAATCGCCGATCTTTTGGGCAAGCTCATCTTCGCTGAGACCAGTCTCAACGTGGACTTCGATATCTTTTTCCTTTTTTAGGTGTTCGACCGCAGCATCGCTGAGATTGTCGGAGATAAATACTTTGAACATAATATAAAAAATTAAGAGCCAAGGGATTTTAACGTGCACGCGTCCAAAAGCCTAAACGCTTGTGCTAGAAAAGTAGTCAAGAACAATGATAGTCGATCAATCGCTTAGACAGATCCTTTGACCACCAAAAAGTTTTGAAGAATCTGCTTGCCAGTGGGTGTACCAATACTCTCTGGATGAAACTGAATACCAAAGAGTGGATACTTTTCGTGCTGAACCGCCATGACTATTCCAGATTGAACCTCTGTTGCCGTAATTCTTAAACATTTAGGCATATTTTTCTTATCTACAATCAACGAGTGATAGCGCATCGCCGTCAGTGGGCTTTTGATACCTTTGAAAAGCCCTTTCTTGTCATGTCTCACTTCCGAAGTCTTGCCATGCATGATCTGTGGTGCACGCACGACACTCCCACCGAAAGCATAGCAAATACCCTGATGCCCGAGGCAGACGCCCAGTGTCGGTATCTTGGGGCTGAGCTGATGAATCACTTCGAGATTGATACCAAAATAGTCAGAATCATCGGGACGACCCGGCCCAGGTGAGATAATGATATGCGTCGGAGAGATCTTGGCTATCTCGGCGAGAGAAACTTGATCATTGCGCTGAACAATAGGATTGCCACCTAACTCACCGATATACTGAAAAAGATTGAATGTAAATGAATCGTAATTGTCGATAATGAGAGTTTTGAGCTTGGACATACTAGATATTGTGCGTCAATCTGGTGAGAGATACAAAATTTGCAAAGGTGGTAGAGGGAGACTAAAATCTTTTAAAATCAAGCTCATTCTACTTGTCTTTAACTGTCTTTGAAACTATGGCTCTCCGCACTGTCACAGAGGAGCTTCGGCTCGGTACCGACTCCCAGACCCTCCTACGCACTTTTGCCTTCGCGCGCGAAGCAACTGAAGCAATTCCACACGAAGAAGTTTTTGTCTTGTTTGAGCTCCCAGACCGTACACCTGGTGGCGAGAACATTATTCGTGCAGTCTTCGATACACTACGTGAAATTTGTTTCTTGGATCAATCAACTGATCCATACGAGAGATTTGAGACAGCCCTAAAAGAAATCAACGCAGTCATTAGTGAGCACCGCGAACGCCTACCGAATAAGAATCTAGGACGTATCAATGCTGTCGTTGGATTGCTCTCTGGGCGCGATCTACATCTAACCCAAGCAGGTGAAGCCGAAGCCTACCTCGTACGTCGTGGCACACTCACAACGGTCACAGAAGGACTCGGTGGCGATGATACCGCCGTTGATACTTTTGTAAATATAGCCAGTGGTAAGGTCGATAACCATGACAAAATCCTACTCGCCTCTGAGCGTCTCCTGCGTTATGCTACGAAGAACGAACTAACCAAAATCTTCTCACCAAATAAAGAGGTCGGTCTAGGTCTCGAAGAATTAGACGAAATCATAGTCCTCGAAGGTGCTCAGACAACTGGTGTCTTTGGTATCGATATAGTGACAGAGTCAGCTGCGGCACGACTTGCTGTTGAGCCTAGTTTCGAGACTGGTAGCAAAATCGATCAATTCGCCAGACACGCCAAACGTGGCATCTCTTGGATCAAAGATCGCCTACCCGAAGGTACACATATACCAGGTGCGACTAGCAATCTAAAGCTAGATCGTAACTATATTATTCTGGGATTTTTGATAGTCGTGATCTTGATCATCCTCTCGATCTCTTGGTCACTACGTAGTGAGCGCGGCAGTGTAAAACTAGAAGAAGTAAAGACTGTCCTCGAAACAATCCAGTTTGATATCGATACTGCGACACAACGTAATACAATCGGTGATAAAACCGATGCACAGGCAAAACTCGACGAGGCTGAACTACTCGCAGAAGACTTGGTAAAGAGCGGTCTAGCGCTAGAAGAAGTAACAGCCAAAATCGCAGAAATCAAGGCTCTCCGTGATCAAATAGATAATATCCGTCGCTATAGCGACCTCACTCCATTGTCTGATATCAGCACTCAGGACTCCAAAGTCTCACTCGTAGGACTGGAGGATTATCATGGCAACAAAGTTGCTTTCGATGCACACAACCTCTATGTCACCGCACTAGATACCGTAGAGGGGGCCAACACATTAGATGCTACGAGTAATGTCAAGATTGGGAAGTATTTTGGTGATCGTGATGCCTTACTTTTCCTCACTTCCGATGACAAAGTAATAGAATGGCGTGATGGAGTCGCAACTCTGATGGATACAGAAGATGAGACTTGGAAGTCAGCCGTAGATGTCGGCACTTACTCTAGCTTCATTTATCTACTCGACCCTACAAATAACCAAATCTGGAAATACAACCGTCAACGTGATATCTACGGACCAGCGACAGACTATAACCAAAGCGCCGATCTGACAAAGTCTGTGAGTCTAGCAATCGACGGTGACCTCTGGGTCCTAAATAATGATAACGATAGCAATATGGCCAACGACATCATTCGTATCCGTAAGGGCGAAAAGAAAGCCCTCCAAATCACCGATCTGCCAGAAGATATCTGGACCAACCCAAGTAAAATTTATACAAACGAAGCATTAAAATTTGTCTATGTACTAGACCAAGCAAATAATCGTGTTCTGCGGTTTTACAAAGACCCGCCAGAGGCAGGTGTCGACAATAGAGCACTGATTTACAATACTCAGTATCTTTTCGAAGGTCTAACTGACCTGCGAGACTTCTGGGTCGATAGCGCTGAACAAAAACTCTTCGTAGTCGATCAAAGTAAGATCTATGAAGTAGGGATCTAATCCAAAACTTCAATTACTAAAATAGTAAAAAGGTATACCACGTGGTATACCTTTTTATTTAGTTTGGAACTTTCAATGTAGCGAAATAATCATCTAGCGTCTCTGCTCGACGAATCAATGTGACTCCCCCGTCTGATCGCAAAAGCAGCTCTGCCGGACGCAACTTGGCATTGTAGTTGAACCCCATCGCGTGACTATGCGCACCAGCATCGTGCAGTACTAGTAAATCACCAATCTCGATCTTTGGTAATTGACGATCAATCGCAAACTTATCGTTGTTTTCACACAGACCACCAGTGACGTCGTAAGCCTCCGTAAGCTTTGAGTCCTCTTTACCCAATACTGTGATGTGATGATACGCACCGTAGAGTGCTGGACGCATGAGATCTGCCATACACGCATCTGTACCGATATAATGCTTGTAAGTGTCCTTTGTGTGTATCGCCTTTGTGATCAAATAACCATGTGGTCCAGTAATGGCTCTCCCACACTCAGTAAAAATTTTGAGCTGATCAAGCTTGAGGTGTTTTTGTAAGGATACAATCGAATCAACAATCTGCTGAAGATCGACTGGCTGCTCACCAGACTGGTACGGTATCCCGATCCCACCACCGAGATTAACGAATTCAAACGTAATTCCAAGTTTGGCTTGAATTACTTGGACTAATTCCAACAAAATCTGTGCTGTCTCTTTGAAATACTCTGTATGAAGCTCATTGCTAGCAACCATTGTATGTATTCCAAAGCGTTGAACACCCTTGGTTTTAAGCATTTTGAAAGCAGTAAAGATTTGCTCGCGCGTCATCCCATATTTCGCCTCCTCAGGTTTACCAATGATGGTATTACCTTTTTTCAGTGAACCAGGATTATAACGCAGACAAACCAACTCTGGTAATTTGCCAATAATTTTTTCATAGAACTCAATATGAGTAATATCGTCAAAATTGATAATAGCCCCTAACTCTGCCGCCTTGGAAAAATCATCGACTGGTGTATCGTTGCTAGTAAACATGATCTCCTCGCCTAGGAAACCAGCCTGCTCTGCCAAAATCAACTCACCCAGACTGCTGCAGTCCACTCCCATGCCCTCAGTTTTTAGGATTTTTAAAATCTCCGGATTGGGCAATGCCTTGACAGCAAAGTAGTTGCGATAGCTAGGTAATACACCAAAAATAACTCGAAAATCCTTAGCAGTCTTACGAATACCTGCCTCATCATATAAATAAAAAGGCGTAGGATATTGTTCGACAATCTGCTCAATCTGAGTTTTTGTAAATGGTGGGGTTTTTTTTGGCATTGATTAAAATGTTTCGAGTAGGCGGTTATAATCCTTTGCTGCGAGTGATCCGACTGGACCATCGGGGTCTAGGTCGTATGCTTTCTTGTAATTTTTACGTGCTAGTGCGAGATCATTGGTAGTTTCATAGTACGTTCCGAGATTGAGATATGGTCCAGGCAAAGTAGGATCAAGCTTGATAGCTTGTGTCAGATAATTCTGACCCTCTTCGGTATAGCCGTTTTTGAGACTCACCCAGCCAGCGAGATTGTACGCCTGTGCCGAGTCGGGATAGCGAGTCATAGCTAGATTCGCAGCCCACCAAGCTTTCTGACCATCATCAAGCTTTTCCAAAAAAAGATAAACTGGACGAACAAACTCCGTCACAGTTGTTTCTGGCTCTGAGAGAATTTCGGTATATAGCTTAGCGGCTTTTTTATAATCGCCCTGCTGGTGATAAACATCAGCAAGCTTACGATTCAGCTCACTCTGTGGCTCAAAGCGATTTTCTTTGGCAAGAATCAAATAATGTTTAGCTTCTTTGTAATCGCCAAGTTCTATATAGGTCAATCCAAGGAAATAAGCAGTCTCAGGCTTGGCAGGATCGAGGTTATACGCTGTAGAGAAATCTTGTCGCGCCTTGTCGGCTTCAGCGCGTGCAAGATGCGCATAACCGATGAGAATCCAAGCATCACGATAATCAGGATTCGCTGCCAGTACAGGCTCAATCTTGGCTATCGCTAGCTCATATTGACCCAGCTGGTTAAACACTTGAGCGAGCAAAGTATCGATGTGAATCTTTGGCGCATCTGGGAAAAGTAAATACTTTTCATATGCTGCAAGTAAACTTTTGGCAGCCGCAGCATTTACTGCATCAGACTCTACTGCCGTAGTCAGTAGCTCCTGTGCTGACTCAGCACGGTCAAAAAAAGCCGCCATGAGCCCTTGCCAAAAAGCTCCTTTGTCACCAGCTTTGACGAAAAGTTGATCCGCCTCAGTAAACTTCGCCTCTTTGAGCGCAATCTGACCCTTGAGTATGAAGACTGTAGGATGCGTCGCATCGAGATCCTCTGCTGCCTTCAAATTGGCACTAGCTTGATCGTAGCGAGCTAACTGGAATTGACTTTCAGCCAATCCAAGTAAGGCTTCAATAGAATTGGAATCTTGTCGTACTGCCAGTACGAATTGCTGCTCAGCAAGTGCATAATCACCCGCTTCCAATGCTTGTGTTGCCACTGCCAGCTGTTCAGAGAAGCCATTGGAAGTCACAACAACAGGCTCGACAGGCTGACTAACTGTCACATCTGATACCGTACCAGCTGGCTCTGGCGTCACTATGCTATCCGACTGCTTGGTCGAAGGCGCTACTGGCTCTGATACCACTACTGGCTCTGTAACTGCTACCAAATCAGTAGGAGTACGGCTCTGAAGAACAATCCAAACTGAAACAGCGATGATCAGCACTCCAACAGCAATCGCAAATGCAACAATGTGTTTTCTCATGACGGCTAGACTAAACAAAACCTTTGAAGGTATTTTACCTTACTAAAGTGTACGAGCCAAAAACTAACGATAGCGCTCTAGCAAAGTAGCAATCAGCTGGACTGCTTCAGCGCGAGTAACCGCCTCCCCTGCGCGAAAAAGATTGTTTTGGATTATCAATAAACCCTCCTGTAGGGCTGTTTCAGCAAAACGCGCATACCAACTATCACGAGACACATCACGGAAGCGTGCTGCCTCAGTCGTGACAGCGACCTGTGGATAAAGTGCTGCCAACACTACTTTGGTCAGCTCGGCACGATTGACAGTGTCAGTCGGACCAAAAGCAAAATTATCATGCGGAGCGAGGAAACCCTGACGAGTAGTGGCTGAAATCGCACGAGCATACGGACTACCTACCGCGACATCGGTAAACTCCGGAGTGCGCACCACTGGTAGTTGAAGTCGCGCAGACTTGGCGATGAGGAGTGCTAACTCCTGACGTGTCAGCAGACCATCAGGCTCACCAGCTGTCCGTAGCACTCCACGACGTTGTAGCTCGGCAAAGGCGGGACTAGCCGCATGGACTATGACCTCTCGATACGTATCTGACATCTCGCCTTCAGCGTTTTTGATAAAAAGTCGTACATGATAAGTCCCTACCTCTCGGTAACGATGCGTAATGATCGGTCGCGTCTGCCAACCAGTATCAAAACGAATATCACTCGGACCAGTGGTATCGAAGTCCCAACGATACCAGAGCTTGACACCAGCAGGTAGAGCGGCCTCCAGACTGGAAGCGTCAAAAGTAAAAGTAGTACTAAAAACTCCAACATCTGGAGTAGCTGTAAACGCCGCAGGCGGCAGAAGCGCATTAATCACCGAGACAGCAACAGCCGAGACGCCGACAGCCTTGGCATTGTCTCGCACCTCGACTACAGCACGATAAGTACCCGCTGTGCTATAGCGGTGACGGACGACACGATTACGAGTGAACTCTGTATCAAATACACCATCACCTTCGAAGTCCCAGCGATAAAGCAAATCACTACTACGACTCTGCGAGTCCACAGTAGCACCCGCATCGAAACGAAACTCTGTGCCGATCACACCAGCCTCAGGTGTAATTTTGATTTTGGCAGCTGGAGGAGTATTGGCGACTATACGGATCTCAGCCTTGGCGGCAGCAGTCGCACCGTAGTCATCACGGACTTCCAGACGTGGCTGAAACTCACCATTGGCAGTATAGCGGTGAGTCGCTGTACGCGTGGTGGCGTAGCTCGTATCCCAGATCCCATCGCCTTCGAAATCCCAGCGATACTGGAGATCACTAGTACGTCCATCACGATCTCGACTACGACTCGCATCGAAACGAAACTCATCACCCTGTACACCGAGCCTCGCATCAGCCGAATTAGTAAGATTACGCGTAGTGAACCATGCTTCTGGCTTAGTATTGGCAGCGAGGATCATCACCGTACGCTCTGTGAGGTCTTTCAGACCAGCTGTATTGCGTACCTCGAGTCGGACAGAGTATTGCCCCGGACGATCATAGAGATACTTGATCTTGGGATTTTTGGACCAGCGCATATCAAAATCACCATCACCATTGAAATCAAAACGATACTGCGTCGTACGCAGACTACTAGTTGCGTCGAAATACACCACTGCCCCAGCCAGACCGGTGACAGGAGTATTTTGAAAAGCAGCAACTGGCGCATTCGTCTCACTTACACGCAGTCGACCAATCTCGTCGAGATTGTTTTCATAACCACGCACGATACGAGTCGCGCCATTAGTATCCCGAGCTTGGACGCGCGGTGTCGCTACCCAAGCTTTTTTGTAAGTATGTACGACAGTACGAGCATAAGAATAATTCGTATCCCACACACCATCGCCGTCAAAATCCCAACGTACTTGGAGCTGACGAGCTGGTGTGCCGATCCGAG
The DNA here is from genome assembly GCA_964452725.1 of uncultured Candidatus Peribacteria bacterium. Lineage (GTDB taxonomy): Bacteria > Patescibacteriota > Gracilibacteria > JAHISY01 > JAHISY01 > CAYVMX01. The sequence goes on along the minus strand of CAYVMX010000002.1, from coordinate 19,648 downwards.
AGACCACCGTAGCTGTAAAAGTAAACTCAGTACTCTCATCTCCTATCTCAGGAGATACAGTGAAAGAAACATCAGGTGACTCAGTCTGATTTCTGACTTTGATAGTTAGCGCTGTCTGGCTCTCATAGCCGTCACTATCACGTACTTTTAGACGAATAGTGTATTCGCCAGTTTTATCAAAAATATGCGTCGCCCGTGCACTACGACTCCAGCTCGTCCAGCGAAAATCATGTTCAAAATCCCAACTATATTCCAAGCCAGTCCGACCACGCGTATCGCGACTGACAGCCGCATTGACCGTCACCTGTGTACCTGTCGGTACGACCGTCTGAGACGCTGTAAAGCTCGCTGTGGGGAGTAAGCTCGCCTGTACAGACAAAACGGACAGGAACGCTATCAACACGCCAAAAAACGTGGACAAAGCAACCTTACGCGAGATTTTTACCCAGTTTAACATCTTTATATTATACCAAAAAAACGTATATTTTGCAAGGAAAGATACTAAAATATTTACACCTTTGGTGCTTTGCCCTGCCAGCCACCGAGTAAATGTAAATGCGTATGAAAAATTACTTGTCCACCCTCTTTACCAACATTCAACACCAACTTATAACCTTTTAATTGCTGCTCTTGCGCGATCTTATTCGCCGTCCAAATCATGTGTCCAAAAAGCTCCTCCTGCTCTTCATGCATATCAGCAGCCGTTGGGATATGCACCTTGGTAACTATGAGTATGTGAACCGGTGCTTTGGGGTACAAGTCATTGAAAGCTATCACCAAATCATCTTCATAGATAATACTCGCCGGCGAACGACCCGCCGCAATGTCGCAAAAAATACATTCTTCAGCCATAACAAAGGGGGTTAGAGTTCGTACAAAATTTTAGACCTTTTCGAGTGAAAGCAAAAACGCTAGCCTGTCTAAGCTTTGTTTTTTAAAATCACTTTAATTATGAAAATCGCCATCAACGGATTCGGACGTATCGGTCGACAAGCGCTACGCGCGCTACTAGCAAAGAAATCTAAACTCGAAGTCATCGCAGTCAATGATCTCGTCCCCGCCGAAACTCTCGCCCACTTATTTGAATTTGATAGTGTCTACGGACGCTACAGTGGTGAGGTAGAATCTGGTGAAGGCTGGATCAAGATAGATGGGAAGGAAATCAAAGTCCTCGCCGAGCGTGACCCAGCATTACTGCCATGGAAAGATTTGGGTATCGATGTCGTGATCGAGTCCACAGGCTTCTTCACCGATCACGCTGGTGCGAGCAAGCATCTGACAGCCGGCGCAAAGAAAGTAATCATCTCCGCTCCAGCCAAAGACCCCGATGTCACTATCGTCCTCGGTGTGAATGAAAATACTTATGACCCAGCAGCACACCACATCATCAGCAATGCGAGCTGTACGACGAACTGCCTCGCACCAGTAGCAAAGGTGCTCCATGAGAGCTTTGGCATCGTCAAAGGACTCATGACCACTACACACGCTTACACTGCCGACCAGCGTTTGATCGATGCTCCACACAAAGATCCTCGTCGCTCTAGAGCTGCCGCTTTGAGCATAATCCCTACAACCACTGGTGCAGCCAAAGCCGTCGGCGAAGTCCTGCCAGAACTAAAAGGCAAACTCACAGGTCTCGCCTTCCGTGTACCGACACCGACCGTCTCCGTCGTCGATCTCGTCGCCGAACTAGCGAAACCCACTACTGTCGAGGAGATCAATGCCACGCTCAAACAAGCTGCTGATGACCAGATCCTAGGTTTTGAAGAACGTCCCCTCGTCAGTATGGATTTCAAAGGTGATGCGCGTAGCAGTATCGTCGATGCTGCCAGCACTCTCGTCGTCGGTGACAACATGGTCAAAGTAATTAGCTGGTATGACAACGAATGGGGCTACTCAAACAGACTGGTAGAACTGACAGAGCTAGTCGCCAGCAAGCTTTAAACTCCAAAATTTCGGGGAAATACTCTTGCCTTGCTCGACCATATATCAAATCACCCTTGGTATAAATCTCCAACGCACTTTTTTACAATAACGACGATAGTCTGGATCTGCCATCAAATGGCGCTCTTCGGTCAGCGCACGTAGCATATAAATAATATTCCAACTAATCAGAGCTAGCGCCAGACCCCAGCTCATGAGTGGTAGTAACCCCAACCACCAAGCAATATTTTTGGCGATGTAGGCAGGGTGACGCACATAGGCATACGGACCACGATCTATGATTCCGCGATTAGTCAGATTGCTCGCTTTCCAGCCCAGCGCTACAGTCGCCCAGACATAGATAATGAAAAAAACTAAAATCAAAACTTTGAGTACCCCGTAGATATCACCCTGAGTCGCAAAGATATCACCAGGCATTGGCAAAAGGCTACCAGTTGCCCAGTTAAACGGCGGATAAGCAATCAAGGCCACCAACCAACCAGAAACATACGGATCGACTGATTTTATTTTATTGTGTAAAAATCTAAACTCAAAAGTATACGCTGCAGCAAAAATAACTGTATCAATTAAAAATATCAGCTGATAGATAACATATCGACCAGATTGCCAAAAATAATCAAATGATAAAGTAAAATCTTTTTTTAAAAAAAACAAAAAATCCTGCCAGTGTCCAAAGAGAAAATTGAGCATCAGCGGCAAGAAAAAAAACTTCACGAGATAAGAGAGTGCAACCGTACGAGTCGCAGCCTTAGTCGTACTGCTCAGTCTGGGCAATCGTCGTCGCAGTAGCAGCTCACGTAAATATTTACCCAGCAAGACTAATTTATCAGCACGGTACTCTCGCTCATTCTGAGTGAAATAACGAAATCGCAAAAAATAATAAGGTAAACCCAAAGTAGCGTAACCAGCTAATAAACCCTTAAAAACTAATAATGCCTCCGGACGTAAAAAACCAACATAGTAAGGATGCCAAAAGTAAACTGACACCAATAAGACAAAAATCACTAAATGAGCAACGTAGTGTGCCAATGCACGACGGAGAGCCAAAGTGAGTTCCATGAGTATCACTATAGCATTACTTACTAAAGTCCGACCTCTTTTTGGAGTGTGTCGCGAACTGCCTCAAATCCCGGTGGCGGATTGGACTCGATCCGACTATCATAGCGAATCACAACAGCCTCATCGCTCGGCACACCGACTGCGCTCAAACCTCCACCGACGATCTGATCAAAAGCCGCACAGCTACTTGGATTATAGTTTGGGTAGCTTGTCCGTGCAGAATCATTGATACAGCGGTGATACTCACGCAAGTATGCTAGGTCATATTTTATCGCCTCAGCCCAACTACAGTTGACGAAGGTAGCAGAATTATTGGCAGGACAACGCGGCTGTAGATAACGCGGCCACTTTGGATCTTGAGTACCACCGACAGTATTACGCGAGATGATCGTCCCCTCCCAAAAAAGCTGATTGCGTAAATTCCAAAACCAAACTGGATCATTACGATTGACTGGCAGCTTCCAGCCACCCGCTGCTGTCGGCATAGCAGCCATGACGCTACCTTCGGTATAGTATGCCCCGACCAGATTGGTCGGATCGGGTCCGACATAGACATTACCAGTGTAGTCTGTACTACCGACACGGTTGATCAGAGCGATCACACCGAAACTACCAGTACCATTTGCTGGATACTTGAGATTGTCTTTGATCTGGAGATCTGCTCCTTTGACCACTATAGTCATCGGATGGTCAGGCAAGATGAAGTCATCACCAGGAGCATCTAGTGTCACCGATCCGCCACGCGGATCGAAGTACAGCACCTCATCACTCCGCTCTGAATAACAATCAGAAAGCGGTCGCCACTCTCGGCGATTATTATCCCAATAGTCCTTAGTAGGATCAAGAGTAGTAAGCACTACTCCGAGACCACTCGCATCACAACGTGATTGATTGATACCGTGTTCATACGGCTGCAGCAACTTCGCAATCTGCGGATTCATGAGATTCCGCGCTTCGGCATAGTTGCCATCACCCACACCCCACGCCTCAGTACAGGCATCACCGAGATCTTCACCGAGCACAGCTCCGATAGTCTTGACCGGACAGATCCGAGTCTCGAAGTAGCAAATATCGCCAAAATCACTAACTCGGTTAGTTCGTACATCTCTGTAGTTAATGATGGTAATACCATCTGACCCATAGACTGGTGTGAATTCATGGATATAAGTACCAAACTTTACCGCAAAAGCTGATTTGTTTTGTACTGGTATGTAGAGTTTATCACCACGAATATCTGGATTAGGCAGACAAGCTGACCAATCCGATCGCTCACCTTCACGAATATTATTGGTATAGCTACCGACGATCGCACTATCTCGTACCTGTACACAAACCTCCTTTGGAACACGACAATTTTGATAACCATCGGCTTGAGAGTAAATCGGTAGAACTATATTGCCATCACTATCAATACTGTCAACGTAATTGGGTAAAGATCCAGCACCTTCAACATCTGTAGCTCGGCAACTATAAGTGGTATAGCAAGGGTTACCGCCGCCACTACTACTGCTGCCACTACTACTGCTGCCGCTACCGCTGCTACTGCCGCTACCGCTGCTACTGCCGCTACCGCTACTACTGCCGCTACCGCTACTGCTAGTAGAGCTGGTACTGCTGGTAGAGCTGCTACTGCTAGTAGAGCTGGTACTGCTGGTACTGCTGGTAGAGCTGGTACTGCTGGTAGAGCTGGTACTGCTGGTAGAACCAGAGCTAGAGCCGCTACCAGAACCAGAGCCGCTACCGCTACCACCACCGCTACCACCACCGCTACCACCACCGCAACCTACAGGCAAC
>CAYVMX010000002.1:0-14751 GCA_964452725.1 uncultured Candidatus Peribacteria bacterium | reverse complement strand
ACCGCTACCACCACCGCTACCACCACCGCTACCACCACCGCAACCTACAGGCAACACCAGCGTCGCCTGTGTAGCACTAGTCCTAGAAATACCACTACAAGGAATATCATTACCAAATTCATCCTGATTCAGAATTTTGGTATAAGAAAACTGAAGACTAGAGTGTACCGTCCCCATCATACAAGCATTGGTGTGGACGTTGATACTGCCAGTGGTCTTTTGTCCTGGCTGTAACACAAAGCCACCACCAGTCGGACCAGTCCGACCACTATGTAGACTAGCAGGATTACCCCAGGAGTTACCCCAGATGGCATCGATCTGTACAGCACAAGTACCATCATTATAGATTGTGTAGGGGTGTTTTACGCTCTGACCCGCATTGATCACGATCGCCAGACTCAGCGAAACACCCAAAGTCACAAAAACAAAGAGGAAAATACTCAATCTGCTCAACCAACGGAAGCTACGAGGAATAGTCTGCATAAATAAAAATTATTCGATAATAGCTCCAAATTCTTGTGATCCAGCAGTAGAATCAGTGACTGGTGCCTGTAAGTTTTTATTAGACTCTAGACTAGACGCAGGCTTTGCTGGTACTGCCAAATCCACAATTGTAGAATCACTACAGCCAACAAGTAAAACACTCATACCGAGCACGACTCCGAGAGCCAAAATATAGCGGTTTGGTTGCATAAAATAATTAGTGATTTGATGTTAGTATTAAATCTTAACACACTAAACAATCCAACGCTAAACTAAAAATAAATAAAAGTCAAGTCTATAGCTAAAAGACTACTTCCAGAAAGCCAATTTACTAAAAAAACTCTTGGCGGCTGGTCCAAATCCATCGGCAGGTGCATTAGGATCGACAGGTGTCTGACCACCTGGCACTGCATCTACACCAACATCAAGCTTGTCCGCACCACCTGGAGTGCTGGTAGGTTTGGCAGAGATTACTGGAAGTATCTTCTCCTCGTGCTCCACGACGGCATTGAGAGTCTTGCCAACGAAATCAAGTGGCAGAGTGCCAGTCTTGGTAAACTGCCAAAGTACTTTTCGTTCCGTAGCACTGAGCGATCGACCCATTTTCTCTTTGAAAGCAGTCTCTATATCCTGTGGATCAGTAAGTTTACGATCCTCCCAGTCGAAAATAGTCTCGAGTTGTAGACCAGTACTGCCCAGAGCCAGTGGAGGCAGCACTAATGGTGCAAGCGCTAAAAGTGCACGACCTAGAGTAGCGAGATTCGGTCGCGGCCCATTGTCCACTTGGATAGTATAGGCATCGGTGAAACTCTCTCCTTTTTCAGTCTTTTCACGAGCTATTGTAAGTAGATCGCCTACTGCGACTGGCATTTTATTGACTTTGAGGTGTTTACGAGCTGCCTCAAGCAAATCACCGATAGTCATCGTAGCTGGCAGACTACTCGCTCGCTCTTGTGACATTTTGGTATAAATATCTTTTAATCCTTTGTTGACAGACAATAGATTTTTAAACTCTTGGGAATCAAGATTTTTAGTGATTCGACCGTCTTTTGTGAGCTGTGTCTGAAGACGCAGGACACCAACTCCTTGCTTTTCATTTGCCATGACTTCTCTTAGCTCTCCGAGATTCTCATAGCCATTGTCTTCCAGATATTCCGCCAGTTTGATCTGTAACGGAGTATGAGATTCTCCCTGCTCAGTACGCCAATCGGCTCGTGTTTTTTCGATTGTGGCGAAGTCTTGGTTCCAGTCTGTTGCCTTTAGATCATCGACCAATCCATCAACTTGACTCTGTAAATCTCCCAATTTACCTGTATCAAGATTATCCAGATAATTTTTGATATCTCCGATACGATTACGTTCGAGTCCAAGCGCTGTATTGATAGCTGAACCTTCAGCACGACGAGTGATGTTAAAAATCTCATCTACGTCCAAAGTCTCATCGCTTTTGTCAGGTAGTTGATTGTGTGTCCTCTCATCACTAAATATATTACGGAGTCCATTGACAGGAGCAAGAGGATCAAAGCCTGTCTCTACACGATCGTGATGTGCACGGATTGCAGTTTGATTTGGAGTTTCCTCAACTATTGGTTTTGGGGAGTTTTCTGGTTCTGGAATATCTGAAGGTACGCTATCGTCTATCGGATCTAGCTGCACAATTTCCTCCTCCAAGGCTTGTATCTGCTCTTTCGTCTGCCGACAAACAAAACCTTTGGATTTCAAAACTGCCTTGATAGGCTCTGGCAAGTATTTCCAGTTTGCAAACTCTTGATCACGCCATTCGTAAGCTTGTCCCTTTGGTAGAGCATCGTGAAAATGATCAATTTGATCTGTCTCGCCACGAGTAGCATTCCAAGCTTCCTTGAGAATCTTATTGAGACCTTTGGCGCTACCATTTGCTTCGATAACTGCATTTAGTACGTCCTGACCAGTCGGAGCTGGTTGATTTTTGCAATTTTGTATTTCAGGCATTTTATTAAGGGTTAGTTTTGATTTTTGAAAAAAATTAATTACGATATAAGAATGCTTGGACAGTCGCGATGATGATGTACGCCAGCAGAGCAACCACTAGTCCGATCACCGCGTATTTCAGCATATCCTTGGCTTTTTGGATTTCGTTGTCATTGCCAGCCGCGACGACGAGGCGAAAACCACCAACCACGAGCAAGACTAGTGCAGCCGTACCGACTAGCTTGACGAGGAAGTCGATAGTCTTTCCGATGAAAGCGTCAGCAGAGAGAAATCCTGTATCGGCTGCACCAACTTTTGTCTGACCATCGACATTCAAAATAGTATTCACATTTACTGTCGTCGCAGCGCTAGCAACAGGTAAATCACCAATGCCAGCAAGTACTAGCCCAGCAAGCAAAGCCACGAGAAAGATTTTTATCTTGAGCATATTTTTATTTTGAGCTTGCCGATATATTTATTTCTATTTTTTTGGATATTCCTTTCATTTTAGCACTTTTACCGCCAAAATACAAGCAACTCATGTGGAAAACTGCTACTAAAATCGTCCAAACACTCCAGTCTGCTGGTCACACTACCTATTTCGCTGGCGGTGCAGTACGTGATCTACTACTAAATCGTCAGCTTAGTGACATCGACATCGCGACTTCAGCGAATCCCGACGAAGTAGCCAAACTTTTCCAAAAAACCCACCCCATCGGGAAAGAGTTTGGCGTAACACTCGTACTAGCTGGCAAGCATGCTTTCGAAGTCGCGACTTTTCGCAGTGAGAGCGACTATGACGGTCGTCGACCGAGTAAGGTGTTTTTTACTAATGCTGAGGAAGATGCGAAGCGGCGTGACTTTACGATCAACGGACTTTTTTATGATCCACTAAAAAAACGAGTACTGGACTATGTCCGCGGTCAGCATGATCTAAAACTCAAAGTCGTGCGTTTCATCGGGGATGCAGCGGAGCGTGTACAGGAGGATCACCTGCGACTGCTACGAGCGATACGCTTTCGCAATGCACTAGGGTTTGAGTACGAAACTCGGACTGCCCGTGCAGTGAGGCAGCACGCCCATTTGATCGCCAAAATCTCAGCAGAACGAGTCAGTGCTGAACTGACGAAGATGCTCACTGATCCTAGCCGTGCCAACGCTGTGCGTGACTTAGACCGCTTCGGACTACTGGCGATCCTGCTGCCCGAGCTAGTACGACTCAAGGGTATGGCACAGCCAACGCAGTACCACAAAGAAGGTGATGCCTTCACGCACTCGCTCGGCAGTCTCGCTACTCTCGCACAGCGTACCGATGCGACAGTCGCGTGGGCGACGCTACTACATGACCTCGGCAAAGCCACGACTTATCACGAACTAGCTGGTGTGATTTCTTTCCCCGGACATGCCCAGGCAGGAGCTGTGATCGCAAACAAAGTACTCAGACGATTAAAGCTGGATAACGCTACCCGCGCCAAGATTTGCTGGTTGATCGAGCAACACATGACACTCGGTGATCTAACCAAGATGCGACCAGCTCATCGTCACCGCTACTTCACTCACCCGTGGTTTGGCGATCTCATGCGAGTCTGTCGTGCCGATATCCACGGTACACGCCCAGCGAATGAGTGCTTACTCCGTGAAGTCCGTCACCTCTGGAAAACCGAAACAAAAGAAAAACTACTACCAATGCCACGAGAGCTATTGACTGGTAGTGAAATCATGCACGAGCTAAAGATCGCAGCAGGACCAAGTATCGGACGGCTCAAACGCGTACTCTACGATGCGCAGGTAGAGGGACTAGTGCAGGATCGGGCTGGTGCGATTACATTTCTCGAAAAGTGCTTGAGGCGGTAAACTAACGCCATGCGTGTACTCTCTGGTATCCAACCCTCCGGCAGCCTTCATCTCGGCAACTACTACGGCGCGATCGCTCAGTATCTCACACGCCAAGAATCTGGCGACGAACTGTTTATATTCATCGCAGACTGGCATGCGCTGACCACTACACGTGATCCAGCAGTACTGAGACGAAGTATCTTTGAAATCACTGCGGCATACCTCGCTCTCGGTCTAGACCCAACGCGAGCCACACTCTATCGCCAGTCAGATATACCAGAGATCCAAGAGCTAGCTTGGATACTATCGTGCCTCGCTCCGATGGGTCTGCTAGAACGCGCGCATAGCTACAAAGACAAAGTCGCCAAAGGTATCGCAGCGAGTGTTGGGCTATTTTATTATCCAGTACTCATGGCAGCCGATATCCTCACAGTCAGTGCAGAGGTTGTACCGGTAGGCAAAGATCAAAAACAACACCTCGAAATCGCCCGTGACTTAGCTGGAAAATTCAACGATAGCTACGGCGAAACTCTCACACTTCCTGAGCCAGAGATTCCTGAGATTGTCGCAGTCGTACCTGGTACAGACGGTCAAAAGATGAGCAAAAGCTACGGCAACACGATTGATATCTTCGCCGATGACGCTGTGCTAAAAAAACAGGTCATGGGCATCGTCACTGACAGTAAAGCCAAAGGCGACCCTCTGGATCCCGACAGTTGTAATGTCTTTCGATTGTACGAGCTGGTAGCAAATGAAAATCAGATCGTCGAGCTAGCAGAAAAATACAAATCAGGTACTATCGGATACGGCGATGCGAAAAAGGCTTTACTGGAAGCAATTCATACAAAGTTTGACTCAGCACGAACAAAATATACTGAGCTGATGCAAAATACCTCTGAGCTGGAAAAAATCCTTACGGCAGGTGCGAAAAAAACTCGAACTAAAGCAAAGGAAACTCTAGCTGCCGTAAGACAAGCTGTAGGCTTAATTTAGGACATAAAGCTCTGCTATATCAGCTCTTGCTTCACCAAGTGTCGACAATAGTTTCTCCGTCTCTGGTTCAAGCATAATTGATTTATCGGTTGCCTTGGGATTTTTTTCTATTGCATGGAGTGCGTGCATTACCAAAGCAGCCAGATCACCAGACTTCAATCGTGGCACAATCGAAACATTCGTACCAGCCTCGATATCTCGTTTAACTTGACTAGGCCTAGAAGCAAAATTGACTGTTACTTGAAGTGGAAAAACATTTGAATCGTATCTAGATTGAAAGAAAAAAACTCCCGCAATTCGTCGATGGTTATTGTCAACACCTGTACCGACCGCAGAGGCAAAGCTAACATCATAATTAGGATTCCAATCTTGGAGCAACTGCACTACTTGAGATACTCCCAATTTTTGATCTACTAAACCTTCTGCACTCTGTGACTCAGCACATAATCTGTCCAAAATAGTAGCAATAGATCCTCGCATATTTCTCATACCATCACTGGCGATACCACCAAATTCTTCACGATCACTAGATAAGTAGTTGTTTGGTACATCACGAACACTATTTCGGCGAGCTTCCTCAATTCCGACTATTCCAATAGTCATCTGTTATTTTTTGTTAAAGTATTAGTGTTTATAAAAACATTTAGATTATTATACATAAAATAAGTATAGAAGTCAATGAAGCTGACCGAAGCAATAGACCGTTTCCTCATGGCTGTCCGGATTGAAAAAAACCAGTCTGAAAAGACCGCTCGCAATTATGCCCACTATTTGAGTCGAGCACTGGGATTTTTTGGTTCAGAGATAGAGGTCAATCAAATTGATTTTTTGGATATTCAAAAGTTTTTCCTGCATCTCGCCGATCTTCGAAGTCACGGCAAACCTCTCTCAGTAAAAACCCGTAGTTATCACGCTATTGCCTTACGTGCGCTTTTCAAATATCTCGCCAAACACGATATTGAGTGTCTCGCTGCGGAAAAAATCGATGTGCCAAAAACAGAAAAACGGATAGTGGAGTTCCTTACACCCGAGGAGCTAGAGCGACTTTTTGCTATCATGGGAAACAAAAACCTACGCGAGCTACGCGACACCGCGATCATCGAAACACTCTACTCTACTGGTCTGCGTGTGAGCGAACTTTGTAGCCTCAGTCGTAATCAAGTGGATCTCAAACGTCGTGAGTTCGCCGTCACAGGTAAGGGTCGTAAAACTCGTATTGTTTTCCTCACTCCAGAGGCAGCAGGAAAAATCGGTATCTACCTCAACCGTCGCACAGACAACCTCACCGCAGTTTTTATCTCGCATGGTCCAAACAGTAAAAAGGCTGATGAAATCGTCGGTGACAGTGACACGAAGAGAATCACTCCTTGGACGGTCGCCAGTATCGTGAGGAAGTATGCCCTACTCGCTGGAATCGTAAAAAAAGTAACTCCACACACACTCCGTCACAGTTTTGCTACGACACTACTAAATAACGGTGCGGATCTACGCTCGGTACAAGAAATGCTCGGGCATGCCAGCATCACTACAACGCAGATCTACACTCATGTAACAAATAAACGCCTCCGCGAAGTCCACTCAAAATTCCATAAATAGCCTACGAATGTACTGGCTGCACATCTACACTTACCACCTCCTCGACCAGAGTTTCAAAAACTAACCGTGGAGAGCTGATCTGACTATCGAGAATTATGTTGTCACGCCCGCAAGCAAATTCAAAAACATGACTCGCACCGCGCAGCCTGACTCGCCCACACATACCTGGAGTAAACTTACAAAACAAATCTTGGGAAGTAGTAGGCATAGCAGAAAAAATTAAAGGAAGCCCACTCTAAGTCTAGAGTCATGAAACTACGATGAAATTTGCACCAGCAAAAAAGGTGTTAGAATTAAAGTCCATTTTTTTATTTAATAAAATCACCCTATGTCCAAAGGTCTCCTCATCACTGGCGCTATCATCGTAGGGCTAGCACTCTGGATCGTCGGTCACTACAACTCACTCGTCGATCTAGAAGAAAATGTAGATAACGCTTTCGCTAAAATCGAAACACAATACCAACGCCGTATCGACTTGATACCTAGTCTCATAAATACAGTCAAAGGCTCTGCTAGCTTCCAGCAAGAAACTTTCACTGCCATCACCAAAGCGCGTAGCGGCTGGACAAACGCTGGCACACCCAATGCCAAGATAGCATCTGCCAATGCTTTTGAGAGTGCACTGAGCCGTCTGCTTGTAACAGTAGAAAACTACCCCGATCTCGACACCGAAGCTTTCAAGGGACTCATGATAGAACTCGAAGGCACAGAAAACCGTATCTCCTTTGCCCGTAATGAATACAATGATATCGCTACCATTTACAATAAATCTGTCCGTAAAATCCCTCGCAGTTTTATTGCCCAACTTTTTAACTTTGAACGTGAACGCACACTTTTTGAAGCAGACCAAGGAGCAGAAAAAGCACCGACAGTACAATTCGATTTTAGTACACCGCCGACACCAACTATAGCTGAATAATTTAAACTCAGTGCTTGCAAAAACATTAATAACGATTGCGGTCTTTATATTGGCTGTTTTACCGACGCTTGGTGAGGTAGAAATACCCACATACCAAAACTACATCACAGACATCAGTACACAGCTAGATGACAGCGTAGAGGCCGAACTCAATCAACAACTTGCAACTTATGAGTCTACAACTGGTACAGAGATCGCTGTACTGATCGTTCCACTGATCCCAGCAGGACTCGATGCCAATACCTATGCTACGATGGTCGGCAATAAATGGGGCATCGGCAAAGTCAATACAGATAACGGTGCTCTCCTACTCATAGAGACAGACGATGCACCAGGCAAGCGTGACATCTATATCGCCACAGGTAGCCAACTAGAGGGTGGTCTGGCAGACCTAGAGGCGAACTATATCGTCAATGATCTGATAATTCCCGAGTTTCGAGTAGGTGACTTCGACGCAGGAGTCCGTGCTGGGGTAAACGGCATCATCGCTGGACTTGATGGTGAGGTTTTTGCTGGTAGCACCATCGACACCAAATCAATTGGCAACTGGTTTCAGTATATCTTCATGTTTATTTTCTTCGTCTTGCCTTGGTTTGGTGCGATCTTTGGTCGGAGTAAGGCGATCTGGCCAGGCGGTGCAGTCGGTGCGACTGGTGGTGTCATCTTTGGCTGGGTGAGCCAGCTAGGTTTGAGCAGTATGCTCGGCACTGCTCTGGCATTTGGCATTTTTGGATTTTTCCTCGACTGGCTAGTCTCAAGGAACTATGAAAAGGCAAAAAAAACTGGCAGTAAACCTAGCTGGTGGGCTGGTGGCAGATCAGGTGGTAGCTCTCGTGGTGGTGGCTTCGGTGGCTTCGGTGGCGGTGGCTTCTCAGGTGGCGGTAGTGGCGGTAGCTGGTAGATTTAGAGTCCAAATAATCGTTTGGCATTTTCAGTTGTTGCCTTTTCAACTGCTGCTAATTCTAAGTTTTTGATTTCGGCGATTTTTTGCACTACCTCTACAACGAAAGCTGGCTCACAGCGTTGACCACGTTGAGTATTCGGTGCAAGGAAGGGCGCGTCGGTCTCAACTAAAATTTTTTCTAGTGGCGTTATTTTTATCACTTCACGAATATTATCAGCCTTGGGAAAAGTACAAATACCAGTAAAACCAAGGTAAAAATCTTGTGCAAGTATTTGCTCAGCAAATGCTACTCCACCACCAAAGCAGTGAAATACACCAGGGATTTTGCCGAAGCGAGTCAGGACATTGAGCATGTCGGCATCTGCCTCACGCGAGTGGATAATCACAGGCTTGTTTAGCTCTTCGGCGAGTGCGAGCTGTTTGAGGAAGGCTGCCAGTTGAGTAGCTTTATCGTTTCGCAGCTTGAAGTAATCGAGACCAATCTCACCAATTGCTACAACGTGTTCGGTTTGAGCGAGCTTTTTTAGTTCGGCTATGGTTGATTCGGCTATCTCTGCTGCATCGTGTGGGTGCACTCCGACTGCTGCAACGACACTGCTGACGTAGTCAGCCAGTGCGACTGCCCTGCGACTTGTCTCCAGATTACAACCCGGATTGAGGAGCTGCGTGACGCCAGCTGTCTCTGCTCTCTTCAAAACTTCCTCACGATCAGTGTCGAACTCTGGAAAGTCGAGATGGCAATGGGTATCAATCATGTACTACGTCATTCTGAGCGAAGCGAAGAATCTCGTAAAGTGCGATTTTGAATCGTGTGAGATTCTGCGTCATCCGTCCCTGACAGACTCCTCAGGATGACAGCTAAACTTTCCTCTGACACTTTACACAATAACTCGTCGTCCGCTGACTAATCTTCATTGTCTTCATAGTCAGTCCGCACTTGACACACGGCTGACCATGACGTTTGTAGGCTCGTAGCGTGTGTTGGTTATTGCCCGACTTGCCATCGGAGTCGACGAACTCACCGACCGTCGTACCACGATTGCTTACGCCCTTCGCTAGCTCGTGAATGATTGCCTTGTGGACTGTCCGTAGCTGAGCTGTGTTTAGCCTCTCTACTCGACTCGCTGGATGCAGACCAGCAGTGAAGCAGATCTCATCTGCATAAATATTGCCGATCCCAGCGATGACCGTTTGATCTAGTAGCACCGCCTTGAGCTGTCCTTTCTTTTTATTCAAGCGACTACAAAAAACTTCGAAAGTAAAAGCTGACTCAAGCGGCTCTGGTCCGAGCTTCGCCAAGCCACAGGCTTGCTCGTGACTCTTGGCAGCACAGAGTGTCAAAGTACCAAATTTACGAATATCATCGAAACGCAGCTCTAATCCGCGCCCAAGTGCAAAACGGTGACGTACACAACGCTCCAACGGAGCTGTCACTCGGCGGATCAGGAAATGCCCTGTCATGCGAAAGTGCGCTACGAGTGTCAGTCCTTCTGAGAGATCGAAGACGATGTACTTTGCGCGACGGCGAATCGCCAAGATTTTCTTACCAACCAGATTTTTACGAAAAGTCGGCAGGCTCGGACGTAGTGCTTTGGGCGTGTCACTCCAAAATGCCGTGAATTTTTTACCTACTACACACTGGAGGTCACGCACATGGGTCTCGACTTCGGGAAGTTCAGGCATGCTTCAATCAGTTTTAATGGTGGGGTTTACGTCGCCACCCTGCTATAAACGACAAGATCAAGACTAGAGTAATGTTAAACTAAACTAGTAATGAATTTCCAAATCTTACCAGCGATTGATCTAATAGGCGGACACTGCGTACGTCTATACAAAGGTAGCTACGATCAAGTAACACAGTACTCTAAAGCACCACAAAATCAAGCTAAGATTTTTGAACGTGAAGGTGCTGATACACTTCATATAGTCGATCTCGACGGAGCAAAGTCTGGCAATCTAGAAAATCTCAAAGCAATTGAAAAAATCCGCCAACATGTGGCAATACCCATTGAAGTCGGTGGTGGTGTTCGTAGTTTGGAGTCTGCTGAGACACTCTTTGGCATCGGTGTAGATCGTATCATCATCGGTACAGCAGCTGTCGAAGACCCTGCACTACTAGCAGCTTTGCTAGAAAAATATGGAGCAGAAAAAATCATCGTCGGACTTGATGCCCGTGAAAGTGGTACCAAGATAGCTATACATGGCTGGAAAGGTAAAACTGAACTCAACACTCTCGACTTCGCTGAAGACTTAGAGCAACAAGGCATTACCCGTGTGATCTTCACCGACATCGCCCGTGACGGCACACTGACTTTCCCAAACTTCGATCTAAACGAAAGATTGGTCAATACCACTAAATTAAAAATCATAGCCAGTGGTGGCGTGAGTGAAATTGAACATATCAAAATGCTCCACAAAATCGGCTGTGAAGGTGTGATCATTGGTAAGGCACTTTATGAAAGCGAACTCTCAGTTGCAAGTATTAAACAAGCACTCTCATGATTGGCTATCTCTCTGGTATCGTACTCGGCATACGTGGTCACGCACTGATCGTCGAGACTGGTGGTGTCGGATACCTCGTAGCTGTCAGTCAAAGACTCCTAGTAAAATCAAAAACTGGTAGTAAGCTCACGCTGCATATTCACACACACCAAACAAATGATGCGATTAGCTTGTTCGGCTTTATAGACACAGCAGAACTAAATTTCTTCGAGCTTTTGACTTCAGTCAATGGTATCGGGCCAAAGACTGCACTAGAGATACTCGAAACTCCGCGTGAAGTAATCGAAAGCGCCATTGTCAGCAGCGATACTGCTGCTTTCAAACGTATTCCTGGTGTTGGACCCAAGACTGCTGGACGAATAGTCCTCGAGCTACGCGGTAAACTGACCGGCGATCAAACTGTGACAGTGCCAACTGATAGTCGGCTCGATACCGATGCCATAGAGGCACTCAGTCAGCTCGGATACAAAAAGTCTCAAATCGAAAAACTACTTATCAAGCTACCAACAGAAATCCGCACAACTGAAGAAATTGTGAAGTGGTTTTTGCAAATGGCTTGAACACACTATTTCAGCTCTTTATGTTTGACTTTTTTATGATTTTTTGTTATAATAGAATGAATTGTTAAAAACAAAATCGCAGTTCAAACAATAAAAAATGATCTCTCGTCTGATAAATATCGCTGGCACTTCAATATTGAGCTTAGCCATACTAGCTGGCACTTTGTTTCTTATCTCACAGAAAGAAGGTAAAAATATAGTCTATACTGCCCCACCACTACTATCTTTCACTGTAGATACAGCTGAACCAACTGCTATCGAATTAACTCAAAAGCTAACAGGCAAGGGTATTCTGACTCTGGGCAAATTTACAAAAGTGCGACTCGATAATGAGACCACCCTCACAGTCATAGCAGCTGACTTCGATGAGTATGACAAACTAATGAATGCGACCTTACAAATAGAACAAGGTCGTATTTGGCTTGCCAATAATGTTTGGGGTACAAAAATCACAGTCAAAGATAAACTCGCCAGCGCCACCAGCCAAGGTGGTACGTTAATTTTCTCCAGTCAAAAAAATGCTAACAATGAACAACTAACCCAGATCGCAGCAATCGATAGTCCTGTCGCAATCGCTACAATCACAGATACTATAGCTCCTGTCACACTACTCGATCCTGGCAAGACAACAATCCTGACACCTAGTACAGCGATAAAACTGGCAAACGAAGATTCTTTTCTGCGTCAAGCAGTGTGGAAAACACTGACGACCACTAATAATTCAAATCTTGATTTCTTTCGTAAGGCTAACCAAACTCTCGATATACGTTTTTTGAATCACTTAATCAGTCAGCAGCGCAATAGTCAAAACACGCCAACTGAAACAACTTGGCTACGTAAGCTTCGTAAATATCTAACTTTTTTACCAAACCCAGAAGTACGACTCTGGAGCACCGAGGCTACCGAGATGCTCCGAGCAGCCACCGACGACCCAACTGGCTCCCAGCTGATCAGTCTGTCAACACTACTTAAAGATAATAGTTTTGGTGGACGACACGAGCTGGTATCGGCCATTGCAAAGCTACTACCCTACACCCGACTACAGTCATACCCTCAGCTCGCTACTGACAATCTACTCAACCTAAACAAACTATCAAATCTAGAGTCACAAATATCTAATCTAATAAAAGAACGACCTCTAACCTATAATCTAGCACTAGCTCATAGACTCCAGCTAACATCAGCAATGATGAAAGAACAACCCGAACTAGCAGCTCAAAATCTATCTCAACTAGGAAAAGAAATTTTTGAAGCCAAAAACTTAACAGCCAATGAAAGTTCCTTTTTGGGTAAAACCTTATTGGCATTTTTTCAAGCACAACCAACACAAATAACTACCCAACTCATAGATGCCTATCATGCACTCAATAAATTTCGATCAAAGAAGCCTTTTACTTTGGCTTCAGCACTAGATGATCAAGTCACCCTAGTCCAACTTTTAATAACAACTGATCAACGTACACTTGCGCCACTGGCTGCCTACAAACTAAAAAAACTACTAAAACTAGGTGGGCAATATCTCACTTCTGAACAATTCATTCGATTAGCTGATCTCGGTGTTGATCTCTCAAATAGAGCCACCTATTTACAAACCTTAGATCCCAATACCAAACTCGATGAAAACTCCTACCAAGACTGGATAGCAGCACAAGCAATCGCAACTGCAAAAGCTGAAACCAATCAAGATAGTAATACAAATTTAGATCAGTCATCAAAAACAACTGAAACAGATACTACTGCACCTGATCAAGTAGCTAAAAAACCTAAGAATAATTTTATTGAAGAATTTTTCGATCTAATCAAACTAACTGACAATACTCTAGTCGTAGATCTAGTGGAGACACCTATAGATAATCAGACAGATAAAAAAAATCAGGATACTGAGGTCACAAAAAAAACTGTCAAGGAGGAAGAAATAACTAAATCAGATCGAACAGTCGAAATCATTTACAACTCCAGTGACGGTAGGATTGCCCGTCCGGGTGAGCTGGTAGAATCGGCCACACCAGTCAGTCCTCCAAAGTCAGCTGTCAAAAAAGATACCAAAGATATATCAACAGTGATCGTCTACGATCCCAATGATGGCAAAATCGCTCGTCCCCGACTAGACTTCACACCGGAGATCAAGATACTGGATTAGCCTCGTAACAGACTTGCATCACGCTCTCGGAAAACCTAAAATGACTATAATCGGGGGATTGGCACTCGACTGACAGATCATAAAGCTGCTCTCGCCAGACGAGAGAATTCGGGTGGAACCGCCCTACATGGGTCCCGAGCGAAGTTATTTCGTTCGGGTATTTTTTTATCTCAAACCTATTACTTGTGAAAACCGCTACCATCACAGTCTCGGGATCGGATCGCGCCGGTATCATCGCTCATACGACTACCTGCCTCTACGAAGCAGGCGCGAATATCCTCGCACTCGATGAAAAAGTCGTCGCTGGGATATTCTCCATGACGCTCAATGCCGATGTCTCCAAAGTAAAAATCCCAAAACTCCGCAAAGACTTAGCCACTGTCGGCAATGCTCTCGGACTAGACGTCCGAGTAAAACTCCGTGATACACAGGAAAAGAAAAACCTCGCACTCCTCGTGAGTCGCGAAGACCACTGTCTGCGTGAGCTAGTGAAGCAATGTAGAGCTGGCAAAATCCGTGCCAAACCTGTTGTGATTATTGGTAATCACCCAGATCTAAAATCAATCGCGCAGAAGCTAAAACTCCCTTTTCGCCTCGTCGCGGATAAAGTAAAAGCTGATCGCGAAAAGAAAATGATCCAGCTCTTCAAACGCTATGATACCGACTTCATCGCACTGGCTCGCTACATGCAAATCCTCAGCCCAGAGCTAGTCGCACGCTACGAGGGTCGCGTGATCAATATCCACCCCAGCCTCCTGCCGAGCTTCCCTGGTGCACGTCCGTACCACCAAGCCGTCGAAGCAGGCGTGACTGTCGCAGGTGTCACTGCCCACTTCGTGACGACAGATCTCGATCGCGGTCCGGTCAT
>CAYVMX010000001.1:117417-129148 GCA_964452725.1 uncultured Candidatus Peribacteria bacterium | reverse complement strand
GAGCGGTCGCTTCGTAAGCGATAGGTCAGCGGTTCGAATCCGCTTGGTGGCTCCAGACAAGTTCTTCCCACGAAGTGGGGAGGTTTTGACTAGAATCATCTAAGCTGGTGAGAATCGCTTCAGCAAACGGCTGGTTGAAGTATCGCCGTTTCGGGGCTGCCCCATGTACAAACCTTGCTATTGTACAATCAAGAAGCTAACTTCAATCTCGGCAGGTGGATCCATTTTGGACTACTTAGACTTTTGCTCTAAACTAACAGCCAAATGCCAACCAAAGACCCCCTCGACGAGCTCTTCGCCCGCTCTGTCTCCGAGACTATCGGAGAGCAGGAGCTGCGTGCCAAGCTAGCGAAAGATCCAACGAAAGTCGTGATCAAGTACGGTGTCGATCCGACGCGACCAGATATCCACCTCGGGCACGCCGTCTGCCTGCGCAAACTCCGTGAGTTCCAAAATCTCGGCTGTCGAGTGGTTTTCCTGATCGGCGACTTCACTGCCCAGATCGGCGACCCGACTGGTAAGAGTAAGATCCGCCCCGAGCTAAACCAACAGGAAGTCGAAGCCAATCTCAAAACCTATCTCGAGCAGGCAGGCAAAATACTCCTAACGGACAAGGAACACTTCACTTGGATTCGCAACTCAGACTGGTTCGTCAGTATCCACGATATCGCCGCACCGGATGGTACACAGGTCGAGATCTCCGTCGGTGAGCAAAAGATCAAGACTCCCCCACTACCTGGTAAGCATATCCTCGCACGCGCACAGGCTTGGATCGCGAGTCGTATGCAAAAAGGTCGAATCGAACACTACTCCTTCGTCAATATCCTCAGTGTCATGCGCTGTCTCACTCACGCTCGACTGATCGAACGCGATATGTTTCAAGAGCGGATCAAAGCTGGTGAACCGATCTTCCTCCATGAGCTGATGTACCCTGTCCTACAGGGTATCGACTCCAACGTGATTTTCAATATCTTTGGTGCGTGTGATCTGGAGCTCGGTGGCACCGACCAACATTTCAATATGCTCATGGGACGCGAAGTCATGGAGATCAATAAACACACACCCCAAGCCGTCATGACCCTGCCAATCCTCGAAGGCACGGACGGCAAGGAAAAGATGAGTAAAAGCCTCGACAACTACATCGGTATCACAGAGTCCCCGACCGAGATCTTTGGCAAGACTATGCGGATCCCCGACGAGCTAATCCCTCGCTGGACGGAGCTGACTACCGAGCTCGACCCCGCAGAGCTAGGTAAGCGTCTCAAAGATGGCGAAAATCCCAAAGCAGTCAAGGTAACACTCGCCGAAGCGATCATTACGCTCTACCACTCCAGAGAAGCTGCGGAGAAAGCTGCCGAGGAGTTTGACCGAATCCACGCTGCTGGCAACGATGGACAACCCGACGAAATCCCCGAGGTAAAAATCGAAGAAGGCAACTGGAATGTGATCGAGCTACTTGCCACGGCGAAACTCGTCGCCAGCAAGTCCGATGCCCGTCGCTTGATCGAGCAAGGCGGCATCAAAGCAAATGGTAAGAAAATCGCATCGATCAAAGATAATTTTGAAGTTGGTAGGAATGAACTAATTCTCCAAGTCGGCAAGCGTAAATGGGCACGAATTATTAGTTAAATAATTACTGTTCGGACCTACAGAAAACAAACTTTTTGATCCGCTTTGCTCACTCGAAAAATATGATAGTTGCTTCAGTTTTTATCCTCGGACTCATCGTCGGTAGCTTCCTCAATGCAGCGATCTACCGCCTCCGCCACCACCAAAAAGGTCTAGCGACGGGTCGCAGTGCCTGCCCACACTGTCAGCACACTCTCGCTGCCCGTGATTTGATACCAGTGCTGAGCTACCTGCTACTGCGTGGCAAATGCCGCTACTGTGGCAAGCCGATTGGTATGCATTATCCTCTCGTCGAGCTAACCACTGCCGCTAGTTTTGGGCTAGTGGTCTGGCAGCTGGGACTCGGCAGTCTATTCATGCTTGGCTGGCTGCTACTCTTCACCGCAGTGCTTGTCTTCCTCGCAGCGTACGACTGGCTCTATGGCGAGATCCCCGACGAAGTGAGCCTACCAGCGATAGTGGTCGCACTGACTGGCAGTTTCCTCAGCTTTACACCGAGCCCAGCGACATCTCTCATTGGTCTCGCAGTCGGTGGTGGATTTTTCCTCACACTCGTAGTGATCTCTCGAGGTCGCTGGATTGGTGGTGGTGACATCCGCCTCATGGCCTTGATTGGTGTACTGGTTGGTTGGCCGCTCATACTAGTCGCGATTCTACTCAGTTCATTTATCGGTACAGCTGCTGGGCTAGCACAGATCTATCTGGGTAAGAAGAAAATAAAATCCACACTGCGGGCAGGTGGTTTTTATGCGGCTGGTGGCTATCTCACACTGCTCTACGGTCAGCAAATCTGGAACTGGTATATACTGAACTTTCTCTAGCTCTAGAGAGCTAAAAAATCTCAAAACTGATCATCGCTACTGTCCTCATCTTCTTCGGCACTTTTTTTGACAGCCGAACGTAGAAAGACCGTATAAAGAGAGCCAGCAACCATACCAAGAATCGATACAAAAAGAATCGGTAGTGTGAGCGGTGTGCTGTCGAAACTAAAGAACATCACAAATGGTGATATTGTACGGATATTTTGGAAAGCGATGATCAAAATGATCACAGTGATCGAGACAGCGACGATGAGGGCTAGGTTTTTCATTTGGAGAGATTGGTAGTGAGAGTCCTGAGTAGTTTAATCACTTTGAGCTGGTGTTTCAAACGTAAACTATTTTGGCTAAGTGACGCATACTCTTCAGCTATTTTTTTGGCTTGCTCTTCTGGCTGTCCCATTTTCATACGTTCGACCTCGGCTGTTAACTCGTCGTCAGATATATCGATTTTTTCGACTTCCAGCAACTTATTGAGAATCAAGCGAATTTTAACTCGCTTCTCAGCCTCAGGCTGCATTTCTTTTGTAAGTTCATCTTCTTTTTTCTTAGCATGTTCGAGATACTTCTCCCATGTCAGTCCGCCTCGCGTGATCCGCTGCTTGAGGTCTGTCAGCATAAACTGTACTTCCTCCCTGATCAGCGCTTCCGGTACTTCGACTTGGCAGATCTTGAGTAGCTCTTGAATCAAACTGTTTGTCAGCTTCTCCTGTGTTTGATTTTCCTTCTGCTTCGTCAAGTACTCCCGAATATCGGCTCCTACTTCGGTCCATTTTTCTTTGCGTCCAGCACTGGCGAGTTTGGCAAACTCATCGTTTAGCTCAGGTAGCTCGAATTCTTCGATTTTATTGAGCTTGATTTTGAACTTTACATCTTTACCAGCCAAGTGTTTGGCATGGTATTCGGCAGGGAATTTTACTAGGTGTTCTTTTTCAGATCCGACTTCGAGCCCTATGACACCCTCTTCGAAACCAGGAATGAAGTTACCTTCTCCAAGTGTAAGTGGGTGATTTTTGCTTTGAGTGCCATCAAGTGCGACACCATCGGGAGTAGTGCCAGCGAAATCAATCTCGACTTTGTCACCTTGCTTGGCTGCACGATCTGTGACTGGTTTGACTTTGGCGTGCTGCTTACGAATCTGATCGATGAAAGTCGTTACCTCTTTGTCATCGAGCTTGATTTCCTCTCTTGAGAGCTTGATAGATTTGTAATCACCGAGTGTCACCGTTGGCAATACTGCGACTGTCGCAACAAATTTGAGTGGCTTGACGCTCTCGACTTTTACATCTGGAGGTGCGACTACTTGTAAATCCTCTTTTTTGACAGCCTCCGTATAGAGTGCTTTGACCGCGAGGTCCAATGTCTCACGTTCGATCAATGGCTCACCGACGTGCTCGATTAGCTTGTCAGCTGGTATCTGTCCGGTGCGGAAACCGTCGAGCTTGACCTCTTTGCCAAGGCGTGCGAGAGCTTCCTCGCGGTATGAATCGAGAGCATTTTCATCAGCTTCGATGGTGACCTCGACTAAAGACTTTGGGAGATTTTTGGTAGATATTTTTGTCATAAAAAACATGATAATTAGAAAAGAGTTTACAGCAAAGCTGGATTATTGCCACCTCGTCTAGGCTCTCCGACGCAGAGCCACAAACCCACCTGCCAAAAGCAGGCTCGCCCAGACTGTCAATGCGAGTGTCTCAGCTGGACCGACATCTACTAGGCTAGTAGGCTGATAAGAATCCGCCTGAAAACTAACCCTCGGCGCAACGAAAGTATTAGGTACTGACGCAGTAGCATATACGCCAGACTGCGGAGCGAAAGAGCCCTGACCAAAATCAAAACTCGGAATAACACCAGCTAAAACAGCTGGAGTAGTGCTCACAGGCGCACTACCATGTACCGAAGAGTTTGGATTATAAATTGTCGTTATCTCGGCGGACTGAGGACTCAGCTGCCCAGTAGCATCGTAGCTCTGGACTACTATGTAATAGCGTTGACCAGCTGTGAGATCTGATAGCAAAGCACTCGTCGCTGCAGCCGTATCGACCACGCGAGCATAGCTACCACTGACTGTCGAGTACAGTACACGATGACCTGTCGCGAAAGAATCGACAGGAATATCGAAAGTCACAGTCAGACCAGCAGAACTGGCAGCTGTTTGGACATTGATTGGAGCTTTGAGCGTACTGAAGCCAGCGAACTCACCCACACCATTTGTGATACTGACTGAGCGTCCGTTGCCACCTAGTAGTCCAGTGACAGAAAGGACATATCCCAAATCTGGTATCTGGTTGGTCGTAGTCAGTGTGACGATCTGCCGAGTCTGATCGAGAGCTGCACTGAGTACTACTGGTGCTATATCACCAGCACTAGAGAGTATGAAGTTGGCACCAGTCTGGTCAAACGTACTGGTCAGCACTGGCTTGGTAAAACGCAATGTAAGTGTATTGATAGAGTCCACGGTCAGATCAGACAGCCAAGTATCGCCCTGACGAATACCAGTAGGAGTGAGATCGGCTGGGCAACCATCTACACACAACATCAACTCCGAACGAGCAGTCTTGCCACTGATATCTGTAGCTGTCAGCGGTAGTAAATATGGAGATTTGTCTGCTGAGAGAGTCCTAGCAAGTGTACTAGTCAGTGAAAAGAACTGACCACTACCCTCGAGTACTCCTGGCGTCATAGCATTGCCAGAGCTACCACCGAGTAGTGAAAGATCGAGATTGACTGTAGCTATATCGGTCGCACCGTTGAGATCAGATACGAAAGTCTGAAAAACCAATGAGGTAGTCAGCTCAGTCGGAGCAGCTGGCTCTACTCGAGTCCGCGTCGCATCAATCTGCGGTGCATTGAGTCCGGTCGAAGTATTTTTGATCACGAGCGACACAGGACTGATCGCAGTGTTGGTTTTATTCGTGACAGTGAGATAGCCATCGGTAGCTGCTGCTGGCACCGTCACCATCAGGATATCTTGACCGCTGCTGCCTGTAGAGAAGTTAGTAACCACGGCAGGAGCACCATTGAAAAACACTGTCACCCCTGTAGCGCTCAATACGCTAGTACTGCGATCGAGCAGACCGACACCTTCGATGACGAGCGTGTCGCCAATATTGAGCTCTATACTCGATAGATTGGAAATCTGTGGAGTAGCTGCGAGTGACTGTACAACTGTAAAGTCCTTACCGCTATCAGACACCTGACCATCGACCTCGATCGTAAAATGACCAGTCGTAGCACGCTTCGGTACTTCTACCTTGAGTGCTAGCTGTCCACCCTGATAAATAGTCTCGACAATCAAAGCACGAACCACTCCGCCACCAAGTGCGGCAAATTTAACAATATTTTGACGAGGGTTTTCACTAAAATTAGAACCTTCGATATAAAGAGTATCCCCTACAGCACCCTGTGTCGGTGTGAAACCAGTCACGACTGGTAGAGTGGAAGGAACCTCAAAAAGTGACTGCCCCAGTGCCGTACCGCGTGTAGTTGTGACGCTGATAGCTACATTGCCACTGATCCCAGCAGGGACAATGACCGCCAGAGTACTATTTTCTTTTGTACCAGTCAGTGTTTGGACAGTCGCTTGCTTATCACCAAACATAACGGTATTACGAGCTGGCTGAGTATCGAAATTAGTACCTTGGATATAAATAGTATCACCAGCCTTACCTACTTTGGGACCGAAGTCTGTAATGGTCAACGCAGTGGCAGTGGTGCTGGTAGACGGTGTTGGCATTGGCGTGCTTTGGGTATTGGTCCCAGTAGTAGCGATAGTAAAAGGAGCACTACTGATCGCTGTTTGACCGCCTGCCGAGACAGTGAGATATATCGATCCACTCACACCAGAAGGCACTCGGGCGATTAAATTGCCGCCGCCGCCGATTTGGACATCGGCACTCGCGACACTACCAAATTTGACTGTAGCACCACTGAGATTGCTGAAGTTACTTGTTTGTATACCTATCTGAGTACCAGCCGCACCAGAGACTGGAGAAAATGAAGTAATAGCAGAGTTGGTGACAACGGCTGCCTGTAAAGACTCTCCACTAGG
This sequence comes from uncultured Candidatus Peribacteria bacterium, assembly GCA_964452725.1. GTDB lineage: Bacteria > Patescibacteriota > Gracilibacteria > JAHISY01 > JAHISY01 > CAYVMX01. Next base: position 122,650 of record CAYVMX010000001.1, on the reverse strand, counting down.
CAGACTGCTACCATCGAATGCAGCAAAACCCAATCCTAGCAGCAAAATCAATGACCCCACTCCTCCGAGAAATCCTCTCAGGCGGCTGTTTCGTGGCGTATCGGTAGTATCTCCCTCTGCGCGGAAAATTTGGTCTTGATTGAGCATTTGGTTTTAGTTTTTTGATTACCTTTCGTATTATTATAGCAAAAACAACGCAAAATAGCAAGACCTCGATCGTCAAATGCTATAGTCGGCGCTCTGGATCACATGATTTGCCTGCCGCATCAACCCACTGAACTACAGTAATTTGTTTATCGGTCAGAGCGTTGCCATGTATGTCTGCTACACCGTCTAAAGTCAGACCATACCACTCCCGACATTCCTCAGTGATACCGCTGACTTTTAGTTGAATATTTTGAGGTGGCACAAAACGTGCACCCAACACTGTAATAGCATCATCTGTACGATCATTGCGATAGTTCAAGTCAGTCAGCTTGTAAGTCGCTGCCTTTACGCTTTCACGATCAAGTGGCTCATTGAAGCGCAGATCGATAGTAGTCAAACCTCCGACAAACTCCTGCCATGCCAGACTAGGCGGTACTGTGTCTGGTAGTATTTTGAGTGCTAATTCAATATCTTCTGTCAGCAAACCTTCCCAAATTGCCAAATTTTCACGCAAATCAAAATGGGCTGTTTGTTGTTTGTTGCTTGTTGTTTGTTGAAACAAATAGCCTGCTGGAGCTTTGACCGTGATGCGATAAAAATCTGCCGAACCACCTGGCTGACGGACAAGTCGGAGACGATAAGTATCATCTGTCAAAACAGAATCTGGCAACTCGTAACGTAAACTAATCTCACGCTTTTCGCCCGGATTGAAGGTAAGTTTTTTACCCCAAACCTGCCACCAGTCTGCCTCCTCGGTGCGATCGTGCTGTCCGGAGATCAGCGTACTACCGAGTGGCGCAAAGACTCGCCAGTAGCCCTTGTAGTAGCCTGAGATCGGCTCTGCGGCATCTCCTCGATGTGTGATACCGATATTGAGATCAGCAGTCGCAGCGAGCCGCTGCTCGCCCTTGACCTCGGTATCTTTGAGCTCGACGTTATATTCAATGTCACGCGTGAGATAACGACTCGACTTCATACCACCGTAATTACCCTCGACGATCGCGAGGAAATCAGTCGGACCGTGAGTCCACTGCCCTGTCCAGCCATGCCTGGCAGCACGAGATTGTAACAATGTATCTTTGAAATAAAACTGTACGTGTTTTTCGTTTAAGCTCTGGATCAGACTATTTGAGATATCATCGTAGTAGCTCGGTGAAAAAATAATTTTTTTAACCAATCCTTTGGCGAGTTGGGCGAGGATATTTTTACGATTTTGGAGCTGCTCGGGATCGTGCAAGTCAACATCTTGGATAGATTGCTCCACTTGCCAAAAAAGATTCTTGGAAAAATCTTGCCCGCCGATCGTCACTCCGTCTACTGCCTGTACCAATCGCTCAAAGGCCGTGAAATCGACTGCGATCACTCCATCGAACTCGACATCGGGATAGCCGAGCCGATAAAGTCGCAGCAGCTCAGGAGCAGCATCGCTCCACTGGGGCGCGTAGTTGCCATCGCGGAAACCGTGCCCCGGATAGTACGGACCAGCGAGCAAGCTCTGGACAGTCTCATCGGGAAACTCCGTATCGGGCTGGATTAGCTTGTCATCGTAGACGTTACCGAAGGATAGTAGCGGAATCCCGAAGCGAAACTTGAGTATGGCATAGGAGGAGATAAACCCACCTGTTGGGCGACGTTCGGCATCATTTTGGAAGACGATGAGGTAGTTTTGCCCTGCGGGGAAACCCGTCAGCCGTAGTAACCCCAAGTCGCTCAAAACACCGAGACTACTATAGGCGAAGATACTGAAACCAAGTAGCAACACCATCGAGACAATAAACAGTGTCTTCTCTAGTTTGAACGGTAGTAGCAGCAGCCTCTTTAGGATATTCATTGGGCAAATTTTAGCACGACCATTTTACCTCTCCCCTTGCCAAGGGGGGACCGAGAGGGGTTTAATGTATACATGCGCAAAATAATCTCTACAGATCAAGCACCCAAAGCTATCGGACCATACAGCCAAGCGATCGTTACAGACCATTTGGTCTTTTGCTCTGGACAGATCGCACTAGACCCTGACACTCAAGAGTGCGCAGCTGAGACAGTCGAAGATCAGACCCACCAAGTACTAAAAAACCTCCAAGCCGTACTGGCAGCCGCAGGCTCTGACCTAGAGCAAGTCGTCAAAACCACGATCTATCTCACCGATATGGCAGACTTCGCTGCTGTAAACACCGTGTATGCCGAATATTTCGGTGAGAGCCTGCCAGCACGTGCGACTGTCGCCGTCAGCCAACTCCCCAAAGACGCAAAAATAGAAATCGATGCTATCGCTACTGTTTAGGTTTCTCCCATATAGTGATCTCGCGACCCACCACCTGTCCTGAACGCACATAAAGTAGTCTGCGATTGTCTTGCCGTACCCAGCCTCGGTGCTCTATCGCTGGCGCGACTACTTGCGAGCTATAGTGTAGTGGCTTGCCGTCTGCGCAGTAGACTGGCAGCGTGAGCACTACACGTCGTGCTGGTATCCAATCAAAGAATTGACCATAGATCTCAACCAACTCTTGAAAAATCCGTACACGCTTCGGTGGCTCAGGGACTAGTCTGGTCGGTGGTCCGAGATAACCCTCACTTACTACCACGTCACATTGAACTTTTTTTGGCTGTGCGGCATCGTGGAGTCCGACTTCACTTTTGATTTTCAACGCCGCGAGATTAGTCTGCGTTGCAGCTACCATGCGTGCGTCGATATCTGAGCCGAGTGTGTTGAATCCCCAGAGTGCCGCCTCGATCAAAACTGTACCAGTACCACAAAAAGGATCATAAATTGTCTCATCTTTTTTGGGCTGGGCGAGATTGATCATGATCTGAGCAAGCTTTGGTGGCAGCATACCGATCCGTGCATCACGAGCAGCTTTTTCATAGTCACGTATCTTGTACTCGTCGAAAGGCTGGACTGTCATAGTCTGCGCGTAGAACCAAAACCGTCCATCTGTCGCAACCAAAATCTCAACACCTTTGTTGGTCAAGCCTTCGAGTGCTACTGCTGCCGATGAGAGATTGGCAAAATTTTTATTGACGAAGCGAGCGGATACACCAGCATTTCGCAAAGCTTTTTTGAGGCCGATCAGCAGAGTCTTTTGCGTACCCGCGCGCGTACCGTAGCAGCTCGCACCAAAAGTGAATTTACCCGTCGCGCCGCTCGCCTGCTGTAATAAATACCGAGCAGGGTCTTGGAGGTTGAACTTGCCAGCACTAGCGAAGACTGTACCGACTTTGACCGTACCACCTAGCTTACGTAGATCTACTTGGGTGATTGCCAATTTATCCAAAACTAAAAACTCAGCACTCTCCATGACCGTCTGCGCACGCGGAAAGACTGCTTTCAGCTCCGCTTTTGACAACTGCGGCACACGACCTAGAATGAATAAAATTTGAGTCAATTATTATGCAATTAAAGAATTCTCCGCTTCTGTCTGCGCTGGTAGTCGCACTCGCCGTCACACTCGCTTTCGCAGGTGGCTATCTGGCAGCTCTCAACGTCGCGCTCAATCACCCACCAGGTTTCGAGATTCTAACTGATTTCAAGGACGAAATCCCACTAATTCGCCTGACGAATTTCGACGGACAAATACTGAAAGGTAATTACGAGGGTAAACAACCACGCTTTTTGCTCGGCGTTGATGAGACTATCGTCGTACCAGAGTCAGATAGCAGCTTTTACTTGGATCTAGGGTTAGTACAGTAATTACTTCGACTTACCCGCCACCATACGCTAAAATAAAGTCCCTTTTCTTGTACAAGTGGCTGACAAAACTCATACACTCACCGCCCTCGTGGAAAACAAAGCTGGTGTCTTGAACCGCATCGCCAGCCTCTTTCGCCGCCGGCGGTACAATATCGAAAGTCTGACTGTCGGACACAGTGAGCTATCTGGACTCTCGCGCATGACTATCGTCGTCGGTGCCGAGACCAATGTCGATCAAGTCGTCCGTCAGATGTACAAAATCATCGAAGTAATAAAAGTCAAAGAACTAATAACAGACAAGGCAATCATCCGCGACCTTGCGCTAGTACAGATCGGTGTGACAGCGCGTAACAAAGCCAAACTGACGAAAACTCTCAAAGCTTTTGATACGCGAGTCATGGATCGCCAGCCGACAGTCTGGACTATAGAGATCGTAGACACACCCGACCAGATCGACAACTTCCTGCGACTGATCCGACCTTGCAAGATCAAGGCAATCGCTCGTACTGGTGCTACCGCTCTCGCCAAATAACCAACACAATGTCTAAACCAAACAATAAATACCATCTCGTCGCCAGTCTGCTGGCAGGCGTGGCGATACTAGCACTCACACTTTTCGCTGCTCTCTACGGCAGGATCACTCCTGCCAAAGTACTCCAGAATGCCATCAACAATACGCTGACACTGGACTCAGTGGGTTTTGACGCGGTGGGTAGCTATCAAATATCCAGAGGCGAAACTGACTCCATACAAACCAACGGAGTCTCGCTCTCTGGCTCTGCCAACAATCTCCAAACACCATCAATCAACTGGACTGCCAAGCTGGATTTTTCACAGGCTACTATCCCGACAGATGATATATCCAAAAATCAAAGTGGCAGCCTAGAGCTAGCAGTCATCGATCAGATCGCTTATATCAAACTACTAAAGGCGGAGAAAGTCGCCATATCTCTCAAGCATGGACAGCAATACCGCCTAACTACTGATCCGCTCACACTGGGTCTCGCCTTCACACCAGAGTATCGGACAGTAGTCCGGCAGCTCCTGACTAGTGGTGCACTCTGGCAGTCTATCACTGATGTAGGTCTCGTCGATGGCAAACGCCGATTCATCGTAAAGTTCGACTGGCGAACCCTCATCAATGCGTTACCAGCTCTGACACTGCCAAATACGACTACAGCAATCGAAACAGTACGGATCGAGTTTTGGCTCAGTGCAGATAGCCAACAAATCGAAAAAATCGCCCTTGATGGCACACTGACACAACCAACAAACCAAGACAATATCCAACTAGATCTAGCAATACAACTCTACTCACAGAATCAGATACCCAAGCTAGCAGTACCCGTGTCTCTCGACACGATACCGAGACTCCCAACACTCAATCTGCTAAACTGA
>CAYVMX010000001.1:39863-117317 GCA_964452725.1 uncultured Candidatus Peribacteria bacterium | reverse complement strand
AAATCCTCGCCAGCCTAGTTAGTATTGCCATTATCGGTGGTGGTGGATACTACGTCGCGACTCAAGGCTTGCCAAGCCTATCAAGCGGATTTGGCAGTGACAGCGAAATTCAACAGACTCTCGATGCCGCACTACTCAACCAATTTTCAATCGAATCAGCACAGAAGACAGGTAAATTTGAACTAGAATTCATAGATTCATCGGCAGATAATTCTCAAGGCAAAATCACTCTCACCTATGATGGTGGTGGCAATGACCTCACGACCGCCCTATATGATAGAGGTTTTAATCTAAAACTCACCGTCGATGTTATCGATGGTGATATCAAATTTAAAGCTGATACTATTATTGATTTTAAAATAATCGACAGGATTATTTACGTACGCATCGGTAAGACAGATTTAACCGGTCTGCCTGAGATAGTCAGTAGTCAGGTCAATCTCTATTTAGCACTAATTCAAGATAAATGGATAGAATTGCCAATCGAAGAAGCCTTGGCACTAAACCCTGGAGTGGGAGTAGACCTCGAGACTGCACTCGCCACTGATACCGAGCTTCGCCAAAAACTCATCGATATAGTCAAAAAATACCAACCACTTTTAAAGGCAAACAAAAGGCTCTCTACAAAAAACAATGAGATCCAAATCGAAGCAAGTCTTGATACAGACAACATCATCTCTTTTATACGAGAATTATCTACACTAGCCCCTGAGCAATCATTCGGCAACACAGGAGGTACACCAAGCGCAGAAGAGTGGGATACCATCGAGCCAGCAGTAAAAACATTTATAGATGAGGTGCCATCATTTACGATCTGGATTGGTGAAAACGATGGTTACATTCACCGTACTGTCTTTGAGGCAAGCTTCGACACTGAAGATCTAACCAAAAAAATTAGCGCAGCTGCAGGTATGACTCCACCAAAAACTGGCAGTACGCCGTATGGCACTATCGAAATTAAGTTCGATAGTCAGACTAGCGAAATCAATCAACCGTATAAGATCACTAAGCCGACTGACACAGTAGACTTAAACAAAATACTCGGTGGACTCGGTGCACCAACAGAACCAACTACAGATCTAGCTGCACCTACAGATACCACTGAAATATCACCAGTGACAGAAAATATCGAAACACCAGTCCAATAATTTTATCCTTTTAATTTTTCCACACCATGGCACTCAAGCTCTACCACGATAAAGACGCAGATATCAAAACTCTCAAAGGCAAAATAGTTGCCGTCATCGGCTACGGCGCACAGGGTCGTGCCCAAGCTCAGATGATGCACGACAGCAAAGTCAATGTCATCGTCGGTGTCCGCAAAGGTGGACCCAGCGCCAAACTCGCCAAGAAAGATGGACTAAAGATCGCCAGTATCGCCGATGCTACCAAAAAAGCTGATATTATCCACATCTTGATCCCCGACGAAAATCAAAGCGCTGTCTACAAAAAAGATATCGCTCCTCATCTCACCGCTGGCAAAACCCTAAGCTTCAGCCACGGGTTCAATATTGTCTTTAAAAAAATCAAACCACCCAAAGATATAGATGTGATCATGGTCGCACCGAAATGCCCCGGCACAGAAGAACGTAAATGTTACCTAGCAGGCTTCGGTGTACCGGCACTGATCTGTATCCATGCCAACCCTAGCAAACAAGCCAAGAAAATCGCACTCGCTATGGCAAAAGCTATGTACTTCACCAAGGCTGGTGTAGTAGAAGGTACTTTTGAACAGGAAACTTACGAAGATCTCTTTGGCGAGCAGACTGTACTCTGCGGTGGCACAGCCGAGCTGGTCAAAGCTGGCTACGAGACTCTCGTAGAGGCTGGCTATCCACCAGAGTTTGCCTACTTTGAATGTCTCCATGAGTTGAAGCTAATCGTAGATCTAATCTACGAAGGTGGTATCGAAAAAATGTACCACGTCGTTTCTAATACTGCTGAGTATGGCGGACGCACCATCGGTCCAAAAATTATCGACAAAGGCACTAAGAAACGCATGAAACAAGCCCTCAAAGATATCGAGAGTGGTAAATTCGCTCGAGATTGGCTCGCTGACTACGCCAAAGGTATGCCCAAAATGAAAAAGCTCCGTCGCGAAGGTGGCAAACATGATATCGAAAAAGTTGGTGCGCGTATCCGTAAGATGTTTGAAAAGGGTCGCTAAACTAACCAAACCGTACTATCACAAAAACCCTGTCGCACCGACGGGGTTTTTATTTTTCTAAAACAAACTTGCTTCCAAGCTCAAGTACTAGTCTTATAAATAGCAGATCAGTTAAGCTGCATCGACGAGACCATCACCAATGCGCTTCCTAATCTGACTACTGGCTACTTGAAACTCTTGATAGATAGATTCGATTTCTTGCAAATCAATAACGCTAAGCATTTTGACTAATTCTTCATCAGAGCTGGATCTTATTTCGGCACTGACTTGATCCTTGGTTTTTAGTACAAATGGCACTTTGGTCCCAGAAGCCAAGTGATTCAAAGCTTGAATCAAAACTACATAGTCAGCCATGCGCTTATTTGTATCTACAGCTAGCTCTTCAGCTAGAAATTCTCGTTCAGTAAGACCGACTTCCTCCCACTTAATTTTCTTGAAGTGTGTATGATTTTCTAGTACATCTTGGACTAAGTCGCGATACCCTGTTGGGATTTTTACAAAATCAATATTGTTCAAAGCTAAACTGGGACGATCCAAAAACTTTTTCAATTTATCAACTGGTATCGCACAAGCATCGCCAGCTACTTCCAATTTCTCTGAATTTTTGTGATGCCAAACAAAAAAACCAGCATTGTCAAACTGGCTAGCGACACCCCAATCTTGCGATAGAGTGTTGTGAGTGCGTTTCTCCCTTGACCAGACCACTGAAAAGTAAGATTAAAAATCAGTTAAAAAGTATTCCTTTACTTGTAACAATGCTAGAATTTTGACTTGCCTGAATAAAAAAGTTGTTCCACAATATAGTGTCTGACTAACCAAGGAGACACAATATATACACTATTGTCAAGACTTTTCGTTTGCCGCACCAATATCCCACACCTAAAATGAATGTAATGTATCAAGATCTTTTTCCCACTGTTTTATTTCTCCTTGGCTCAGCAATTCCTCTATTGCTGGTAGTTTTGGTTATTATTGTTTTTTATTTCATTTACCAATTTATCACTATGACTGGCACACCTTTCAAAACCATGCAGGCGATCTACGTCTACCTCACAGCTCTCATCGGCTTGATCTTCATCGCTCTCGGCGCTTACGGTATCATCGAGCATCTACTCGGTGTCTTACTCGATAGCTTTATAGACTTCAACCAATCCTATCTCGTCACCCCACTCAGCCAAATCATCGTCGGTCTTTTCGTCATGGTGCCACACTGGATGATCGGTACTCACTTCAACTGGAAAGAAAAGAAATAATCACACCCAATACCTTAAATTAAATTACAAAAACTTCGCCACTCGGCGAAGTTTTTGTTTGTGTAAATAAAAGCAGAAGTATAAAATAAGAGCGTAATGACTACTATCAAAACTCTCCTCGTAAACCTCCTACTCCTCTCTCCGAGAGGCTAGGTTTGGTCGAGTAGAGTCCACCAAGCAAAGCCTCTCGCTAAGAGGCTTTTTTCTTTGCTAAAATCTAATCACTTGCATCATGGCTAACCAAACTATCAAAATCTTCGATACTACTCTGCGCGATGGCGAGCAGTGCCCCGGTGCAAGCCTAAACCACGAAGAAAAACTCAAAATCGCTCGTCAGCTAGAGCGACTCGGTGTAGATATCATCGAGGCTGGCTTTCCGATCGCTAGCCCCGATGACTGGAAGGCAGTCAACGCTATCGCCAAAGTGATAAAAAAAAGCACTGTCTGCGGACTAGCCAGAGCAGTAGAAAAAGACATTCAAGCCACTGCCAAAGCTATCAGTCCAGCCAAGAAACGCCGCATTCACACCTTCCTCGCGACAAGTGATATGCATCTGAAGTACAAACTAAAAATAAGCAGATCTGAAGCCCTCACACAAATAAAAGAAATGGTCAGACTTGCTCGCAAACTCTGTCCAGATGTCGAGTTTAGCCCCGAAGACGGCAGTCGTAGCGATCCAAAGTTCCTTTATCAGGCACTAGAAGTAGCGATCAAGGCTGGCGCAAAGACGCTAAACATACCCGATACGGTCGGCTACGCCTACCCTGCCGAGTTTGGACGATTCATCGCTGATATAATCAAAAAAACACGTGGGGCAAAAGATATAACGATCTCTGTCCATTGTCACGATGATCTAGGACTCGCAACAGCAAACTCACTCGCAGCCGTACGCAATGGCGCACGTCAGATCGAATGTACTATCAACGGCATTGGCGAGCGCGCTGGCAACACTAGTCTAGAAGAAGTGGTTATGGCGCTCCAAACCCGTAAAGACGTCTTCACGGGGCTAAAAACTAACGTCAAGACTACAGAGATTTATCGCACTAGTCATTTGGTCAGCAGCCTCACTGGTTTCCCCGTACCACCAAACAAATCGATCGTTGGGAGTAATGCTTTCGCTCACGAAAGTGGTATTCATCAGCATGGTATCCTCGCCAAACGCGAAACATATGAGATCATGCGCGCGCAGGATATCGGGCTAGATCGCAACCGACTAGTGCTCGGCAAACACTCTGGTCGTGCCGCACTCAACTCTCGACTACTTGCGCTGGGCTTCGAACTGGACAAAGCCGAGCTAGCCAAAGCTCTCGAACGTTTCAAACACCTCGCTGACCAAAAAAAAGAAGTCTACGATGAAGATCTAGAAGCGCTCGTCACCAACGAGCTAGGGAAACACACAGCCGAGTGGAGTATAGTCAATGTCTCCATCTCTAGCAGCACCAAACGTAAACCTAATGCCGAGATCGAACTGATCAACCATACAGGTAAGAAATTCTCAAAAAAATCGACTGGCACCGGACCAGTCGATGCTGCCTATATCGCTGTAGACAAAATCATCGGTGAAAAAGTAAAACTCCTAGAGTTTGACATGAGTGCTGTGACCGAAGGTATCGACGCACAGGCCGTAGTGACTATAAAGATCGAAACCGAGTCTGGCAAAACCTATACTGGACGTGGAGCAGATACTGACATCACCATCGCCAGTGTCCAGAGCTATGTCCACGCGTTGAACAAAGTCATCGCTGGCAAGAACCGCCTCAAAGCGCAGCTTTAACTTTTGTGCCACTCTTTCCATGCGGCTTTGACATACTCGTCCATCTGCTTTTTAAACTTGATGATATCAAAACGCTGAGCATGCTTTTGAATGGATTTTTTGACCCAGCGCGTCTTACTCGCACGCTGCATCGCATCACCAAGTGCAGCTACTGTCTGGTCTTTGAAAAGTAATCCTGTCCGACCTGCCACGACTGTCTCAAGTACTCCCCCGCCCTTGTAGGCTATCACTGGACGTCCGCTAGCTTGTACTTCTACTGCTGTCAGCCCAAAGTCCTCGACCTGCGGAAAAATCAAAGCCTTACACTCGCTATACATACGACGCAGGGTCTCGTCTGAGACTGTACCGTAAAATTTCACCGTCGGTCCAGCGATATTTTGGAGGCGTTTTGCTTCTGGTCCAGTGCCAACTATTCGCAGCTTCAGACCGAGTACGTTGGCAGCTTGAATCGCGAGATCAAAGCGCTTGTACGGTATCAAGCGTCCAACCGCGAGGAAATAACTCCCAGCTTTCTCTGCTGGCGTATATAGACTGGTGTCGACAGGTGGATAAATCACCTCAGCCTCACGCTGGTAGTACTTGGCAATCCGTCGCGCGACAAATTTGGAGTTGGTCACAAAGGTATCGACTCGGTCGGCAGCGAGACGATCCCAAATTCGGAGTTTTTTTAGTTGACGCGGGATCAGCCGACGAGCGAGCCAGCCAGGCTGGTGAATCCGCTGAAAAGCATGACTCTCGTCCCAGAGCACACGACTCGGATTGTGACAATAGCAAATATGTAGTGTCTCGGGTTTGGTGATCACACCTTTGGCACAACCAGAGCTAGTGCTGCTAATCACGACATCGTAACCAGAGAGATCGAAACTTTCAACTGCCGCTGGCATCAGTGGCAATAAAAAACGATGATGCTTGGCGGCAAAGGGAATACTCTGGAGATAGCTAGTGCGCACGTCAGCCTTGGCAAACTGTGGGAGCTGATCGCCACGATAGAGCGTAGTATAGATCGGTGCGTCTGGATACAGCTCGTGTAGTGCGAGCAAGAGTCGCTCAGCTCCACCACTATCAGTGAGCCAGTCATGAACGAGCGCGATCTTTAGTTTCTTTGGCATGCGAAAAACTTGAGTTTATTTTAACAGAGCTAGCCAAAAACCTTTATTCTTCTACGCGCAAGACGACTGTCTTTGCCCGTACACAGCTCAATCGATCAATCTCGCTGATAGCTTTGCGTAGGATACCCTCTCGGGTCTTGTGGAGGATCATGACGAGTGGCACGGCCTTGGTAAATTCTTTGAGATCGAGCTGCATGATATCACGAACATTGAGCTTATGTTTGGCTAGCACCCTAGAGATATCACGCACGACACCTGGTGTATCGCGTACTGTGAAGCGTAAATAGTACTCACTCGCCACCTCGGCGATCTTCTTCACTGGTAGACTGACCAGCTGACTAGGCTGGACTCCGCGTACTGGCACAGCTGAGCCATGTAGCACTGCTCGCGCAGCTTCGATCAAATCACCTACGACTGCTGTCGCAGTCGGTAAACTACCAGCCCCCTGACCAGCGAGGATACACTCACCGAGGTGTGGACCCCAAAGGCTAATCGCATTGGTCGCACCATCGATCTTGGCCAATGGTGAGTCCTTGGGTAGCAGTGTTGGGTGCACGCGTAATTCGATCTTTCCATTTTCATGCTTACCAACTGCGACCAGCTTGATCACACGTCCGAGACGACGAGCAAAAACAAAATCATGCTGTGAGAGCTGAGTAATGCCCTCTGTGTAAATCTCACGAAACTTTACACGTGTGCCAAAGGCAAGCATCGCCAGCAAAGCCAACTTGTGAGCGGTATCGCCACCTTCGATATCGAGTGTCGGGTCTGCTTCGGCGAAGCCAAGCCTCTGTGCATCTCGCAAGACAGTAGTGAAATCTACTCCACCTTTGGCCAGTTCGGTGAGGATATAGTTGCAAGTACCATTGACGATACCATAGATACGCTCAATTTTTTCGCCTGCGAGATCCTCCTTGAGTGTGCGCACGACTGGTATCGCACCACCGACAGCAGCTTCGAAAAGTAAGAGTTTGTTTTGTTTTTCAGCAAGTTTGAAAAGCGGTTCGCCTTTTTCACTGAGCAGAGCCTTGTTGGCACTGATGACGTGCTTACCATGCTGCAGGGCAGTCTCGATGAATTTACTCGCGACACCCGTACCACCGACCAGCTCAATCACGATATCAATAGCAGGATCACGGCAAACGGCAAAACCATCTTTGGTAAGGATTCTTTTATCAATCTTTACTCCCCTGTTAGTTTTCAAGTCCAAATCAGCGATAGCCGCTAGACGCAACTTTGCACCAAGTCGCGTCTCTATGATACGCGCGTTTTTTTGGAGTACACGGACGACACCTGTACCGATGATACCGAAACCGATCAATCCAACATTGAGAGTCTTCATATGGCTTAGTTTACCAGATTGTCCTTAGGACATTGTAAGCATAAAGCGCCAGCCCGAGAGCAAGTGCCAAAACACCACCATAAGCAATAACCCCAAAGACTTCACCGAGTCCTGTCACTCTAGCCAAAGCTCCACCTGCGAATGCTACGATACCCAAATTCATCAGTCCAAAGTGCCACCAAGCATTGGCATAACCACTCTCAACTATATCCGGATGACCAAAGAAACGTGGCAAGATATGATACGAAACTCCACAAATCGTCATCACAACGAAACCGTACAGCTGAACAATGTAAAAAACAACGTGGATTTTGTCCTCCAGCACCGCACCAATATCAGGCAACTGTTCGATCCACTCATGGAGCGGTCCGATCAGCACCGTCACCAGTACCAATAACCCAAGCACCAACCAAAACACTCCAGCGAGGAGAAAAGCACGAACGTAAGACTCTGAATTCATAAACTAAATAGATTAAGAAAAAATTAATTAATACCAGGTACAGGAAACTCAACAGCAAGCGCTTCAACCTCTTTTTTAATAGTTGCAAGATTCTTGGCATCAGTCGGTGCAGCTGCCGCTCGTTCAATCCAACCTGCGATCGCATCTATCTCAGCGTCTTGGAAGCCGCGTGTCGTGACAGCACATGTACCAAATCGAATACCACTCGGCTTCATCGGTGGATTGGGATCATCGGGTATCGTACTCGCACTAGCCGAGATACCAGCTAAATCGAGCGCATCGGTAAACTCTTTGCCGTTCAAACCCTTGTTATTCAAATCGACAACTATGAGGTGATTGTCCGTCCCGTCCGAGATTATTTTGAAACCATACTCCTGCAAAGTCTTTGCCAAAATTTGAGCATTTTGAATTACTTGCTGGGAGTATTTTTTAAACTCTGGTCGGAGCGCCTCACCAAGCGCCACGGCGATCGCCGCGATGATATGCTCGTGCGGTCCACCCTGTAGACCAGGGAAGACTGCTCTATTGATTTTCTTGGCAGTCTCTTCATCTCGACTCAAGATAAGCGCCCCACGCGGTCCACGCAGACTCTTGTGCGTCGTGGTCGTCACCACATCGAAACCAGCCTTGACCGGAGAACCAATCACCTCAGCAGCGACAAGTCCTGCGATATGTGCGATATCGGCAAATGTCAGTGCACCAACCTCATCAGCAATCTTTTTGAATTCAGCCCAATCAACATCACGACTGTACGCACTAAACCCTGCGACAATCATCTTTGGCTTGTGCTCCTGAGCGAGTCTACGCACCTCGTCCATATCGATTCGTCCAGTCTCAGGATTGACACCATACTGGACGAAGTTATAAAGCCTACCCGTTGCATTGACAGGATGACCATGACTCAAGTGTCCACCATGATCCAGCTTGAGACCGAGCACTGTATCCCCCAGCTCTAGCAGAGCGAAATACACCGCGAGATTGGCAGGGCTACCCGAGAGTGCTTGTACATTGGCGAAGTTCGCCCCAAAAAGCTGCTTGGCGCGATCAATACAAAGCTGCTCGACTTGATCGATGATTTCATTGCCAGCATAGTAGCGCTTACCCGGATAACCTTCCGAATATTTGTTTTGCAAAACCGAAGCCATCGCCTCCAACACAGCTGGTGAAGTATAGTTTTCGCTCGCGATCAGCTCGAGACCAGTCTTTTGGCGAGCTTCTTCGGCTTTGATTAGATCAAAAACAGTGGAATCTGCTTCGGCAAGATATTTGTAATCCATAAAAAAATATAAAAAATAAAACAGAGTTAGTTTACCAGAACCCGACCTACCTGTTGATCAAAATTATTCGTCGGCACGGCAGCCACCATCTGGCAATCAAATGCCAAACCAACAGTCCGACCCGTGTAGTCCTTTAGGGTGGCATCGTAAAATCCCTTGCCATAACCCAAGCGCCTACCAGCAGCATCAAAAGCCACTCCTGGCACGACCAACAGCTCCAGCTCACTAGCCGCAACTACCAGTGAATCCATACACGGCTCACGCACACCGAAGTAACCCTCGTGCAAATCCAACAAGCTGCCAACCACACACCACTCTAGTTCGTCCCCTTTGACTCGTGGTAGTGCGACTCGCTTCCCCGCTACTAGCGCCTGCTCGATCAAACCATCTGTCGCCACCTCATCTAGCTTACTTGCGTACAACCCCACCGACTGTGCTGCTAGATACTCTGGCAAAGCCAGAAACTGTCGCATAATCAGCACCGACTGCTCCTCCCGTTCGACCGAAGTCATAGCTCGACGAACTTTCAAAACTTGTTCTCGCAGTAGTACTTTTTGTTTAGCAGTTGAAGTCATAAAAAAAGTCAAACAATAGATTTCCAAATCAGCACCAAAACAACCAAATACATTAGAGCATGTCTGCCAGCTTGCTCTGCTGACGCTCTTTGCGCACATGTTCTGCCACCATGCCAGAAAGTATTTCTTTGAGAGCCTTTTCGCTCTCTAGAGCGTTTTCATGCGTATAACGCTCTTTCGCTAGCAGGACTTGTCGCTCTGCCTCGAGTGGGTCAATGGCATGCGAGAGCGCAATACGCTCCTCTTCTGCACCCTCCTTATCTACTGCGAGCGCTCCGAAGTTTAGCAAGTTGGACCAAAAACCACTTTTTTCGTACACAATACCAGCGATAGTCTCAAAGTCTGTCCGATGTGACGCTTTGTCAAAAAAACCACGCCAATCCAAATAAACCACTCCATGATCTGTAATCAAAATCGCATCAAAATACCAATCAATCACTTCATAAAGAAAACGCAAAAAGGCCAACACAAACCACACTACAAACACCCAAAATCCTGGTGGAAACATCAACCAAAGCACAACTGGAAAAAGCAATCCAAAAAAACCAATCTTGGCAATTGGCTTGTATACTGCGAACCAATGCTGATGGACTACATAAAGTAGTTTTTCAGCTGGGTGTAGATGCGAGCGAAAAAGTAAACGATCGAGTATCACTGCCAAAAGTCTAAAGTATAAAGTCTAAAGTATAAAGTGCCCCACTCTACAATTCGTGTTTTGCGATTTGTGCTAGACTGTCTGCCGTATGCGAATTTTTGGCAAAGACAACCCGAAAACAAACCACTACCTCTCAAGCAATCTCTCAGAGTGGCAAGCCACAGCTCTCGACTTTGTCGTCGACGTAGTGATTATCTTTTTACTAGTTTTTCTCATCATTCGACCTTTCGTCATAGCACCATTTCAAGTCCAGCAAAGCAGCATGGAGCCAAATGTCCACGATGGTGAGTACATCATCGTAAACAAGCTGCCATACAATACAGTCACTGGTTGGAGCGACTACGCACGAGGTGATGTCGTCGTCTTTCGCCCTACCACCAATCCAGACACTTACCTCATCAAGCGAATCCTCGGTACACCAGGAGACACGATCAGGATTACCGATGGTGCAATCTGGGTTCAGGACTCTACAAGTGGAGAATTTATCAAACTAGATGACAGCTACCTCGGAGCAAAAAATCAAGGCAACACCTGCCTCGCGAGTATTGCACGCACCTGCCCCGACTATGAAAAATCCCAACAATTTGAACTGACTGTACCAGCCGGACAGTACCTCCTCATCGGCGACAATCGCCTCGCTAGCCGTGATGGTCGTACTTGTTTCCTCGGTACTTGTGCCGATCCTGCTGACCGCTTCGTCGATCGCGCAGATATCGAAGGCGTAGCATGGTTTACGTTCTTTCCTTTGTCGGGGATTCGCACCATTCCAAATGAAAGTAGCTTCGTCAAATAAAAAGAGCTTATCTACCTTGATAGTAGCTACTCTGGTGTTTTTTGAGTTATCTCAAGCTCGCAACCAGCTCACCGACCATCTTGACACCACCCTTGCTATAAGTGTCGATCAATGCCGAACCCAAGACAGCGATCTGTCCACCAGCTTTTTGAATTGCCTGTACGTCGGACTTTTCTTTGACACCGAAGCCCACTGCCAGAGGTAACTGGGTAAACTTTCGCACACGACTGAGAAAGTGCTTTAAATCCATGGCAAAAGCAGTCTGTTTGCCTGTCACACCGAGCCGAGCAGTACAGTAGATAAAGCCCGTTGCCCGTTTAACAATCTTTTTGATCCGTAGATCAGTTGTGTTTGGTGCGAGCACTGAGACCAGATCTAACTTCAGCTTACGAGCAGACGTATGGATTTCAGGTAGCTCTTCGATAGGCAGATCGGGAATGATAAAACCTCTTACACCCACTTTTGCTGCTGCTTCAAAAAACTTCGTACCACCTGACTTAAGTATCGGATTGAGATAACTCATCAGATAAAATCGTACCTGCGGATGTTTTTTTATTACTTTTTGCACAAAAACGAGTACCTGTTGAGCTGTAATACCATTTTTAAGTGCTACATCATTCGCTGCTGCGATCGTCGGACCATCAGCGACTGGATCAGAAAATGGTATCTGAAGCTCAATAAAATCTGAACCAGCCTCCGCCAGCGCACTGACAATTCGCCCTGTTTCGCGGAGCGTAGGATAACCGACAACGACATGAGTCATGAGTTTCACAAATTCATTCTAACAGATTTGCTATTTAATGTAAATAATGGTATAATAAAGAGAATATTCAAAAAATAAATGCGAACACAAAATAAACAAATCGATAATGATCAACGTCAGCGCGTAGACGCGCTCAGAGATACTGACAGTTCCTATTACGACTCTGCCTTAGAGTTGGCAGAATCAGAGAACACCTTTCGCAACAAACTCCGTGAAATACTAGGTGCCAGCTTGACACCTGCGATGGAACAAGAACTCGCCAATGCTTTTTCTGATGAAACACTTCTCAAAATAGAAGCCAAAAAAATGCGCTTGAAAGATCCCCTGACTGAATTACGGTCCAAAGGTGCTTTCTTGTCAGAAGTACCAAAAATCCTCAGTCTCGAAATACGAGAAGAAAAAAAGACTTCTATGTTGGCAATTGACTTTGACCACTTCAAAAAAGTAAATGATGAACATGGTCATAGCGCTGGTGACATAGCGCTAAAGACACTCGCTCAAACAATCAAAGACTGTCTTCGTGAATCTGATTTTGCTTTTCGTTATGGTGGCGAAGAATTCGCGATCCTACTACCGAATACCGATATAGAAGCTGCCACTAAAATCGCAGAAAAAATTCGAAGGACTGTAGCAGAGACAACTATCAAAATAAAATGTCAGAGCAGTCAGGACATTGAATTAAAAAAAACTATCAGTGTCGGTGTAGCCAAACTCAGACAAGTATCCAACTGGAAAACACTCGCCAAAACAAAACCCAAAGAGTTAACAATAAGTCTCTGGGACCTGGCTGACAAAGCTCTAATGCGAGCAAAGAACAGCGGACGCAACCGAGTCGAAGTTTATGATCTTGACAAAAAGTAAGACTAACTCTCTTTCTTCGCCACTAGCTTGATCCCGAGCTCCTCCAACGATTTGGTCGGTACTTCACTCGGCGCACCGAGCATCAAGTCCTCCGCACGGTTTGTCTTCGGGTACGCGATTACTTCACGGATATTTGGCTCGCCTGCCAGCAGCATAACCAGTCGATCTAGCCCCCACGCGATCCCAGCATGCGGCGGCACACCATAGCGAAAAGCTCGCAAGATATGTCCAAACCGTCGCTCGGCGTCCTCATCACTGATCTGAAGTGTCTGGAAGATCTGCTTTTGGAGGTCGTGCTCATGAATACGCACAGAGCCACCCCCGATCTCATAGCCATTGCAGATCACGTCATACGCCTCTGCTAGTGCTGTGAGTGGCTCTTTGAGATCGGCAGCGTCCTTGGGTCTGGTGAAAGGGTGATGCATCGCTGTCAGCTCACCACTCTCCTGCTCTACCTCAAACATCGGGAAATCCGTAATCCACGCAAACGCAAAGACATTCTCTTTACCCTCTAGCATTTTGAGCTTATTCGCACACTCGATACGTACCGCGCCGAGTGCAGTACAGGCTGTCCGCCACTGATCCGCAGCGAAGAGGAGGATATCGCCACCTTTGGCATCTACTTTCTCAGCGATCTTAAGCGTTAGCGCCTCTCCGAGCTTATCGACTGGTACGCCTTCATATTTACCCTCAGCAGCCTTGATCCACGCTAGACCTTTCGCACCGTAGATCTTCGCCGCTTCCGTCAGCTCATCGATATCTTTGCGGCTGAACTCTGCTCCACCCGGAACTTTCAAAACTTTGACCACGCCGCCACTCTCCACCACACCCGCGAAGACGCCGAAGCCACAGCCTGCTACCTCCTCCGTGACATCGATGAACTCTAGCTCGTAGCGTAGGTCTGGCTTGTCTGAGCCGTAGCGATTCATTGCTTCGGCGTAGGTGAAGCGCGGGAACTGCCCATCTTGGAGCTTCACATCGGGTCGAGTCTCTTTGGTGATGCTTTTCAAAGCCTCTTCGTTGAGCGTCATCACCTCCTCGGCTGTCGCGAAGCTCATTTCCAGATCCATCTGGGTAAACTCGGGCTGACGATCACCACGCTGGTCTTCGTCGCGGAAGCAACGCGCGATCTGCATGTACTTGTCGAAGCCGGCGACCATCGAGAGCTGTTTTAGCTGCTGAGGACTCTGCGGCAGGACGTAAAAATTCCCTAAGTGAACCCTAGATGGCACGAGGTACTCCCGCGCACCCTCGGGTGTGCCTTTGATCAGGATCGGCGTCTCAATCTCGACGAAATCCCGCTCGTAAAAGAACTTCCGCGTCGCCTGGAGAACTCGGTGCCGGAGCAGAATATTTTTTTGCATCCGCTCGCGACGGAGATCGAGGTAGCGGTACTGCATGCGGATCTCCTCGTTTTCGCCCTTCTCTTGGTCGATCTCAAATGGTGGAGTCTCCGACTCGCTCAGCACGGTCAGCTCATCGGCGAGCACTTCGACCTTGCCCGTTGCCATTTTGGAGTTTGCTTGCCCCTCTGGACGCTGGCGAACCTTGCCTGTGACCTTGAGTACCCATTCTGGACGCACTTTTTCGAACTGCTTGTGTAACTCGGGATTATTCGCCGGATCGGAGACAATCTGCGTCAGACCATAACGATCGCGAAGATCAATGAAAATCAGATCACCATGATCGCGTCGGCGGTGCACCCAGCCAGAGAGTGTCACAGATTTTGTGATTTCTTGGTCGGTGAGTTCATTGCAAGTGTGCGTGCGGTACATGGCAAAACAGTTAGAGCCGAGGCATTCTAACAGTTTTAACTAAATTTAGGCTAGCCATCTTGGTCTAGTGTCTCTGTCACTTCTGAGCGTACTAGACATGGCAGCAATTTTTGAAAATCATCAATCAAAACCTCAGTCTCTAGACTAGAGCCATAACTACCACTGTTTTGGTTATTTTGATAAGTTAATCGACCACGATAGCGTACACTAAAATAAATACTAC
This sequence comes from uncultured Candidatus Peribacteria bacterium, assembly GCA_964452725.1. GTDB lineage: Bacteria > Patescibacteriota > Gracilibacteria > JAHISY01 > JAHISY01 > CAYVMX01. The sequence goes on along the minus strand of CAYVMX010000001.1, from coordinate 102,290 downwards.
TATTTTCATTTCGTAGTATTTGAAAGCTTATCTGAACATCCTTGTCTTCGGTGGTGATTTTCTGGAGTTCTTTTACCTGCCAGTCTTGAAACCCCAACTTCATCAAAAATCTACCTCCGATCACTAGACTAGCCCTAAACATTCCCCTTAAACGAATCTCCTGCTCTGGACTTAGCGTGATTTGATCTGGCATAGGTCTGATACTGTCTATACTCATAGTATTGTGTAGTTTACAAAAATAGTATTTTACTTTACCGAGTTTTTAAATATTGTCAATAGCTTCTTAGCCTTAAAGTTCCTCACCTCTAGTACCTGCTTCCCTCGTCCGACCTGCTTTTGGAACTCCGCGACTTTACGCGAGTAAGACAGCGCGATACTCGGTACACCTGCCAGATGAGCTGTGACGAGTGAGTGGAGTCGCATACCGATTACCAGATCGTATTTTTCAATAGCTTGAACAACTTCAATCGCACTCTCGGGTAGCTCAAGCACTTTCCAAAGTGAATCATGCTGCGCGTGCAGACAGAGCCGCTGCCAAGTGTGCGTATCCCCCAGTCCGAACTCGGCGAAAGTAATACGCACTTTATCCTGCTCCGTAAGGTCGTCGAGAGCCTGTGCCAACTCTTTGAAGAAACTCGGTGGTACCCTCGGAAAATCCCGCACAGAGACAAGCACTCGCAAAATCCTTCTACTTGTCCGCCTTTTAACAAAGGAGGGTTGGGATTTTCGTAATTTTCCTAGAAGCAACGCGGAATCCTCCCCGACTTTGATCTGGGCTGGTGAAATACCCAGCTTTTTTAGCTCTGTCGCACTCGCCGTATCGCGCACTCCGATCCACTCGGCTTTGCCGAGGAAGCGACTCGCCCAGTGGCGTCCAAAGTCTGTACTCAGTGGTCCGACGGACTGCCCCAGCAGGTACACCGGTCGCCAGTACCACTTGGCCACCAAGATGTGAAACCCCCAGAGCGGTACAGCCTTCGCGCTTTCTCGATCGGTGAAGAGTCCACCACCAGGGAAAACTACCGCATCTGCTGCACGGAGCACCCTCAGAGTGCTAAATAATCGTCCAGAAAGCAGTGAACGCCAGCCAAATGGCAAGAGCTGCTCGGCGTGGACTCCGTGCCAGCGGCGAATCACCCTAGGATCGTGCCCAAGTACAGTCACTCGGGCGCGTGGCAGCCTGCTGGCGAGCTTTTTCAAGAAACCAGCAAGGATCAACTCATCGCCGACATTACCCGCGCCGAAGTTGCCAATCACGACGACCTTGGCGGCAGCTTTTGTGCGACGGAGGGCTCGAAAAATAGGCATGGCAACAGTTTAGCAGCACACTCAAAAAACTGTCATTCCGGACTTGATCCGGAATCTACAAATTCAAAAGAATGTCTAATTTTACTTTTTCTCTTCCTCAGTTTTAGCCTCTTCTTTTACAGGCTCTTCTTTTGCTGGAGCTTCTACCTGAGTCTCTGTGGAATCTTTTTCAGCAGGCTTTCCTTCAGATTTGGCTTCAGGCTCTTCCGGCTTAGCTTCTGCTTTTGCTGGAGCTTCTACCTGAGTCTCTGTGGAATCTTTTTCAGCTGGAGCTTCATCAGTCTTGGCTGCTGCCTCTTCTTTGGCTTTAGCCTCAGCTTCAGCTTTTTGCGCAGCCTCCTCGACAGCCTTCTCCTTCTCTTGTTCCGCTTTGACCGCAGCTTCTTCGTCGAAGACCACATCTTGAAGGTGAGTTTCTTTCATACGAGCAGCCTTGCCACGTAGATTGCGAGTGTAGTAGAGCTTGGCACGGCGAATTTTCGCTTGCTTCTTGACTTCGACTTTGGTGATAGTCGCACCATGGAGTGGAAAGACTTTTTCTACACCGATACCACTGACGATCTTACGTACGGTGAAAGTACCATTGATACCGCGACCGCCATGTGTAGCGATCACGAGTCCTTCGAAGTTTTGGACACGCTCTTTGCTGCCTTCTTTGATCTTTTGACTCACGCGTACAGTCTGCCCTGCTCGGATCTCGGGTACGACCTTTTTGTGACTAGCGGTAGCGACAGCAGTGAGGATAGCTTGGCGATTCATTTGTAGAGGATGATAATACGAAAATAAGCCGAGAGATTTTAGCAGCGCTCAGTAAAACACGCAACTAAAGGACTTAAGACTTATTCTTTACACGTGCGTCGATATATTTCTTTAGCTTATTTACAGGTGTGAGTTTATCTTTGGTAGCGAGCAGGTCGAGTACGAAGCTATCCTTGCAATCAAGACGATAAAGAAAATCTGCTCGACTCATGACAGTGAATTTTACTTTGTGGCTGGCAGATAGTTCTTCGTCGAGATATTGTTTGAGACTATCCTTGTCCAAATCACCGACGACTAGCATATCTGTAGCAGCTTTTTCGCTGCCTGTGAACTGACCAGAGAGCAGGAGAAAATCGACAGAACCAAAACGACTAATAGACTTGACGATCTCATCTTGCGGACTGGCGGCCTTGGCAAAAAGGTTGGTGAACTCACCCAGTAAGGCAAAGTCGGTATTGATCGCATAGTATTTCTTGCGATTTTTGGAACGTACCTTGAGTAGTCCGATCTTTTTTAGGTTGTTTAGCTCACGACGGACAGAGTTGATCTGCTCTTTGAGCTTACGAGTCAACTCACGGATAAAATACTCGTTTTGTGGATGTAGTAGAAAAAGTCCAAGGAGTTTTACGCGAGTCTTGGAGCCGAAAAAAGACTTGAGCATATAGAAGGTGGATAAATAACTAGGGAGCGAAAATCTCTCCGACCGCTTATTGTTGGGACAATAAATATAGAGAGTAAAAAGATTGTACACCTTCACGATAATTTTGCAAATCTGGACAGTGTTTTGGGACGTATTATCAATTTTTCAGCTTTTTTTAAGGTTAAATAAAAATTGACTAATAATAATATTAGGTTGTAGATAGATAATGATTCTAGGTAAAAAATCTATTTGCAGTTTGCTCGACGACGAGAATTCGCACGTCTTTTGGTAGCTAGTGTTTTGGTATTTAGCTCAACTTCGTATACATGAAGCAGCCAAAACGTAACAAAAACAAAAAAGACTAGACCAGCAGCGACAGTGGGTACGTCAGTAGTAGCCAAAATATTGGCTGCCAGTGGAGAGCTAGATGTTGTCTGTAGTGTCATCGGCACACTGAGCTGCTCCAGTGAGGCCGCGTACTCTGCGTAAATAGGTGGCAAAGCAGGCGCTGCTGCGAAAGACACAGCTGGTGTGAAACTCGAAACCGTAGCTAGTATCTTGAAAGTTTTTGAAAAAGTCATTTAGTTTGGATTTAGTTTTTTATTTCCCTTCATTTTACCAGAAAAACCCTTTAATTACAAGCATTTAAAAGATAAATCCCTCTGTAGAGCAACCTCAGAAATTTGACTCTGGGGCGAACTAGCTGCTAAGATCACTTGGTTATGCTGCGCTATATGCGTAGCTGTTTTTTTATTTACTTTTTCTTGCGACCAAATCCCACTATGAATAACTCTATCAAAATAAAAGGCGCAAAAACTAATAATCTCAAAAATATCGATGTTGAGATCCCGCGCGACCAGCTGACCGTCATCACCGGACTCTCTGGTAGCGGTAAATCCAGCCTTGCTTTCGATACGATCTACGCAGAGGGTCAGCGTCGCTATGTCGAGAGTCTCTCGACTTACGCACGGCAGTTCCTCGGTATGATGGAGAAGCCCGACGTCGAGAGTATCGACGGGCTCTCCCCTGCTATCTCGATCGACCAAAAGAGCGCCAGTCGCAATCCCCGCAGTACTGTGGGTACAGTGACGGAGATTTACGACTATCTGCGCCTGCTCTTTGCCAAGGTCGGCACACCCCACTGTCCGCAGTGCGAGCAGCCGATCACCCGTCAGACTCCGAGCCAGATCGTGGATCACGCCGCCGAGCTACCCGAGGGGAAGAAAATCCTGATCCTCGCGCCAGTCATCGTCGATCGCAAAGGCGAACACGCCGCTGTGATCGCCCAAATCCGTAAAGATGGCTTCGTGCGCTACCGTCTCGATGGCGAGGTGCTCACGATCCAAGAGCAGCCCACACTCGACCCAAAGAAAAAGCACACGATCGAAATAGTCGTCGATCGTCTAGTGGTGAAAAACTTCAAAATCAAAGTTAAGAAGCTCAAGAGCGGCGACACGATCGAAGAGCCGAACCCCGATCGATCGCGCTTGGCAGACTCTATCGAGGTCGCGCTGAAGCAAAGCGAGGGTGTAGTAAAAATCGTAGACGCGGAGAATCCCAAAGATGAGCAGATCTTTAGCGAGGCGTTTGCTTGCGCCGACTGCGGCGTCAGTCTCTCGGAGGTCACTCCACGCATGTTTAGCTTCAACAGCCCCCACGGAGCCTGTAGCGACTGTCATGGCCTCGGTACGAAGCTAACCGTCGAGCCGGCGAGCGTCATGCCAAACAAAGACCTGAGTGTAAACGAAGGTGCGATCCTACCCTGGAGTAGCCTCGGCTCCGATGGCTGGTACAGCAATATCCTCACCGCCGTCGCCAAAAAACACGGTATCGACCTAGACCAGCCAGTCAACAAGCTAACAAAAGAACAGCAGGAGATACTGCTCTATGGTACAGGCGATGAAGAGTACGACGTTGCGTTCAATACAGATCGCTTCAGCGGTGAATACGCCACGAAGTTCGAAGGGGTAATCCCCAATATCGAACGTCGCTATCTAGAGACCGAGAGCGACTTCGTCCGTAGCAAGCTAGACAAATTCATGGTGACGCGTACCTGCCCCATCTGCGCTGGCAAACGCCTGAAGCCCGAGATCCTCGCGGTCAAACTCGCCGGTCAAAACATCATCGATGCAACCAAACTCTCTATCGACGCTGCTCGCCAGTTTTTCCAAGAGCTAAAGCTCAACAAGAATCAACAAAAAATCGCCGATCTAATACTCAAAGAGGTCGATGCGCGCTTGAGCTTCCTCGAAAACGTCGGACTCAACTACCTGACGCTCGACCGCACGGCGAATACACTCAGTGGTGGTGAAGCCCAGCGTATCCGACTGGCGACCCAGATCGGTAGCAAGCTCCAAGGCGTGCTGTACGTACTAGACGAGCCGAGTATCGGTCTCCACCAGCGCGACAATGACCGCCTAATCGAGACGCTCGTCGGTCTGCGCGACATCGGCAATACCGTACTAGTCGTCGAACACGACGAAGAGATCATGCGCTGTGCGGATTATTTAATTGACATTGGACCCGGCGCGGGTAAGCACGGCGGACAGGTGATCGCCGCCGGCACACCCAAGCAGCTCATGGCGGACAAAAAGTGCCTCACCGGACAGTACCTGAGCGGCAAGAAAAAAATCGAAATACCTAAAGTTCGTCGCCAAGGTAGCGGCAAAAAGCTCAAAATCATCGACGCCGAGGAAAACAACCTGAAAAAAGTAACGGTGGAATTCCCACTGGGTACTTTCATCGGAGTATCGGGTGTGAGCGGTAGCGGTAAGTCCAGTCTGGTGAATACGATCCTCGCTCGCCGCCTCGCTCGCGACTTGAACCGCGCCAAGTCTGTCCCTGGCAAGCACGGAGAGATACTCGGCATTGAAAATCTCGACAAAGCGATCGTGATCGACCAAGCCGCCATCGGGCGCACTCCCCGTAGCAATGCCGCGACCTATACAGGAGTCTTTACCGATATCCGCGAGCTCTTCGCTATGACTGTCGAGGCAAAACTGCGAGGGTACAAAGCCGGACGTTTCAGCTTCAATGTCAAAGGTGGACGCTGCGAAGCCTGCTCCGGCGACGGACTAAAAAAGATCGAGATGCACTTCCTGCCGGACATCTACGTACCCTGTGAGGAGTGTGGCGGCAAACGCTACAACCGCGAGGCGCTCGAGATCCTTTACCGTGGCAAGCAGATCGCCGAAGTCCTAAATATGACCGCCGAGGAAGCCCTAGAGTTCTTCGCGGCGCAGCCTGCGATCAAGAAAAAGCTCGAAACACTAGTCGACGTCGGACTCGGCTACATCCACCTCGGGCAGAGCGCGACCGAGCTATCCGGTGGCGAAGCGCAGCGCATCAAGCTCGCCACCGAGCTGTCCAAACGCGCGACTGGCAAGACACTCTATATACTGGACGAACCGACCACGGGGCTGCATTTCGACGATGTAAACCGCCTACTGGGAGTCCTCCAGCGCCTCGTCGACGGCGGCAATACCGTCGTCGTGATCGAGCACAATCTCGACGTACTGAAATCTTGCGACTATCTAATCGACATCGGACCCGAGGGTGGCGGTGGTGGCGGACAGATACTCGCCACTGGTACACCCGAAGATGTCGCGAAAGAAAAGAAAAGCTACACAGGTCAGTATTTGCAGAAGTTGTTAAAATAAAATCATGACACTCCCCGACTATCTGAAACAGCTCGACCCAGCACTCGCCAAAGCGATCCAAGCCATCGCCAACGCGACTACCGAGATCAGTGGGGAAATCCGCACCGCCGACACTGGCTCAGCTGGCAGTACGAATACCTTTGGCGAGGAGCAGCTCACACTCGACGTCCTCGCCGACCAGATCATGTTTGCCCAGCTGAAAGAGTCGGGTGTCGTCGCCACCGCCAGTAGCGAGGAACAAGCCGAGGCAGTCGCACTCGGTGGCGAGGGTTTCAGCGTGGCTTTCGACCCGCTCGACGGCAGCAGTCTCGTCGATGTGAACCTCGCCGTCGGTACGATCTGGGGTATCTGGTCTGGCAGCGAGCTGCTCGGCCGTACAGGCAGCGAACAAGTCGCCGCTGGCTATGCCGTGTACGGTCCACGCACGACTCTCGTAATCGCCACCAACACAGTCAGCGAGTTTACGCTGCAGGGCGACGGCACGTGGAGTCAGACTGGTGAGAACCTCCAAATCTCCGAAGGCAAAATGTTCGCTCCGGGTAATCTCCGCGCTACCAAGGACAATGCGGGCTACCGAAAGCTCATCGACTACTGGCAAAGCGAGCAGTACACTCTACGCTACAGTGGCGGCATGGTACCCGATATCAATCAAATTTTGCTCAAAGGCAAAGGTGTCTTTAGCTACCCAGGTAGCGCGTCCACTCCGGCGAAACTACGCCTGCTCTACGAGTGCGCTCCCCTGGCGAAGGTGATCGAAGCAGCGGGTGGTGCCAGCTCCGACGGCAGCCAATCTATCTCCGATGTGAAGATCGAAGCGTACGACCAACGTATCCCCGTGTGTCTGGGGAGTCGGGCGGAGGTGCAGAGGTTTGAGGAGTATTGTGATCAAAGTCCTCGATAAGTCCGCTCATCACGTGGCAAAACTCTTACGATGAAAATCTGATCTCCAGTTTTTCGAAATATAATCCGAAAATTACCCTTACGCACACGAAAATAACCAGACTTACCAGTCAATGGTTTGATGTCCTTGGCTGCTAAATCACCTGCCAAAATTTCTAATATTTCTCGCTCCAGCTGCTGTCGTATTTTCGGCGATAGCGAACGTAGATATTTCGTGATTTTATCCATTGCGATTAGCCTTTTTCAGGGCAGCGAGAAACTTATTTATCTCAATACCTTTCGGCTGCCCAAAATCAGCACTGTCGAAAATTACTCGTTCTTTTTTGGATTTCAGAGGAGCTATCAAAAGCTCTCCATTTTTCTCACGAATAGAGACAGTACTTGTTTTGACTTTAGTTCGCCAAGACTTTGGCAGAGTCACCTGTCCGCTGCCAAAAACCTTACGGATTACTGTTGTCTCAGTCATTTATATAAATTATTAAATTCTATAATTAGTCTATCACGTCTATTGCCTAATTTAAACTCCTATTTCCTTCTCTTCCTTCCCCCACACTTTCACTTTCACCTCGCCCTCTACCTCACAGGCTTTTTTGCTGCGCTCGCGTAGCTGTGCTGCCACTTCCTTGAGCATCTTTTCAGCATCGTCTGGCTGGTGGAGTCGCAGGATAGCGATAGGTCCAGCGTGGTCGACCAGCTCTAGCAGATAGTCGTCCTTATTGACCAACTCTTGGATCGCTAGGTTTTCGGCTTCGTTACGCCCGAGTACCGCCAGCGATCGCTCCCCGAGGAAGACGACCCGACCGAGTGGCAGCAGACGGGTGTCGGCTAGCTCAGGGTCGTCGCCTTGATGAGCAAAGAGCCCTTTGAGCTTGGCAGCGTAGCCCGGCTCGGTCAGTCGACAGCCACCCGCAGGCGTGGGATAGTCGGTGATCCCCCACTTCACTGCCAGTGCGATCTGTGGTTTGCGCTGCTTGCCAGAGAAGTCCCAGAGTTTGGCGCGGTCCACCAGTCCCTCCTGCTCAGGCAGAGTCTCTGGGAGATTCTTTGCGCAGAGTGGTCGGAGGATCCGCCCCTCTAGCCCGGCGATCTTTTCGACTATCTTGAGTGCTTTGAGATTTTGGCTCATGGGTCGCTGTCCCAGCACTTCACCCGTACTGACGAAGTCAAAGCCATCTTTCTGAGCCATTTCTCCTGCGATTTTGAACATTAGTCCGTGACAATCAATACACGGATTCATCTGCTTGCCGCGTCCGTGTGGTGGGCGTTTTACTATTTTCCAATGTTCCTGGCTAAACTCGCGTGTAATAATCGGAACACCGAGTTTTTTGGCAGCAACTTCGGCTTTGCCCGTGCCGAAAAACGGTGTCTCGAATGAAAGCGCCGTCACTTCGATCTCCTGCTCCAGCAATGTACGAATCGAAAGTGTAGAGTCGAGACCGCCCGAAAGCAAAGCGAGCGCTTTTACTTTTGATTTAGACATAAAGAAATCTTAGAGACCGACTATGCAGCGTGTAAAATGAAACTTGACCAGTTTTTTGTACTCTTCGGGCGTAAAGTACGCCTCTTTGGCAGCGAGCCACGCAGCTGGATCGAGATTGTGCTGCTCTAGATACTCCCCGATCGCAGCAGTGAAAGCTGGACCAAACGCAGCTTCGTCTTGGAGTAATCCAGCACGATTGACCTGCTCAGTCGCGTAGCAGACGGCTGGACCGAGATTGGACGTGTAGGTGATCTCGGGCAGCGGCTCGACTGACTCGGCAGCACAGCCAGTGAGCAACAAAACTACCAAAAAAACACTTGTCATTCCGGACTTGATCCGGAATCTCCCAACTCGCCAAATAGATAGATTCCCGTTTTTACGGGAATGACGACGTAGGGTTCTCATTTGCGTTTCTTCTTTAGCGCGATCATCTCAGGATCTTTGCAAATCCGACTCTCTTCTGGGAAGACTTGTCCTTGGTATTTCATCGTTTTCTTCTGACTATAATCCACCTCAGCCGGACTAGTCATCGCCTCGAAGGCGAGCTGGCACACTCGCATACCAGGGTAAAGTGCGACCGGCATCGTATTGATATTGGTAATCTCGAGCGTGATAGTGCCACTGAATCCCGGATCGACGAAGCCCGCCGTAGAGTGGATAATCACACCGAGTCGCCCCAGACTGCTACGACCCTCGACACGTGCGACGATATTACCCGGCAGGGTGATCGCCTCCTCCGTCACACCGAGTACGAAATCACCCGGATGCAGGATAAACGGCTTACCTTTCTTTTTGATCTCGATCAAACGTGTGCATTTTTCGAAAGTCAGAGGATCGGCTGGATCGAGCAGCGGCGACTTTGTGTGCTCGTACAGCTTGAAATACTTGCCCAAACGCAGATCGAGACTGCTTGGACCGATATTTTTGAGATATGCTTTGTCCGCAGATTTGATCTGGACTTGTCCAGACTGGATCAACAAGCGAATATCACGGTCAGAAAGAATCATAGTATTGTAGTAAAATAAGTAGGGTTATTCTACTTGGTTTTATTGAGTTTTTGAATCTTTATGTCTGGTCATAGCAAATGGAGTACGATCAAGCACCAAAAAGGTGCTGCCGACGCTGCCCGCGGCAAGATCTTCACTCGGCACGCCAAACTAATCCAAATCGCCACACGCGAAGGTGGGGGCGACCCGAGTAGCAATGCCAAGCTCGCCGCAGCCGTCGACGCTGCCAAAGCCGATAGTGTGCCCAAAGACAACATCGAACGCGCGATCAAAAAAGGCACTGGTACAGATGGCGGTGCTGACATGGCAGCCAAGACTTACGAAGGCTACGGTCCCGGTGGTGTGGCGATCCTGATCAATGTATTGACCGACAATGTCAACCGCACTGTCTCGAATGTCCGACATTTACTGGATAAAAACGGTGGCAAGATGGCAGAGTCAGGTTCGGTGGCTTTTCAGTTTGAAAAGCGCGGTGTGATCGTCGTAGATATCACTGGCAAAGACGCAGAAGAAGTCGAACTAACCGCGATCGACGCTGGAGCTATAGATGTAGAAGTAGCCGAAGACGAGCTAATCGTAAAAACTGCCATGAGTGATCTGATGAGTGCGAAGCAAAAACTAATCGAAGCAGGACTGACAGTCGAGTCTGCCGAACTAGCCGACGAGCCGACGCAGACTGTGGAGCTCACCGATGTCGAAGCTGCCCGTAAAGCGATCAAGCTAATCGAGCTACTGGAGGCCGACGATGATGTCGATACCGTGGCGGCGAACTTCGATATACCAGAGGAGGTCTTGGCAGAGCTGGGCTAGCTCTTCAAGAGTGCTTGATACTCACGAAGCAGCTCCCCTGCCTGCTCCGTCTCTCCCGCCTCCTCTGCCGTGTGGAGTCTAGCGAGTAGCTCACGCTTCTTGAGCTCACTGGTGAACTTACCAATCTCAGACAATAGGAACTGAAACTCTTTCTGGAGTACTTTTTCACTAAACTCCGCGTATTTGTCCTCCGCATAGAGGATCAGCTGCTCCGCTCGATCACGGTCAGTAGCTACCGACAGCGCTGCGAGTGCCGTATCGGTCTTGAGATCGGTATTGAGCAGCTCGGTCAGGATCTTGGCATTGACTGGTTCGGCGAGGGTGAGCTGCCTCAGCTCTGACACGGACTCACCTAGAGCCGCTGGGAAAGCGAGGACGAGCGCGATCAGTGTGTCCTCACGGGTGAAGTGAGCTGGGTTTATAGCGACAGTTTCTTCTTCCACGGCGCGCTGTGACACTACCGCAGCAGGTAAATTCTTCAATTCATCTGTCAGCGAACCTTCGGAGATTTGGAGCTTGAGAGCTAGTTTTTTGACGAAATCCTCACGTTCGATCGCACTTTGGAAGCTCCGCGCTAGTGTGAGCAGCTCGCGAGCGATCTGCTTCTTGGTCGTCACATTGGACAGATCCTGCTCGCGGTAGACCACCGCAAAGTAAAAATCGAAGAGCGAGAGCGCGCTCTCCAGCGCGGCTTTGAATAACTCGGGATCTCTTTGGATCATTTCATCGGGGTCTTTGAAACCATCGAGCTTGACCACTTTGACATTGAGATCCTGCCGAATAGCCAGTGTGAGCGCGCGCTTGGTCGAGTCGATACCTGCTTGATCCGCGTCGAAGGCAAAAATAACTGTGTCTGTGATCTTGGCGAGAGTGGCGAGGTGAGTCTCTGTCAGCGCGGTGCCGCTACTCGCCACGACATTGGTGAAGCCTGCCTGATGGCAGGCGATCACGTCCATCTGACCCTCTACTACCACAGCAAATTTTTCTTTGCGGATCGCGTCTTTCGCCTTGTCCAGACCAAAGAGAATCGCACCTTTGGTAAAAATCACGGACTCCGGCGAGTTGAGATACTTCGGCTCACCGTCGCCGAGGACTCTACCTGTGAAAGCGACTGCGCGACCGCGCGCATCGGCGATCGGAAACATAATCCGATCACGGAAACGATCGTAAAGTGCCTCCCCTGCCATTTCTTTGAGACCCGCGACACCCGCCTCGGTGAGCTCTTTCTTCGTATATTTCTGGGCTTCGAGCTTTTTGTGTAGTCCGTCATAGCCACTCGGCGCATAGCCGATCTGCCAGTACTCCAGTGTTTCCTTGGTCAGTCCGCGTTTCTTGAGATACTCCTTGGCCGAGTCATTTTTATTTAGCTCTTTGGCAAAAAACTCCGCTGCCGCTTCGTTAATTTCGATTAAACGGTCTTTTTTTTCTTTCTTCACTCCACCGGAGTACTGCGGCAGCTCGACACCGGCCTTTTCTGCGAGTAGTTTCAGCGTCTCTTTGAAATCCAAACCTTCCAGCAGCTCCACGATCTTGAAGATATCACCACCCGTCTGGCAGCCGTAGCACCACGCGAATCCCCGCTCTGGCGAGACCATAAAGCTCGGCGTCTTCTCTTGATGAAACGGACAACAGGCTTTGTAATTTTTGCCTGCGCGCTTCAGCTCCACGCGACCAGCGAGGACGTCGACTATATTGAGGCGAGCTTTGATTTCGGCGACTGCGTCCATAGATTTGTCATTCTGAGTGTAGAGAAGAATCTCGTCGCACTCAGGGCTATTATTCTAGCAACTCTGCTAAAATAATCCTATGAAGATCGCAATCCTTGGCTACGGACGCATGGGGCAGATGGTGGAAACCGCCGCAAAAGCGGCTGGTCATGACGTCGTCGCAATCATCGACCCGTCTGGTAGCGGCACAGCCACCGAGATCACTCCCGAAACGCTAAGCGGCGCGGAAGTGGCGATCGACTTCACGATGCCTACTACCGTCGTGGACAATGTCGAAAAGCTGGCGAAAGCCGGAGTCGCCACTGTCGTCGGTACGACGGGCTGGTACGGTGAGCTAGCGCAGATCGAGGGAATCGTAAAAAAGGCTGGCACGAAACTCATCTACGCAGGGAATTTTTCTATCGGTGTCCAGCTGTTTTACGCGATCGCAGCGGCAGCGGCGAAGAGGCTGGGGCAGACTGGCAGCTATGACGTAGGGGTCAGCGAGACTCACCACACAGGCAAAGTCGACGCCCCGAGTGGCACAGCGAAAGAGCTCGCCGAGACTATCATCGCGAACTTCCCGAGTAAAAAAAGAATCCTCCTCGACAATGCCGAGCAGCCAGTACCACCCGAGGCTCTCCAGATCAGCAGTAGCCGCACTGGGCAGGTTATCGGTATCCACACTGCACGCTTCGACGGTGAGTCCGATGAGATCACACTCACCCACAGGGGTAAGAACCGCAAAGGCTACGCAGCAGGTAGTGTCACAGCCGCCGAATGGCTCGCAGGTCAAAAGCCTGGTGTGTACACAGCGACCGAGTGGCTAGGACTTTAGTAGATTTTTACTTCTTCCCTGCTTTCTTTACGGCTTTCGTACCTTTCTTGTCAGCAGCCTTTTTTTGAACAGTAGTCTTGCCTTCCTTTTTTTGAGCTTTGCCATCTTTTTTCGCTGCTTTGACTAGCTGATCTAGACCAGCTTTTTTTAGCTCTTCTTTATTAGCAGCTTTTTCTGCTGCTAGCATAGCTGCTTCTGGTGTTAGCTCTGTCTCTGTTGGTTCGAGATCTTGACTTGAAGTAGTTTTTTCTTCGCTACCACCCTCACCCGTGACATCGATACCGACCTCTTCACCAGCAGAAATCAATGCCTCTGGTGTACGCTCCATCAGGCTGACACTCGCAACTGAGTCGTTTGTCACTTTCATGACACGGACACCCTGTGTAGCACGACCAAGTGTCGGCACAGTCGCGATATCCATACGGATAGTCTGTCCGCGTTTGGATATCAAGATCAAATCGGCTTCCATATCCGGTTGGAGGACTTTGGCGCCGACGACTTTGCCAGTCTTTTCTGTGACATTGAGCGTCTTGACTCCACCAGCACCGCGACCCGTCAGACGATATTCACTGATTTTACTAGCTTTGCCTTGACCCTTTTCTGTGATGACGAGCAGTCGCTCCTCTTTGGGGTTTTTGACCACGTCCATCTCGACTACGTAGTCCTGCTCACCCAGTCGAATACCACGGACACCAGCGGCGCTACGTCCCATTGCCCTGACGTCACTTTCTTTGAAATGGCAGCACTGACCCTCATGGCTCGCTATCACGATCTCATTTTCACCGTTTGTGCCTTTGACCCAGTTGAGCTCATCATCACCGTTTAGCTTGATGACGATCAGACCAGTTTTGCGCACGTTTTTGAAATCTTCCATTGGAGTCTTCTTTACTGTCCCCTGCTTCGTGCAAAAGAAGAGATAGCCACCAGTATCGTCAGCGCCTTCTTTGACCACGCGCATAGCCGTGATGTGCTCATCAGACTGAGTCTGGATCAGATTGGCGATCGCTGTGCCTTTGGCAGTACGGCTCGCCTGTGGTACTTCATAGACTGGCAAGCGGAATACCCGACCAGTATTGGTAAAGAACATAATGTCATCGTGATTCTTGGCATGGCGCATGACCTTGATCTCGTCTTCTTCCTTGGTTGTCAGCCCTATCACACCCTTACCGCCGCGTTTTTGAGCCTTGAAGCTAGTCGGGGTGACTCGTTTGACGTAGTTCTCTGTCGTTAGCATCACAATCATGTCTTCATTTGGGATCGTGTCCTTGGCACTAAACTCACCGACTGCGCCAGCGACGATCTTGGTACGGCGTGGATCACCGTATTTTTCCTTGAGCTCAGCCAGCTCAGCTGTGATGATACCGAGGATCTTCTTTGGATCTTTGAGCAAGCTTTCGAGATATTTAATTAGTTTGTACTTCTCTTTTAGCTCATTTTCGATCCTGTCACGCTCCATGCCCGCCAGTGCTTGTAGGCGCATCTCGAGGATTGCCTTGGCTTGGATATCAGATAGTTTGAACTTTTTGACCAGTGCTTCGTGGGCGATCTCTTTCGTCTTGCTCGCGCGGATAGTGCTAATCACCTTGTCAATCTGATCGAGTGCAAGCTTCAGACCCTCGAGGATATGAGCACGATCCTTGGCAACACGTAGCTCATACTGTGTCCGGCGTGTGACGACCTCTCGACGATGCTCGATAAAAAACTCGAGGATTTGCTTCAGATTCAAAAGGTGCGGCTGCATACCACGCTCGGTAAGCGCAATCATGTTGAAGTTGAAATTCGTCTGCAGATCCGTCATTTTGTAGATCTGATTGAGGACTTTGTTGGGATAGCTATCTTTCTTTAGCTCAATCACGACACGGATACCGTTACGCGTCGACTCATCACGGATATCGGTAATCCCCTGTAGCTTCTTGTTTTTCACTAGATCAGCGATCTTGATCACGAGATTGGCCTTGTTTACCTGGTACGGGATCTCGGTGATAATGATCTGTGGTCTACCAGCCCGACCTTCAGTAATCTCAGCTTTGCCACGACACGCGACACCACCTCGACCAGTTGCGTACGCCTCACGGATGTCTTTTTTATTGTAAATAAAACCACCCGTCGGGAAGTCTGGTCCTTTGACTAGCTTGATCAAATCATTTAGCTCGCACTCAGGATTGTCGATGATATGGATAATGCCGTCGACCAACTCACCGAGATTGTGTGGTGGGATATTCGTCGCCATACCGACAGCGATACCGACTGTACCATTGAGTAGTAGTTGAGGCACTTTCGTCGGTAGTACGCTCGGCTCCTGGCGGCTGCCATCGTAGTTGTCATTCCAATCGACTGTTTCTTTTTCGATATCTGTCAGCATCTCCTCCGTCAGCTTCTGCATCTTGGCCTCGGTATACCTATACGCCGCCGCACCATCACCGTCGATACTACCGAAGTTACCCTGACCATTGACCAGCATATAGCGGAGTGAAAAGTCCTGTGCCATACGCACCATAGCATCGTAGACGGACGAATCACCGTGTGGGTGATACTTACCCAGTACTTCACCGACGACATTCGCCGACTTTTTGAATTTCGCTCCAGGGCGCAGACCCATCTCGTGCATGACGTAGAGGATACGACGATGTACAGGCTTGAGTCCATCACGCACATCGGGCAAAGCACGACTAACGATTACACTCATCGCATAGTCTAGATAGCTCGTCTCCATCTCCTCTACTACGCCTTGCGTTGGATTACCATCATCTGGTGCATGGAGTACATCACCCTCGGGAGAGTCTTCCAGCGGAGTCTTTTCATCGGGAGCCTGATCGTTCTGATCATCGTTTTTAGCCAGTTTTTTTAGTGTTTAATGAAAATAAGTCCGAGTTAGTTTAGAGGTTCTAATGCCAGAGAGCAAGGTCGCTGAACAAAGTTTTAGTCTGTCATTATTGTTGATGGGGTTATTGACAAATTTAAATTAAAATATTAATATAAAAAACTTATGGATATCGACCGCTACAATCCGATACTAAATACTAGTGAGCGCATCAGGCGTGCGCACCCACTCTATCGGCAAGCAGTCGCACGCTGTTTACTGTCTGTATACCAACGCGAACCACAATGGGGGTCTCAGAGGTCGAATGAAATACTAGAAGAGATCGATCACACAGTCTTCAAGGCAGCCTTTCGTGGACAGCAAAAAGAGTGGAATCAGGCACTCCGTGAGGAGATCACCAAAAGTAAAGTCTGGACTACTCATAGAAGAAAACGTAAAGGTAAAGATTCTTTGCACACTGGAGATGCTATTCGTATTCAGATCCTCCTACGGAGACCAGTCTACCTCGATCAATATTCCGATCAGACCAATCGTACTCTAGAGCTAGGGACGAAGAAACCTTCGATAACTATCGTGCTACATGCCTCACCTACTACCGCAGAGCCTGACTTCAAAAAAGGCTCAGCCTACGCAGTAGCAAGGCTGGTCGGCTCTCCTAGTTTTTTTGAGCACATAGACTATGAGTATGGAAGTGGATCAGCTTCCATACGTTTCAGGTGTGCCTGCAAAAGTGAAGAAATGGATGCAATCACTCAGGCACTTTACCAAGGTAAAGTAAAAGAAATACCACATTTGTTTCGACGTCTATTGGATGCCTGGTTCAATCCAAACTCAAGAATAAAGCCAAAAATCGTACATGATAAAAAATATTAAGTTGGCTTTTTGAAGTGATCTTAGTTTAGACTGATTTTATTACAATCTTAAAAAATTATGTCCAAGCACACCAGTACCATCATAAGTGTCGTAATAGCTGCGATCCTACTCAGTGGCAGCCTCTACTACCTCGGTGATCAAAAGGCTCAAACCACATCGGGCAATGTGACTTCTACCAAAGTAGAGATAAAAAAGGTCAGTGCTCAAGCCTTCGGAGCACTTAGCTCGACAGACGGTGGCAAACTCGCAGAGCTACAAGGTAGCACGCCCAATGGACCCAAGAGTGACAATATACTGGACAATGGCAGAGCCAAGGCTATCGAGAGTACGGCAGATGCACTATCTATCGCACAAATCAGTCCCATTGACCCACTCGATCCGATCGACGGATGGACTCCGACACTGTATGAATACAACTACACTGGTGAGCTACCGACACTACCTACAACCGTCAGTGTGTTACGTCGTGATAGTACTTTTACTATTGGCAATACTGATGCAGGTGGATTACTGAGCGATCTCAATCTCGGACTTTTTGATGCTAGTTCATTTCAAAACCTCACCATTCAGAGTGTTCAACTCGACGAAGATCGTGAATATGGCTATTCGTTTTATATCTCTCCGTCCGATGGCACCGTCTCTATCAATCAAAACTGGCAACGCTGGCCTCAACCAGATCTAGCACCTAGTGATACCAAGATCCCTACCGATACTAAACTAATCCAAATCGCAGCAGACTTTATTCAAAAAGTCAGTGTTGACCTCGCACCCTACGGAGAGCCTCACGTCGACCAGCAGTGGCGTACTTACTCCCAATGCCGAGGTGATATTTGTGATTATTCGCCAGCAACCATCAATGTCGTCTATCCACTCGTGATCGAAGGTAAACCTGTCTACGAAGAATATGGCAATCCAAGCGGACTCATAGTCTCAGTCAACCTACCAGCACAACGTGTCGATAGTGTCTGGGGACTCTCCACACACCAGTACGAAGCTTCGGAATACACCACAGCTACGACAGAGCAAATCCAGAAGGCGATCAAACAAGGTGGTCGCTGGCCACAATGGTATTCAACTAAAAATGCACCGGCAGCTGTCCAAATAACTGTCGGTACACCGACTAAAGTTTTTGTCAAGATTTGGCAATGGGACAAGTTGAACAGCACCAGTAGTGAATTACTTGTACCGGCTCTACGTTTTCCATTGGAAAATATTCCAGCCAGCGCCAAAGGAGAATTTGATCGTCAGTCTATAGTGATACCACTCGCTGCCGAATTATTAAAAAACACCGAGCTCCCAATCATCGAACAATCGAATACTATCGAAGCAGAGCCAGCTGGCTAGCTTTTTACTTCAGATCTACTCCAGCAAGTAAGACAGTAAACTCCCCTCTCGCGGGCTTACTATGAACCCACTGACAAGCCTCTGCGAGTGTCCCGCGGAAAAATTCTTCGTGTAGTTTCGTCAGCTCACGTGCTACGACTACGCGTCGCTGCCCACCTAATATCTCTCTCAGCTGATCTAGGGTTTTTATTATCCGGTGTACAGACTCGTAAAACACTACTGTACGCCTTTCTCCTTGTAAGCTAGTTATGAGTGTTTGACGACCTTTTTTCTGAGGTAGGAAACCGAGATAGACGAATTTATCCATCGGCAGCCCACTCGCTGACAAGGCTGCGATCATTGCACACGCACCTGGTATTGGCACGACCTCTACACTATTTGCGATGGCTGCCGATATCAAACGATAACCTGGATCGGAGATCCCTGGTGTACCAGCCTCTGAGATCAATGCGACAGCTTTATTTGATTTTAGCTCAGTCAAAATCCTCTCCATCTCGCGCTCAGTTGAGTGTGCGTGGAAAGAGGTCAATGGTGTCGAAATCTCGAATTTGGCAAAAAGTTTCTGTGCTGTACGTGTATCCTCTGCTGCAACCAGATCAGTATTTTTCAAAGTTTCGATCGCGCGACATGTCATGTCACCGAGATTGCCGATCGGTGTCGCCACTATATAGAGAGTCATTTTCGTTTACGTTTAAATACTCGCGATCGCCCATATATACGTCGGTACCACTGTGCCTTTAGCCACTTCCACAGACAGTTTAACCACCAAATCACTCGTTTGCCATGTTGTGGTGAGACAAACATAAGTCCTGCGATGATAGTCGCTGTGCCAGGCCCAGGCGTCACTAGCATGACAACCCCCAGCACAATGAGCAGTACTCCGAAAATAATTTCGAACCAGCGTTTTAGCATTTTTTGGTAGGAGTAATAATAGGTGCTGTAGCGTAATATGGCGTGATTTGTGAGACACGTTGCCATTTTATTTCACCGACTTTTTGTGTCCAGAGCTGGACACCAGTCAGGTAGGCGATGGTATTGGCCACTACAGCGGCAATACGAATACTAGCGAAACTACCTGGTCCTGCGACCACTCGTAACTCATCACTTGAATTTAAATTCAGTTTTTTTAGCTCTTGGATTAGACGAGCACCAGCACCCTCGCTGGTGTCACCCCATTTCAAAGATTTGTGCTGAATCTCACATCTCAATCTCTGATTGTCGCGCTCGGTCGGATCAAAAAAAACAACTGTCATAGTTGTTATTGTAACTCTTTTGCAATGGAAATTCTTAATTGCTGGTTTTTAATTTTGTGCGCGCAGTCTGTCGAAGCTTGTGGATTAGCTTACTTCGCTTGGAACGCTGAACCTGAAGCGCTACACGATGGAGAGCATTTATCAGATCAGACATCTCACTAAGTAACATATCCTCGCCATCACGGACAAACTTGACTAGTAAGTTTTCGACCTGAGAGATCAAATTGGCATCACCGTACTTACGAATTTTACGCAGCGTAAAGTGCGCCTTGCGCGGCAGTGCGGACTCATCGGGAATTGGCTTAAAGCTCATTTAGTTTTTATTTTTGTATTCTATTGAGTTTACCACAAACAAGTATAAAAATCAATACTTCAGCGCTTAGATAAGCCGACTAGAGTGTTTTTAATTTCGCTATCACTCGCTCAATCGTACTCTCTGGCGTACTCGCTCCAGCTGTGATCCCTACGCTCTGAACACTCTTTAGCCATGCTGATTTCAAATCTCGCTCAGTCTCGATCCAGTGACTCGGTACAACTTGCCGAGAGAGTCGCCAGAGTTGCTTGGTGTTGTTGCTTTTTCTACCACCGATGATGAGCATCAGGTCCACTTTCTTCGCCAGCTCTATAGCCGCTGCTTGGCGTTCACTCGTTGCGTTGCAAATAGTCTTGACTGGTTGGATCTTTGCGCCGATGCTTTTTAGCTTGGATTGTAACAGTGTGAAGCTCTCCGCTGTCTCGGTCGTTTGTGCTAGCACACCGACTCGTCGACCAGTGAATCTGCGAAGTCTACGGAGATCAGGCTGGGTCACGACCAAAACTTCTGGGAAGTCCTCCACGACAGCTCGCATCTCGGGGTGATCTGCCCGTCCGAGTATTACGATCGGTACTCCTTTGGTAGCGAAGCTCGCCGCAGCAGCATGGAGTCGCCGCACAAAGGGGCAACTCGCATCAACAATTTTAATATTTTTCTTTTTTAGCTTGGTGCGTACTTTGTCCGAGATACCGTGCGCTCGGATTACGACTGTACCGTCTTGCAATTTTGAGATAGCAGAGACAGTCCGTACTCCTCGGTTTTTGAGATCTTCGAGTACTTCTGGATTGTGGATCAGCTCACCAAGCGTCTGTATACTTTGACCACGTGCTTTTTTGGCCAATGTAACAGCGCGCTGGACACCGAAACAAAATCCTGCGACTTTGGCGCGTAAAATTTTCATTTTGGTAGAATCAAGACCCTATGAGTTTAACTGAAGAAGTCCATCTCGCCATCATACTCGACGGCAACCGTCGCTGGGCACGAACCAAAGGCTATCCTGCTGCCTATGGTCATCACTGCGGCGTACAAAACCTCAAAAACCTACTACCGACATTTATCAAATACCGAGTCGCCTCCGTCACAGTCTATGCCCTCAGCACAGAAAACCTCACTGAACGTAGTGCTAGCGAGCTAAAGAATCTTTTTCGAGAGATAGAACGGTTTAGCGCTGATTTAAAGACTTTTCGTGCCAATGAGGTCAAAGTTCAAATCTACGGACGACTAAATAAATTCCCAGTCGGCACTCAGAAAATCCTAAAAACTCTACTCAAAGAAACTAAACACTACGATAAAATCACACTTAATCTCTGTCTCGCATATGGTGGGCGTGATGAAATTATTCGTACTGTAAATAAATTCGTCACCAGCGGCAAACGTGCCACAGAGAAGTCCTTTGGTATGGCGCTCGATAGCAGCACTACTCCTGATCCGGACTTACTCATCCGTACAGGCGGCAAGACTCGCCTGAGTAACTTCTTACCTTGGCAGCTCGCCTACTCTGAACTTTATTTCACACCAAAAATGTGGCCGGAATTCGATGAAAGAGAGCTGAAAAAAGCGCTCAACTGGTATAAAAAACAAAAGCGTACTTTTGGTAAATAACCCCAACTATATGAAAACCTTTGATCGCCTCCTCGCTATCGCACGCAAACTCCGATCCCAGACTGGCTGTCCGTGGGATCGCAAGCAGACGATCCGAAGCCTCACGCCCAAGCTGGAAGAAGAAACTGGCGAAGTACTCACCGCAGTCCGCAAACACGATTATGATAATCTGGAAGAAGAGCTAGGTGATTTACTTTTCAATATCGTACTCCTCACTCAGATCGCTAGCGAATCGGGGAAATTTCGTATGAGTGGCGTACTGCGAAAGGTAGAGCAAAAAATTATCGCACGACATACGTGGGTTTTTGGGAGCGACAAGCACAAAGTCAAAAATGCCGCTGATGCTCTGGCGCTCTGGCAGGAAAACAAGATCAAACTCAAAAAGATCAAAACACTAAAATCTAAAAAATGACCTCTTTCCTCGGCAAACGCTGGCTTCTCCCAAAATCCAACTCTGGTGATGTTTTGGAGTATTTGATGAAACTACGTAGCATCACCCCCGAACAACGTGAGAAATTTCTAAATCCAAGACCACCAAAACTACAAACTAAAATCTGCTTAAAAGATCTAGACAAAGCGGTTGCACGGATCGAGCGCGCTATCGAAGACAAAGAGCGTATCCTGATCTGCGGTGACTACGATGTCGATGGCGTGACTGCTAGCGCTCTACTGTTCAAGGCTTTTCAGAGTCTCGGAGCAACGGTCAGTGTGCGTCTCCCCCATCGTCTGACAGACGGCTATGGTCTGAGCGAGGCAATGGTACACACCGCCAGTGAGGCTGAGGTAAAGCTAATCATCACTGTCGACAACGGCATCACCTGCACCGCGGAGACAGCACTGGCAAACAGTCTCGGAATAGATGTGATCATCACCGATCATCACCTACCACCAGCCGAGCTACCCGCTGCTATCGCGATCGTCAACCCTCGTCAGGCTGACTGCCCCTACCCAAATGATAACCTCTCTGGTGTCGGCGTCGCTTATTTCCTCGCATTAGCCCTCCTGACCGATACTGATGACCAAAACCTAACCGACGAACTCCTCGCGCTCACCGCACTCGGTACTGTCGCCGATGTCTGCTCTCTCGTCGGAGAAAACCGCGCACTCGTCACTCACGGACTCACAGCCCTCGGTAAAACCCAGAATCCTGGACTCCGTAGGATCTTTGAAAATGCTGGTATCAATGGTGCTATCTCAGCGGAAGATGTCGGCTTTCGTATCGGTCCACGGCTCAATGCCGCTGGACGGATTGACTCAGCACTCGTAGCTTTTCAAGCACTCACTCACCCGACCCAAGCAGCTCAGTTCGCCGATCGCCTAGAGGAGCTAAACCTCAAACGTCGTCAGGTCGCTACTAGCCACCTCGACGATGCCCTCGAACGCCTCGGCGAGATCGGTACAGACAAGCTGCTACTCGCCAGCAGCCCCGACTGGCACGCTGGTGTCATCGGACTGACAGCTGGACGTCTCGCCGATCAGTACTATCGACCTGTCGTACTGATGGAGGAGCGTGATCAGCAGTATATCGGCAGCTGTCGCTGCCCTGTACCAGACTTGAATATCACAGACGCACTTACAGAATGCGCCGACCTACTCACTACATTCGGCGGACACCGCGCCGCCGCCGGCTTCACACTACCTGCCAAACATCGTGTAGAGTTTGAAAAGCGTTTCCGTCAGGTAATCGAACGCGAACTAGCCAAGACAGAGCTAGCACCTGTACTACCCTTAGATTTAAATGTTACAGAGTCTGATTTGACTTTGGGTTTTTACCAAACACTACAGCAACTCGCACCATTTGGATCTGGCAATCCCGAGCCACTCCTACTCTGGCAGCACACACCGCTAGCTGACATACGCACCGTCGGTGAAGGCGATAAACACTTGAGCCTCTGCGTCGGCAAGACCAAAATAAAAGCAATCGGTTTTGGAATGGGCGAAGCTGCCGAGCAGCTCCGCGCCAAACCAATCATCGATCTCGCCTTTACGCTAAATCTAAACGAATGGCGAGGCAGACAAACCCTACAACTACGCATAGCAGACTGGCGTGACTAGAGCTATGAAACCAAAGGAATATTCAACCGGCTACAGATAGCCGCGATTGTCTCCGATTTGCCAGTACGACTATCACCCACTCGTGCACCAGTCACATCTACTTCTGCTGGATACTCACCAGTTGTGTCAAAAATCTTCTGGTACTTTTTGAGAGCTATCTCGAAGATTTTTTTTTCCAAATCATTTGAGTGTCGGGCTGGACCGCCCATTTCAAATCGCTCTTCAGCCTGCTTACGCCAAGTCTTGAGCTCCTCCTCACTGAGATCTGATACTTCTTTGCCTTTGGCAAAATCTGGCTCACAGTACGGACGCAAATCACTTAGCTCACTGCCCGCACCGACCATCATCTGACTGTAGGCCACACCGACGATTAGATCGCCTTTTTCTACAAGATTTTTGGCTACACCAATAAAACGCGCCTCTGTCTCAGAAAATTTTTCATAAAGTTCTGAATCCAAGACCTTACCATCCGTATCAACGAGTAATGGAAATGGATTCGCCCAATAAGATATCTCTCGTCCACCTCGTCTAGTGCCTGTACTACCAGCTGCGACACGTTCACCCTTACGAATAATGTCAATAAACTTGTCGACATTTTTTTCTTCGATAGTGCTCTCGTGCTCAGCTTTGAGATCGTAGTTATTGACATAAAAAAGATAATCCAACTCATCATCGCGCTGTACCTCCTCGGCGGTAGTCACAGGTACGATTACACGCGCGTTATCATTACTCCCTTTGTTGTAGCCGACCTCACGACCCTCCATATGCTTACGAGTATCACCACTGAAGCCGTCGAGACAGGCAAATGCACCAGTCTCAGTCCCACGAAACAAGATACGCGTTTCACCGCTGGCGTCCTCCTCCATACGGACTGATCCCATATCATCAGCCTTGACGTTGATATCATCGATGTAAGGTTTGCCATCAGAATCAAATCTGACCGTGTAGCGCTCACAAGCACAATGAAGTGGTAGCTCTCCTTTTTCGATAGCAAGTGTATTTGCCAAAGTCAGGACTGGCTTTTTGACATAACCGAAGTACTGAAACTCCGGATCACTAGGCACTATACCGATCAAGGTATCACTTACCTCATCTCGCGCAAAACCAAAATCGTCTTTGGTGGTATCTGGAGCACCGAAAAAGAAAAGCGCATCTGGTTTGCGATTTTCGATCTCATCAATCTCGGCTAGTGGAAAAAGATTGAGCATACCCGGCTCCATTTCGCGATTACCTTTGGATTTGTGAATACAAGCCAAGATCAAACTACCACCGACATTCAATGGCATAGCTATCCAGTCATCTGCCTGCAACTGATCCAAGCCGAGAGAGCTCTCCTGTAGGCGGACAAATGGCTCTGTGCGTTTATTCTTTGGCGTCCTGTAGTCAATACCAGTCTGCACCTCAGCCGAAATAGTCACCTTGAGGCTACCCAGACGCGAGAGACTCGTAGGTAAGTTTTTCATAAAGTGCCCTGGTACTGCCAAGATTTGGATTTTGGTCGTACTGTCCAAGTCACGAAATAAATTCTCTGCGATACCCACCCGCTGAGCCAACTCGCGACGAGTCTGCTGAATTACATTATGCAGACTAGAAGACTTGAGACTCTGCCGTCCGATCAAATGACCAAGGTAACTTTGGCGTTCGTCGTGAGATTTTTCTGTCAAACCGACTGGATCCATGATGCGCACCAGACGACTATAGCTCTCTGGATTTCGATAAAAATCGAAAAAATCTTCCGTGAGATTGTGTATTTTTTTAGCTTGCTTGTCATCATCTATCTCTCCACGATAAAGCGCCAAAAAGCTCTCTGTATTTATCTTGGAAATAAAATCAGTCCTTGCCGACGTACGTGGATCTGTTTTGTCTGACAGCATCTCTAGGGCATATCTGCGATAGATCTCGAAGCATCTACGAAAGGCATCGCTCTGAAGCAGACCCTCGGAAGCAGAACAGCCTGCTCGAAACTCGAGTGTGTCATTATTAGAAGCTGCCATAACCAAAAAATTAAATAGTACTCAACCTTAGCAGGATCACACTACTTGTCAAACATTTATACCACCTTGCGGACAATGCCGTCGCGTATCCGTGTCGTCACTTCATAGTTGATCGTACCACTCCAGTCTCCTAGCTCTTCAGCGGTGATCTCATCTTCGCCCTGCTGACCGAGCAGCACCACCTCATCTTCCAATACAACATCTGGAATATCAGTCACATCAACCATACAGATATTCATACAGACACGTCCAATGACAGGTGCACGCCGTCCACGGACCAAAACCTGAGCCTTGTCAGAGTAGGCACGGACATAGCCATCGTAATAGCCAATCGGTAGAATCGCGAGCCTAGTCTCGCGCTCAGCCTCCCAAGTACAGTCATAACCGACCTTCGCACCAGCTGGGACTGTCTTGATCTGTGCTATACGCGTCTTCCAAGTCAATACTGGCTTCAGGATAATCTTCCCTTGGCGCTCGGTCGTCAGACTCGTGAAAGTCCCATCAAAAGGCCACATGCCATACACCACAATCCCAACCCGTGTGAAATCGTAATGCGTCTCACTCCAGAGAAGTGTCGCAGCGCTATTGGCAGCGTGCCAGAGTAGAGCTGTATGCCCAGTCTTTTCAAAAGCTTGTTTGATCTTTTTGAACTCAGTGAGTTGATACTTGGCATAAGTATGATCTGTCGTATCTTCGATATTGGCAAAGTGCGTAGAGACACCGACAAGCTCTACATGAGGAGTTTTTTTGATCTCATCAGCGAAAGCAACCGCCTCACTAGCAGCTACTCCTTGACGGTACATACCAGTCTCAACTTTGAGATGTACACGCGCAGTTTTTTTTAGTTCAATCGCGACCTCAGATAATTTTGTCAGTGTCACAAGATTGTAGATCACCAGCTCACAGTCTAGCTCTACCGCCTCTCGCAAGTCGACAAGTGCTGTATAACCACAGATATAAATCGGCTGCTCGTCACCTGCTAGACGGAGCTTGCGCGCTTCGAAAAGCGCATTGACCGAAAGATAGTCTGCTCCTGCCTTTCGCAACACCTGAGCTACCTCGGTAAGTCCGTGCCCATAAGCATGAGACTTTACCATCGGCGCGAGCTTTACATCAGCACCTACCAGCCCTCGCAGTACTTTTAGATTATGCGTCAGCGCCGCCTGCGAGATTTCGACCCAGATGAGAGAGTTATCCTGCATAGGAAACATATTTTAGCATGACCAAGCCAAGCTGATTAATAACATTTAGAAACATTTCATAAGATATTACAACCTATCACGTTATTACCACTTTATCGCTTACCTAAGCCAAAAAACAACTTTTTTATACGCTAGCAACTTAGCAAATCAATCTAAAACTGGTATATTTCACAAGTTCAAACTTATGTCCAAACAAACTACCAAGTCGCAACCAAAAAAGAAACCTACTGCCAAGGTCAAGCAGCCAATACGCAAGCCGACCAAACCAGTAGCTAAAAATCCAACAATAAACAGTAAGTCTATCAAAAGACTTGCCATCAGCAAGCCTGTGCTTAAACGTAAATCAACTCTGCCAAAACCACTAAAAAAGAGCGCGACACGTGTCCCAAAACCCGAGATAGCTAAACCAAAGGCAGAACCCAAAAAAAAAGCAGAGCTGCTACCAGTAACCGAGCTACCTACTGCCTATCTACCCGGACCAGCAGAGGACCGTATTCGAGATTTTTGGGAAGCGACAGAGATCGGCAAGGCCACTGGCAAGAGTAAGAAAAGCGCCTACACGATGATGATGCCACCACCAAATGTGACAGGCGTGCTACATCTAGGACACGCCATCACCCTGACTGTAGAAGACATCCTCGCCCGCTACCAACGTATGCGTGGTCGTGACGTCCTCTGGCTGCCTGGCACAGATCACGCTGGTATCGCCACACAAAATGTCGTAGAAAAAAAGCTCCGCGAGCAAGGAATCAGTCGCGAAGTTCTCGGACGAGAGAGCTTTGTAAATAAAGTCTGGGAATGGAAAAACAGCTATCACAAACGTATCGTCGAGCAAACTAGCAAAATGGGAGCAAGCTGCGATTGGAGTCGTGAGCGCTTCACACTTGATGATGATGCCAGTGCTTCCGTCCGTCATGCCTTCGTCAAACTCTACAAAAAGGGTCTGCTCTATCGCGACAAAAAGCTAGTGAATTGGTGTCCTCGCTGTACGACAGTACTCTCCGACATAGAGGTCGAGCATCGCGAAGACGAAGGTAATCTCTATTTCATTCGCTACTTCGTGAGTGCGACAGACCGCTCGATCTGTGTCGCGACTACACGCCCCGAGACTATGCTGGGCGACACTGCTGTCGCCGTCCACCCCGACGATCCTCGCTATGAGGAGTTCATCGGCAAAGATCTGATCCTACCGATCACCAATAGACTGATCAAAGTCATCGCTGATAAGCGTGTCGATCAGAAGTTTGGCACAGGTGCAGTCAAGATCACACCTGCCCACGACCCACTAGATGCTGAGATCGGACACGACCACGAGCTCGAGAGTATCGTCGTCATCGGACCGCATGGCAAGATGACCAAACACGCAGGACGGTTCAAGGGTATGAACATCATCGAAGCACGAGACAACGTCGTACGCTATCTCGATGACATTGGTAATCTAGAGAAGATCGTCCGCCACAAGCATTCTGTCGGACACTGTAGCCGCTGCGACACAGTCGTCGAGCCACTTGAGAGCTTGCAATGGTTCGTAAAGATGAAACCACTCGCTGACAAAGCCCTCAAAGAAGTCAAAAAAAAGAAAATCACCTTTGTACCAGATCGCTTCGAAAAAGAGTTCACACACTGGCTAGAAAAAACTCCCGACTGGTGTATCAGTCGTCAGCTCTGGTGGGGTCACCAGCTCCCCGTCTGGTATTGCAAAAAAGTCCCGATCTGGGCGAACAAACGCAAACGCACCAAAGAAGGCTGTATGAAAGTAATCGTCGCGGAAACCGAACCAAAGAAATGTCCACACTGTGGCAATCTCGCTCTGATTCGCGATGCCGATGTACTCGATACTTGGTTTAGCTCCGGTCTTTGGCCTTTTTCTACACTGGGCTGGCCCAAGAGCACACAGGACTTCAAGACTTTTTACCCCAATACAATCCTTGAGACTGGCTACGATATTATTCCATTTTGGGTGGCTCGTATGATCATGCTCGGGCTAGAGCTGACTGGCAAAGTACCATTTGAGACTGTCTACCTCCACGGCATGGTACGCGACGAACAAGGTCGTAAAATGAGTAAATCGCTCGGCAATGGCATCAATCCGCTCAGTATGATCGAGCAATACGGCACTGATGCACTCCGTCTCAGTCTGACGATCGGCAGCACACCTGGTACAGATTTGAAGTTTAGTGAATCCAAGATCGCAGGTCAGCGTAACTTTATAAATAAACTCTGGAACGCTAGTCGCTATGTCTTCGGCATATTGGGCAATAGGCGCGATCTAGTAGCGAATCCCACTCCACACGGACTCTCTGACAAATGGATCTTGAGTCGCCTCAACACTCTGATCACAGAAGCTACTACCGGACTAGAGAAACACGCCTTTGCCGAAGTAGCTGACAAAATTCAAACCTTTATTCGACAGGATTTCTGCGACTGGTATATCGAGCTGACGAAAGACAAACCCAATCCCAAAGTCCTCTCCCATGTACTCAGTACAGTGCTGCGCCTGGCACATCCGTTTATCCCGTTTGTGACCGAGGAGCTAGCCACCCAGTTTGGTCCTGTGGGCAAAGTCCGCCGTAGATCTCTCGCACTAGAACACTGGCCACGCCCAGTCAAAGCTCGAATCAACAAAAAAATCGAGACTGAGATGACACTCGTCACGACGATTATCTCGGCTGTCCGTAGCGTC
The DNA here is from genome assembly GCA_964452725.1 of uncultured Candidatus Peribacteria bacterium. Lineage (GTDB taxonomy): Bacteria > Patescibacteriota > Gracilibacteria > JAHISY01 > JAHISY01 > CAYVMX01. Next base: position 73,043 of record CAYVMX010000001.1, on the reverse strand, counting down.
CGCAGCGAACTAAACGTCGAGCCAGCGAAGAAGATCGCCGCCACAGTCTACGCTGGCAAATCAGAAAGCTTGGTCAAAAAACACACCAGTGAGATCAAAAAACTCGCCCGTCTGAGCGGACTAACGGTAAAGAAAACTGGTAAGAAAATTGAAAATGCTGTTGCAAAATTTGAAGCAGGACTTGAGATCTATCTGCCTATCGCCAAACTCATTGACCCAAAAGAAGAAAAGAAGCGCCTCAAAATAGATCTCATAGAAACTGAAAACTATCTACGTATCGTCACAACCAAGCTATCCAACCCTGACTTCATCAATCGCGCACCGACCAATGTGGTCGTAGCCGAGCAAGCCAAACAAAGCGAGGCAGAAGATAAAATCAATAAAATCAAAGAACGACTCAAGGTGCTCGGCTAGTAGCTGAAACCATTTAGTAGCTTGTTTTTTAGGCTCTTTTGTGGTAAAATAAATAGAAACTAAAATTCAAATCAAAAATGCTAATCGAAACAGCTTTCGCCGCAACCGCCGAAAAAACTACAACTGCCCTAGGTTACTCCGAGATTGCTTGGAAGATATTCGTCGCGCTCAATGTCGTAGTAGTCACAGTCATCGTCGGCTCACTACTCTCACGCTGGATACGCCGCAAGCTCGAAGCCAAACAGGGAGATCGTCATCGCGAGCTAGTAATCCTCTACAGTCGCATCACTTTTACGACAGTTTTTTTGGTCGGTACGATGATCGCACTCTCCATGGCTGGTATTCCCTTGCAGTGGTTTTCTGGTGCGATTGGTTTGGGACTTGGTCTCGCTCTACAGGGTCCTGTAGGCAACTTCGTCGCTGGCATCACGCTACTCTCAAATGATAAATTCAACCTCGGTGACTTCATCGAAGTCAACAATACCAAAGGTACGATCGTCGATATCCAGAGTCGCGTCACCACCCTCCGAGGTGTCGATGGCACCGAGATCAATATCCCCAACCTCGACCTACTGACAAACAAAGTTATTTGTTATACCAAGAATCCTGTCCGTCGTATCGACTTCCGCATCGGTGTCGGCTACGGCACGAATATCAAAAAAGCTCAGGAACTAATCCTGAAAGCAATCAAAACTAATCCAGCTGTAGAACCAGAGCCAAACTCTGCCGTACTAGTCGCCGAGATCGGCGAGTCAGCGATAGTGCTAGAGATCCGTGCTTGGGTCGAGAGCCACAGCAAGTGGTGGGAAGTCAAATCTGAGCTTACCCATGTGGCCTTCGACGCACTCCAGAGCGCAGGTATCGAGATACCATACCCTGTGCGCACGCTCCACTCTGAAACGCAGCACCCTACCGTACCGCAAACTAATAACACGAAAGCGGCAGCGGTGTTTGAAAAAGTACCATCTGAACAGTAATAACTATTTTTAAATGAGAGATAACCCCCATCATCCTCGACATCATTTGCATATTCGTAAACGCATACAGATCCAAAATCAGCAATATCCACACCCAAATCGCGGTATTCGCTTGCTGGACCATATGATTATCGCGATCGCGATCCTCGGACCAATAGCCACACTACCACAGCTGCTACGCATCCTAGATACGCAAGACTCCTCTGGCTTGTCTTTCCTGACATGGAGTGGGTATTTAATCTTTTCTGCGATCTGGCTGATCTATGGCATTGTCCACCACGAAAAACCCATCATTATAACCAACTCACTCTACCTGACTGTCAACATCGCCATCATCTCAGCGATGGTTTACTACATCTAGCTCAGCCGCTCGGCAAACTCCGCCAACGGCACAGTCTCCTGCTCTTCCTTACCTCGCTCGCGAATCGTAACACTCTTCGCTTTGGCTTCTTTTTCACCCACTACGAGTAGGTAAGGCAGCTTGGCTTTTTCACCGTTGCGGACTTTTTTGCCCAACGAGTCGCTACTGGTATCGACTGTTACGCGTGCGCCGGCTTTTTTTAATTCAGCTGCCATCTCCTCACACGCGGGGATGAAGTCCGTCGCGACAGGGACAAACCGCGCTTGTTCAGGCGCGAGCCATACGGGGAATTGTCCGGCGAAATGCTCGATGATTACCGCAAGGAAACGCTCCAGACTACCTGCGACTGCTCGATGAATCATGACGGGTGTCTCCGCCTCACCTTTTTCATTTGTATACTCCAGTTTGAATCTTTCGGGCTGGACGAAGTCGAGCTGAATCGTGGCGAGCTGCCACTGACGACCAAGCGCATCGCGGAACTGAAAGTCAAGCTTCGGACCATAAAAAGCCGCTTCACCCTCCACACGCTTAGCATTTAATTTTTCTTCGTCGGCGACTTCTTGGAGGTACTGCTCTGCCGCGTCCCAGTTTTTTGGATCACCGAGGTACTTTTCAGGCGTTTTGGTATCGCGCACAGAAAGCGAAACCCAGTAGTCGCCCTCGCCAAACATACCGAGCTTCGTGTAAAACTCACGGATTACGTGAACGATATTGCGACACTCCTCCTTGACTTGATCTGGTCGGCAAAAGATATGCCCATCGTCCTGTGTCAGCGCTCGCACACGCGAGATCCCGAGCAGCTCCCCCGGCAGCTCATCGCGGTAGCAGGTCGTCGTCTCGGCATAGCGCACGGGCAGATCACGATAGCTCTTAGCACTTGCCGCGAAGATCTGAGTGTGGTGCGGACAGTTCATCGGCTTCATGACGAACTCCGTGTCCGATTTACCTTTGACGTGAAAAAGATCGTCTTTGAATTTCTCCCAGTGCCCCGAAGTCTCGTACAAATCTTTCTTTGTAATATGTGGTATCCAGACTTTTTCGAAACCGTACTTAGCTTGGATTTCTTGGATCGTATCAGCGATCTGATCGCGCAGAAACGCCCCCTTGGGCGTAAAGAGTGGTAATCCCGAGCCAACCTGCTCGGAGAATGTAAACAGCCCCAACTCGGCACCAAGCTTACGATGATCGCGCTTTTTAGCCTCTACCTGTAGCTCTTCCCACTTTTTGAGATCGTCAGCAGTCGCGAAAGCCACACCATAAATCCGCTGCAAACTCGGTCGCTCAGCATCTCCTCGCCAGTAGCTCGCACTGAAATGCGTGAGCTTAAATGCTTTGAGCTGTTGTGTACCATCAATGTGCGGACCAGAGCAGAGATCGACGAAGTTACCGTTTTTGTAAAAACTCACACTCGACTCCCCTGCTTGCTCCAGTTCGTCGATGATTTCTATTTTGAAGTGCTGCTGAATCTTTTGGAGGAACTCACGCGCCTGCTCGATCGGCTCCTCATTTTTTTCAAACTTTTGGTTCTGCTTGACGATGTGCTTCATTTTCTTTTCCAGCAGCTTTAGATCCTCGGGGATCAACGTCCGCGGTAGCTCGAAGTCATAATAAAACCCCTCGTCAGTCGCCGGACCTGTACCGAGCTTGGCCTCGGGAAACATATCGAGCACTGCCGTGGCGAGTATATGCGAAGCAGAGTGGCGCAGAGTTGCGAGTTCGGGAGTATTGTCAGATTTATTCATACCGAGGTATTTTAGCAGAGTCGAGTAAGATCCTCTGAGACACACTGCACTGTACCGCCTTGACAAGGCACAATCTACTAATATGACATATATATAATGAAGCACCGATGACTGGGCAGAAACAATCTCTCATCCTTTCCTCAAGCATGAGCTAACAATCACTGATACCAAAAACTCGCCTCGCGTCTATAAACTCTACGCAAAAACTAAGCAATAAGGCTGCCGGCAAACAAACAGACTAACCTTTCTTTTCCTCGGTTTTTTCTGCTGCTGGAGTCTCTACAGATTTCTCGGCTGATTTTGAATCAGTAGTAGTTTTCTTTTCGGCTTTGGTGGACTCAGTCTTCGCAGCGTCTTTGGACTCAGGGCTATCTTCTACTTTTGCGTTCTTGGCCTCCTCCTTGGCTTTAGCTTTGGCCTCCTGCTCCTTGGCAGCGGCTGTCTCGGCTTTGATCCGACCAGCTTTTACCTTGCTGACGATCTGTTTACTACCCAGCGCCGAAGTCTCGCCAGCTCGCGCGGCAGCGGCAGCACGGACACTCTCACTAATCTTGGATTTCTTTTTCGCACCCTCGCCAGCTTTGGCACGCTTCAGTTTCATACGGAATTTATCGACTTTACCAGCTGTATCGACGAGTTTTTGCTTACCTGTGTAGAAAGGATGACAAGCCGAACAAACCTCGGTACTGACAGTCTCGACAGTAGAGCCAAAGTCGAACGTCGCGCCACAAGCACACTTGGTCTTGGTGGTGTCGTGATAGGTCGGGTGGATTCCAGATTTCATTTATGTTGAATTAGAGCCGAGGGATTTTAGAGTACCTTCGTATAAAAAACAAGTCTATTTTTCCAAAAATTCGTAGATCTGATTCGCCCAGTCAGTCTGCCCCAGTGGCATGATGTGGACACCAGCAAGCTGCTCTTTGAGCGGCTTCAACAACTCTAAACAGACCTCTATACCAGCGTTTTCATCAGCTACCAGCTGTTCGATCACCTGTGGTGGGATCGTAACTCCGACGACATTTTTATTGAAATACTCAGCTACTTTGACCGACTTGAGCGGCATAATCCCCAGCAAAATTGGGATTTTGATCCCAGCTTGCTTTACATCAGCGAGGAACTTCTCAGCTATCGCGAGATCAAACACAGGCTGTGTCTGAACAAACTGGGCACCAGCAGCGACTTTTTCTTTTAAGTAGTCGATCTGACCATCGACATTGGGATTACAAGCAACTCCGATCTGGAGCTTGGTCGCGCCTTTGATCTCCTTATCATTGAACTCACCAGTATTGAGATCGGCAGCCAGCTGCGTCAGACCTGTCGCTCTGACCTCGAAGACGTTTTGACTACCAGCATCACCAGTCAGTGCGAGGATACCATCGACATCCAGCACACTCGCCCCGAGCAGCCTGCTCGCGAGTCCCAGCTTCGTCGTATCGCGACAGGTCAAGTGGGCGATGACAGGTTTATCTGTCGCGAGCTTGACACGATTGGCCAGTACGATAGGGTCGATCGTCAGCTTGCCTAGGATCCCATCGGGTAGATTGAAAGCATCGGCAGTGATCTCACGCGCCTGATCGAGTACAGTGTGGATATCCGCACCCGAAGAAGACGACAGCTCACAAGTAACAATAAATTTGGAAAAATCTAACATAAAGTCAGTTTAAAGGATAAAACCAAAAGTATGAAACACTAAAATAAACTACTCTACTTCTCAGCTATTTTGGTGCTCAAACGCACTTCAGCTAAAATCACCTAAGGTCGCGATCTGTTCGACCTTTGGTGGTCCAACTATATCAACGATTTTTTTGTCAATGTCAAAGAAACGTAGTTGTTCTTTTTTAAACATTAGCTCAGCACGCCCAGTCGGACCGTTACGATTTTTGCGAATGTAGATATCCGTAATGCCTGGACGATCGGAGTCCTCTTCGTAGTAGTCCTCGCGATACATCATCATGACGATATCAGCGTCTTGCTCGATCGCACCAGACTCACGCAGATCAGCGAGCTGAGGGATCTTACCAGGGCGGTTTTCGACGGCACGAGATAGCTGACTCAGAGCGACGATCGGGATTTTCAGCTCGCGTGCCAGTGCCTTGAGACTGCGACTGATCTCACTGATCTCTTGGACACGATTGCCAGCGTAAGCGGCATTTTCGGTAGTCATGAGCTGGAGATAGTCGATGACGAGCATATCGAGTCCGTACTCCATCTGGAGTCGTCGTGCCTTGGCTCGCACCTCAGTAATACTGCTACCGACAGAGTCATCGATGAAGATGTTGGCCTGAGCTAACTCGTCCATCACACCACCGATCCTGCCAAACTCCTCGTCGGTCAATGCACCTTTGTGAAGTCGCCAGCTATCAACCCCGAGGAGACTGGCAAACATACGATCGACGAGCTGCTCCTTACTCATCTCGAGTGAGAGGAAACCGACACTTTTACCAAATTTGAGGGCAGAGTTTTGGGAGATCCCGAGCGCGAAGGCAGTCTTACCCATGCTCGGTCGGGCTGCCAACACCACCATATCGGCTGGCTTCAAACCTGAGAGCAGATGATCAATCGCCTTGAATCCTGTCGGTACACCCCGTAGCAGATCTTTGTCCTCCGCGTCGTGCAGCTCACTAAACTCATCAAAACGCTGATTGAGGATCTCTTTGATGTGAACGAACTTATCTTTAATTAGATTTTGTGTGACTTGAAAAAGACTCTGCTCTGCTTTTTCGAGGAGTGTATTGGACTCACTGTCTTCGTCGAGTGCCAGTCCGGCGATCTCCTGACCAGATTGAAGTAATTTACGCAAAGTCGCTTTTTGCTTGACAATCCGCGCGTATTCAAAGATATGAGAGCTCGTCGGCACTTCTTCGGTTAGCTCGGCTAGATACGCCCGACCACCAACATTTTTGAGTTTTTTTTGGTCAGCGAGCTTTTGGCTGACAGTGAGCAGGTCGATCGGAGCATGCGACTGAAAAAGCTCAAGCGCAGCTGCGAAAATCAGTACGTGACGTGGATCATAAAAATTTTCGGCGGCTAGCAAATCAGCTACCTTGAGCAGTGCGTCTTTGTCGATCAGCAAACTACCCAGCACTCCCCGCTCAGCCTCGATAGCATGCGGTGGTACTTTGGACGGTGGAGAGGGTTTTTTGGTGGGCAAGGGAGACACAGGATAGCGCGAGATGGAACGACTGGCAAACTCCTTTTCGTCCACATTTTGAGATCAAGATATACCTTTGACTCCCCCGTCTTCTCCTGCTAAACTATGTTTAGTTTTGGCTTAAGTAAGCCATTTTACCCCTCGAAGCAAGTCTATTTAAAACTTCAAAATTGACCCTGAAAAATACTTTTTCAATCACTCCAAAACTTCAAAAATCTACCCAACTCTCCGATTTTTTGAATTTACGGACTTAAAAGTCACTTTTCAGCTCGCTTCGGGGATTTGTTAATCCCCTTTCAAATGGAAATCGTACTCATAGTTCTAGGCGTAATCGTCGGTGGCGCTGGTGGTTTTTTCGCTGCCCAAGGCAAAGGCAAAAAAGACGCTGCAAACGCGGAAATACAAGCTAAAAAAATCATCGCCGAAGCATCAGACCACGCCAGCAAAGCCGAAGCTCGCGCCCGCCAGGCCGATGAACAAAAACACGCCAGTCTCGAAGACGCACGCAAAGAAGCCGAATCAATCCGTGCCAAAGCAGAAAAAACTCTAACCGAAGCCAAAACAGAAGAGAAGCAAATCCGCGAAAAACTCGAAACAGCCGAAAAACGCCTAACCGAAAAAGAAGCCAATCTCGACAAAAAGACCGAAGCTATAGATACCAAGCGAGCAGCACTAGAGACCCGTGCTACCGAAGTAGAAAAAATCAAAGCCGAGGCTGAAAATCACCGTGACGCACAAAAATCCAAACTCGAAGAAATAGCCGGACTCAAACGCGACGAAGCCAAAACTCAACTCCTCGCCGAAGTAGAAAAAGACAGCGCTGACGAATTGGCAAAAAAAATCCGTGAAGCTGAAACCAAAGCCAAAGAAGAAGGCGACAAAAAAGCCCAAAAAATCATCGCACTCTCGATTCAACGGCTCGCAAACGAAGTAACCAGCGAATCAACAGTCACACTAGTCAACCTACCAAGTGATGACATCAAAGGTCGCATCATTGGACGCGAAGGTCGCAATATCACCGCCTTCGAGATGGCGACAGGTGTCGATGTGATCGTGGACGACACACCAGGTGCCGTCATTATCTCTGGCTTCGACCTAGTACGCCGCTACGTGGCAAAAACCGCACTAGAAAAACTCATCTCCGACGGACGAATCCACCCAGCAAAGATCGAAGAAGCAGTCAAAAAAGCTGACGCTGAAACTCAAGATCTCATGAAAGAATTTGGTGAAAAAGCTGTCATCGAAGTCGGTGTCGTCGGACTACCGCCACAAGTAGTGAAACTCCTCGGTCGCCTACGCTTCCGCACCAGCTACGGTCAGAATAATCTAAAACACGCGATCGAAGCGGCTTACCTCGGATCTGCGATCGCTAGCGAGCTAGGTTATGATGTCAAAAAAGCCAAAATGGCTTGCCTACTCCACGATATAGGCAAAGCTGTAGATCATGAGATCGAAGGACCGCACGCCGTCATCGGCGCCAATATCCTACGAAAATTCAAGCTCGACGAAGATGTAATCCATGCCGTAGAGGCACATCACGAGGACGTACCCATGGAGAGCGTACTGGATATCATCACTCATGTCGCCGATGCTATCAGCGGCAGCCGCCCAGGTGCTCGTCGCGAGAGCCTGGAGAACTACATCCAACGCCTCCAAGAGCTAGAAAACATCGCCACGGGCTTCACAGGCGTCGAGAAAGCCTTTGCAATCCAAGCTGGTCGCGAGGTACGCGTACTCGTAAACTCTGAAAAAACTGACGACCTATCCAGCCTAAAACTCTCAAAAGAGATCGCCAAAAAAATCGAACAAGATATGGCCTACCCCGGGCAGATCAAAGTCAATGTAATTCGTGAGACTAGAGCCGTAGAATACGCCAAATAGTCCTCTTGACCGCATAAATTTCTTACTCTAAAATCCTTGCACTTTAGTCGCAGATTCGTTAGAATCCTCCGGCTTAAATAATTTTTAATCCCCTACAAATGGCTGAAACCTTTGATCGCAGCAAACCCCACGTAAACGTCGGTACTATCGGTCACGTCGACCATGGCAAGACTACTCTCACTGCTGCTATCTGTACTGTCCTCGCAAAGAGCGGCAACGCAGAAGCGCGTGACTACGCTGCTATCGACAACGCCCCAGAAGAAAAAGAACGTGGTATCACTATCGCTACCAGTCATCAGGAGTACACCACAGACAAGCGCCACTACGCTCACGTTGACTGTCCAGGACACGCCGACTACGTCAAAAATATGATCACAGGTGCTGCCCAGATGGACGGCGCTATCCTCGTAGTCTCCGCTGCCGATGGTCCGATGCCCCAGACCAAGGAGCACGTCCTACTCGCCCGTCAGGTGATGGTACCAAAGATCGTTGTCTTCCTAAACAAATGCGACATGGTCGACGACAAAGATATGATCGAGCTAGTCGAAGAAGAAGTCCGCGAACTCCTCGACAAATACGAATTCGACGGCAAGAATACTCCGATCATCCGTGGTAGCGCACTCAAAGCTGTAGAAGGCGACACCAGTGAGTACGGCGAACCAGCCATTGCAAAACTCATGGAAGCACTCGACAGCTGGATCCCAGACCCAGAGCGTGACCTCGACAAACCTTTCCTCATGCCCGTAGAAGACGTCTTTAGCATCAAGGGTCGTGGTACAGTCGTCACCGGTCGTATCGACCAAGGTGTCATCAATATCAACGACGAAGTCGAAATCGTCGGTATTCGCGATACTCAAAAATCTGTCGTCACTGGTGTAGAGATGTTTCGTAAGCAGCTCGACCGTGGTGAAGCTGGCGACAACGCTGGTGTCCTCCTCCGAGGTATCGAAAAAGACGACGTCGAACGTGGTCAAGTGCTCGCCAAACCGGGTACGATCACTCCACACAAGAAATTTGAGTGCGAGGTCTATATCCTCACCAAAGAGGAAGGTGGTCGTCATACTCCATTCTTCAAAGGCTACAAACCACAGTTTTACATCCGTACTACAGACGTAACTGGTGATGTCGAGCTACCAAGCGGCACAGAGATGGTCATGCCTGGTGACAATATCAAACTCAACGTCATACTAGGTACGAGTGTCGCACTAGAGGACGGTACTCGCTTTGCTATCCGCGAAGGTGGCAGGACTGTAGGAGCAGGCGTAGTTACAAAGATCATCGAGTAATATACTCTGTCACTCTGAGTCTGTTGAAAGATCTCTCAATCAATCCTAAAAGGCACTCCTTACGGAGTGCTTTTTAGGACATTTGTATATCTATACGCCTATTAGATCCGTTTCTTGGGATTACCCCAATAACTCTCCCCTGCTCTACGAACGATACCTGTATCCAGGTCTCGCCAGTACTGTTCGTCCATTAGACCGTTACTTTTTTCTAAGTAAAACTGCTTGATGCGTTGGATTTTAGTGGTCAAAACAGGATCTTTGGCAGCACGATTTTGGATCGACTCAGTTGAATCCCAAAACAAAGCTTGAGTAATGGTAGCTTGATCTTCGTTGACACTACAAGATCCATAAACATCTATAAATCCAGCTTGAAGGTTATCTGGAGTATCGCAACCGAGTCCGTGTTTGGCGACATAAGCTTTATCGCCATTTTTATTCAAACTAGCCCAAGCAAGATTGTCAGAGTCACGATCCAAAAGATGAAAAATCTCATGATGTAGTGTTGAAAATTTGTACCAATCAGAACCAAAAGAATCGAGCAAAATAAATCCGGTCTGCCAGTTGGAACTACCATTGATATTCAACCAATCAAGATTTCTCTTGGCTTGTAGATTTCTTAAAATGATAATTTTTTTGATTTTAGCTTTTTCGAGTAAGGCCGTTGGATAAACAACTAACTCACGTCGTAGCGCCTGAATAGACTTACGCATTTCATAGTCTGAAATACCACTGCCTCTGTACTTACCATCATTATATTGATCAGCCGCAGCAGTCAAAATATCCGTATTATAATTGTCTCGTTTGTAGACATAGTAACGGCGAGCCTCTCGGCTAACACTAGACTCTGCGGCTAGTGCAGTAACAGAACTAGACGCCAACACCCCGCCCAAACCAGCTGCCACCAAGATTTTCAATAGCTCACGTCGAGTTATTGATGGACTACGTTTTAACCTGTCGTCTTCTAACATCGAAATAAAATACTTTAAGTATTTTATTTAAACAAATAAAAACAATACTGTCAATAGTACAGCACTATAACAAAGAAGAATCTATACTGCTATCTCTTTGCCCACTGTGGCGCCCGACGAGCACCCTTGAGGCCTGGCTTCTTACGCTCTTTGACACGAGCATCGCGAGTCAGGAAGCCCACTTTCTTTAGCTCTGTGCGACGGCTGGCTTCTTCCTTCTCCAGAGCTTGAGCGAGTCCATGTCGGCAGGCTTCTGCTTGGGCGTTTGGTCCACCACCGATGACTTTGATCTCCAGATCATAACTCTTTGGCACTACTCCTGCGACGTTGAAAGGAGCGAGGAAAGAGGCCATGTGCTGACCGACTGTGAAGTATTGCTTGGCATCACGCTCATTGATCGTGATTTTGCCAGTACCTTTGAATAGACGGATACGTGCGATCGCAGTTTTACGCTTGCCAACGGAGTAAACGTAGGGACCTTTCTTGTCAGCAGTTTCGGCAGTTTTGGCTTTGGTAGTGGTCAAAGTAGTATTAGACAGTTAGTGGTGTTGGCTTTTGGGCTGCTTGTCCATGCTCTGCTGTAGCGTAGACCTTGAGGCGTTTGATACGACCATCTTTGAGCTTATTCTTTGGTAGCATACCGGCGACAGCCAACTCAAGGACTTTACGTGGGTTTTTTTCGAGGAAAGCTCCGGCAGTCTTGGTTTTGAGATTGCCCTTGTAGCCGGAATGCGTGTGGTAGAGCTTGTCAGTGCGTTTTTGACCTGTCAGGCGGACTTTGGCAGCATTGACGATGATGACACTATCGCCTAGATCCAAATGTGGTGTGAAGTCTGGACGATGCTTGCCTGTAAGCACGCGAGCTGTCACTGTCGCTATCTTGCCCAGCGCCTGACCGTCAGCATCGACGATATACCATTTGGCATCTTTCTGAAGTTCGATCTTTTGGGGTAAATATGTTTTCATGATTTAGATTAGCTCTAGCTGAACTTTGGGGGCATTGTCCCCTGCGCGTGCACCGATCGGTGTGATACGAGTGTAACCACCTTTGCGCTCCGCGTAGCGCTTGGCGAACTCTGGAAAGGCCTTTTTTTGTGCTTGTTCGGTGAGGAGGACAGTCTTGAGATAGCGGATCACTTCGCGTGGCTCTTTGCCCCGGACGACTCTGGCGATCAAGCGCTCGATGAGCGGCTGGACTGCTGTAGCTTTGGCAGCGGTGGTCTGGATCTTGCCATGTAATACTAGCGAGGTAGCTAGATTACGTAGCAGGAGCTGACGATGATCAGGCTGGCGACCTAGTTGTGCGACCTTTTTGACTCTGTGTCTCATTAGTTAGGATAGGATTACTCTTCTTCGGATAGTTTGTGACCTTTTTCAGCGAGTTTATCAGCGACTTCGTCGAGAGCCTTGTTGCCAAAACCACGGAGATTGGCGATTTTGTTTGGTGTACATTTGGTAAGCTGCTCAATACTACCAATACCACCGTTGATCAGAGCATTGAGCGTGCGAGGGCTAAACCCTAGAATTTCAATTGGAGTGTATTTTTCTGACGCAGAAGTAGTGGAAGTGCCAACCGCAGTAGCACCCTCTTCGCCACTAGATATAGCAGCGGTAGCGACTGGTACAGCTGATGTAGTAGCTGCGAGCTTTTCAGCGTCGGCAATGAAATCACCCTCGATCGTCTCCTCTTTTTGGTTGAAGATATCGAAATAGCTTTTGATCACGTTGCTGGCAAACTTCACAGAATCTTCTGGAGTCATGCTGCCGCTAGTCTTGACCTCTAGTTCGAGCTTGTCGAGGTTGGTCAGAGAGCCGACACGAGTAGCAGTGACATCGTAGCGGACACGCACGACAGGACTAAAGATCGCATCTACGAGGATCAAGCCTGTTTCGCTATTAGTCTTTTGGCGACCACTAGCAGGCAGATAGCCAACGCCTTTTTCGATTGTCAGCTCTATGCTAAGTGAAGCTTTTTTGTCGAGTGTCGTGATGACGAGCTCAGGGTTGAGCACTTCGACATCAGACGTAGTTTTGATATCTTTGGCTGTGACTTTGCCGCCGCCACTAGCCTCTAGTTTTAGCTTAGTTGGCTCTTTGCTGTGCTTTTTTAGCTGGAGCTGTTTGAGATTTAGGATGATATCCAATACGCTATCCTGTACACCATCGAGTGTAGCGTATTCGTGAGTTGCGCCTTTGACCTTGATACCTGTGACAGCAGTACCTGGCAGCGAAGATAGCAAGACACGCCGGAAAGTGTTGCCGAGGGTCATACCGTAGCCGTTGGGCAGTGGTGCGACAGAAAAAAGCATGTGATTATCACCGACTTTTTTGGTTGTGATTTTTGGAGCACCGAGATCAGCTTGGATAATATGCATCTAGGAAAAAAATTAGATGAATTGATAATTAACGTGAGTAAAACTCAACGACGGCTTGTGCATCGATTCGTTCGCACTCTTCTATCTCGGGAGCACCGACGATTTCGAAAGCAAACTCGCCATAATCAGCCTTTAGCCACTTAGGTGAAGCGTCTTTCTTCTTTGCCAAACTTTCAAAAAGTGGTGACTTAGCTGCTTTGGCGCTCAGAGTAAACTTGTCGCCGATCTTGACCTGACGACTCGGTGTCTTGGCACGACGATCATTGTAGCGCAGGAGTCCGTGACCGACGATCTGACGTGCTTGACTGCGACTCGCTGCCAGACCGGCACGAAAAAGAGCATTGTCAAGGCGGGTCTCTAGTAAACGTTGGAAGTTTTCACCGGTATTGCCAGCACTCTTGGCTGCTGAGTCATACGTCAATCGAAACTGGGACTCGGAAAGACCATAAATACGGCGAGCAGCTTGCTTGGCACGTAGCTGGATCGCGTATTCTGTCTTTTTGGCACGTTGCTCTTTGCCATACTTGCCAGGTACATCGCTATGACGGACGAAAGCACACTTTTGAGTGTTGCAACGCTCTCCTTTGAGGAAAAGCTTTTTACCTTCGCGGCGGCAGAGACGACATTTTGGTCCGGTGTAACGCATTTAGAATTTGTGGATTATGATTGGAGAATAATGTTAGACACGTCGAGCGCCTTTTTTGCGGCAGCCGCCGTGCGGTACAGGTGTGATATCAGTGATACTCTCGATAGAGATGCCGACTGCTCCGAGTCCACGAACGGCTTGCTCGCGTCCAGGTCCGATACCCTTGATATAGACGTTGAGCTTTTCTAGTCCAAACTCTTTGGCCTTTTCGGCAGCGTTTTTGGCAGCGGTCTGAGCGGCATATGGTGTGCTTTTGCGTGTGCCCTTGAACCCACTAGAACCCGCACTACTCCAAGCAAGTGTTTCGGAATTTTCGTCAGTGATGGTTACAAGCGTATTGTTGGCACCAGCGAGTATGCTCGCACGACCAACTGTGACTATGCGACGGATCTTCTTTTTCTTCTTGGCAGCTGCGCGGATGGCATAGCTAACCTTTTTGCCAGACTTGGCGGCTGGTTTGGTTTGATCTTCGGTAGTGGCTGCTTTGTCTGCCATTAGTATTTAGTAATGTTATTTCTTAGCTTCTTTACGACGACCAGATCCCATAGTTGTTTTCTTACCTTTACGTGTACGAGCGTTGGTCTTGGTCTTTTGACCACGGCAGGGCAGCCGACGACGATGACGTTCACCACGATAGGAGCCGATGTCTTGCAGGAGTTTGATATTTTGGGAGACGAGACGTCGTAGATCGCCTTCTGTGGGCTGTTTGGCGACTTCGTTACGCAGACGTGCTTCTTCTTCTTCTGTTAGGTCTTTGGCTTTTTTGTTGATATCTACGTTGGCAGCGACACAGATCTTGGCAGCCAATGACTGACCGACACCTGCCACACCGAGCAGGGCTGCTACGATGCGTTTATTTGGAGCGAGATTGATACCAGAGATACGAGCCAACTTTCAATTATTAATTAGTGAGTTATCTTAACCTTGTCGTTGCTTGTGTTTGGGAGTTTGGCAAATCACACGTACGACCCCCTTGCGGCGAATCACTTTGCACTTATCACAGATCGGTTTGACGGAAGCACGGACTTTCATTTGGTAGGAGGAGGGGTAGATTCAGCACTCGGAGCTGCCGGTGCTGCTGTGGGTGTGATAGGTGTGATATTTGGCTTACTGCGATGGCGGAAAGTAATGCGACCGCGAGACAAATCGTAAGGGTTTAGCTCGACTGACACGTAGTCACCGAGCAGGATTTTGATATTGTTCATGCGCATCTTGCCGGAGATCCGAGCGCGTAGCTGATACTTATTGTACTGAGGGTCTTGGAGCTCCACGAGGAACTCAGCATTGGGTAGCGGCTCTACGACGCGACCTAGGCTACCGATGACTTCCTTCGCTGCTCTAGGAGTGCCACCTTTTTTCTTTTTATGGACGACCTGTTTTTGCTGTTTGAAGTGACGTGCCATAGAAGGGGAAAAAGCAACTCTGGTAAAAACCGAGCCGGAAGATTTTAGCGAAAGAAAGCCAAAAGGGCAACCCTAGTGAGCCTTTTTTACCAATCTTCTTAAAAAATGTATTGCAAGAATCAAAAATTATTGTATTAGTAATAAGTCATTAGGCTTTCTACTTTTTACTTTCTACTTTATCCTTTGCCTGTGCTCCGTATCGATGTCATCACGCTGTTCCCCGAGGCTTTCTACTCTGTGCTGGACTCGAGCATACTCAAACGTGCGATCAAACTAAAAAAAGTCGATGTGCGACTCCACCAGCTCCGCGATTACGCGCAGAACAAATGGCGAAAGGTCGATGACAAACCTTTTGGTGGTGGAGCGGGTATGGTCATGGCATGTCAGCCGCTCTTCGACGCAGTGAAGCGAATCAAGGGTCGGAGCAAAAAAAAAATCCCTGTGGTGTATTTCTCGCCGCGCGGACGGAAGTTCGACCAGCCGCTCGCAGAAAAGTGGTCGGAAGAGGCCGAGCGACTGATCCTCGTCTGCGGACACTACGAGGGCGTAGATCAACGCTGGATCGATGAGTGTGTCGATCTGGAGCTGAGTATCGGCGACTATGTCTTGACTGGTGGTGAGCTACCCGCGCTCGTCGTGATCGACGCTGTGGCGCGCCTGATCCCCGGTGTCGTGGGCAAAGCTGCGAGCGTACACGAGGAGAGCTTTTCGCTGGCTCTCGATCGTAAGAAAGAGTACCCCCACTACACTCAGCCCGCGAACTATAAAGGACGGAAAGTGCCCGCTGTACTTCTCTCGGGCGATCACGGTAAAATCCGAGTGTGGAGATTGAAGCAAACTAAAAATTAATCAGGTAAATCTCCCATCGAAAATCTAAAATGCCAAACACTCCCCCATCTCCGACGAGCCTCTACGCAGACTTCCAAAAGAGTGGTCGGCTAGTACTAAGGATCAAGGTGATCCCCAAGTCGGCTTTTAGTGCGATCGTGGGTATGCTCGATGATGGTACGCTGAAGATCCGCATCGCCGCCACACCGGAGAAAGGCAAAGCCAACGCTGAGCTGCTGCGATTCCTCGCCGAGGACTTCGGTACGACCAAAGATAAGATCACGATCCTCTCGGGTAGCGGAGATCCAGTGAAGCTAGTGAGGCTGGAGAAGTGAATCTCGCAGACAGCACCAAGCTCGCTGACTTTCTCCGTACTCATGGACTCTCTCCCAATAAAAAATTTGGGCAGAATTTCCTCGTAAATGAAGCTGTGCTCGACAGCATAGTCGCTGCTGCGGAGCTGAGCGAATCGGATCACGTCGTCGAGATCGGTGCGGGTCTGGGTACGCTGACGCGTGAACTAGCGAAAAACGCCGGACAAGTGACAGCACTCGAGTACGACCGCGAGATCTACCCAGCTCTGACGGCGAACCTCGTGGGTGTGGAAAATGTAGAGCTACAAAACCTCGACGTACGCAAGTACGAACCACCAGCTGATAAGTACAAACTCGTCGCGAATATCCCCTACTATCTCACCTCACCGATCCTGCGACAGTTCTTCGTCGAGACGGTCAGTCGCCCTGAGACGACCGTACTGCTGATCCAGCGCGAGGTCGCAGAAAAAATCTGTAATACCAAAAAACTCTCGGTGCTTTCCTTGCAGGTAAAAATCTTTGGTACGGCTGAGCTGATCTGTCGTGTGCCACGCGAGAGCTTCCTGCCACAACCAAAAGTAGAGTCGGCTGTGATCCGCGTGAAGCTCCTGCCCCGACCGCTCATACCTACGGCAGATTTAGCTGATTTTTTTGACCTCATTCACGCGGGCTTCCGCGCGCCGAGGAAGAAGATCGGCGGCAGTCTGACAGCCGGACTCCCCTATGCCAAAGATATTTCGCAGCAAATCCTCGCCGAGTCAGGAGTCGACCCCGAGCTACGACCAGAGAATTTGACAATCGCCGACTGGCAAAAACTCCTCACTGCCCTGCGACAGCTCGCTCCGAGCGAAAAATAACTTCAAAACGCTATAGTCTACATATCTGTAGCGTTCATATTATTATAGCAGAAATTTTGACAAAAATCAAATCGCTTAAACGCTATTTTTTACGGCGTTTCGTGGCGAGCTGCCCCTCGACTAGTGAGGCAACGTCGCGGACTTTGTCAAAAAGGAAGGAAAGAATCTTCGTCGGCTGGACGAGCAGACTGTCGACCTGATTGGCTGTGTGCTTCAGAGCCTTCGTCGTCTCGCCGAGATCGCGCAAGACGAAGATCGCGTAGAACAAAGCGATCGAAAGGAAAATCGCGATCAAGCTAAAACCAATGGCAAGCGCGATATTCAAGATGTCGGCTGAGGTTTCAAACATTTAGGCAGTAATTAAAAGTTTTTCGATTTTAATTCCACCATTTTTATCTACTAGTTTTCGTTTGCTCGCAAACAGCATTTCGATACCAACTACCTCTCCCCTCATGTCCAAATCTACAAAACAATACTCTGAAGGATTGACTGTTTTCTTCACAGGCTTCTTTTGCACTTGCAAGTACAAAGCATCGACAGTGGGATCATAAGTAGCTTTCATAGGCGGATAACTGTAATAATCCTAGCACAATCAAGCTCGGCAAAAAAGACCACTCTCACTCGCGCACCATCAATCTTGGCGACTGCATTTTGCTCACCACTTTTACCAGTGTAAGTAATTTCTGGATCTTTGAGCACTCGCTTTACTGCCGACTGACTGATACCACGCTGCCGACAACGCAGACGAGCATGGTGAGAGAAGGCTACTTTCATTTTAATTTCTGATTCAAGAGTTCATTCACTAGCTTGGGATTCGCCTGCCCTTTGGAGACTTTCATCACCTGTCCGACGAGGAAGCCGAGGGCGTTGCCTTTACCAGCTTTGAAGTCGGCGACGACTTTTTCATTCTCCGCGAGCACCTGATCGACGAACTGTGTGATCGCACCAGTGTCGGAGACTTGCTTGAGTCCTTGCTTTTCAATGATCTGCTCGGGATCTGTGCCGCTCTCCCACATCTCTGAGAAAACTTCTTTGGCAATCTTGCCACTGATCGTACCATCGATGATTAAACTTACTAATTTGCCGAGGCTTTCCGCGGAGACTTTTTGCTCGGCGACGCTCGTGAGACCAGCCTCTTTCATACGGGCGAGTAGCTCGGTCGTCACCCAGCCGGTCGCTTTCTTCGCATCTTTTGAAACTTTCACTACTGCTTCGTAATAATCCGCCAGCTCTTTTGAGCTCGTCAGTGTCTCGGCGTCTTGTTCGCTGACTTTGTACTCTTGGACGAAGCGCGCGCGCCGCGCCAGCGGCAGCTCGGGTAGCTCTTTGCGCCACTTTGCTATCTGTGCGGTGTCAAACGTAAGCGGTGGGATATCTGGCTCGGGGAAGTAACGGTAGTCCGCCGCCGACTCCTTCTCGCGCATGAGGTAAGTCTCGCCTTTCTCATCGTTCCAGCCGATCGTAGTCTCCTTATCTGGTACCTTGTCGGTCTCCCAGAGCTGTGTCTGACGCGCGATCTCGTAGTTGATCGCCGACTCCAGCGCTTTGAAAGAGTTGAGGTTTTTGATCTCGGCACGGGGGTAAAGCTGATCCTCCCCGACTGGACGGAGCGAGACCGACGCGTCGAAGCGTAGCTCGCCTTTGTACATGTCAGCCTTGCTCGCTCCGACGAACTGAACAATGCGGGCGACCTCCTCGGCGTAGAGCCGCGCCTGCTCGGCACTACGTAGATCTGGCTCGGACACGATCTCCATGAGCGGTGTACCAGCGCGGTTGTAGTCGCACAGGCTCCACTGACCGACGTGGGTTAGCTTGCCAGCGTCATTCTCCAGATGTAGTCGTGTGACACCGATCTTTTTTTGCTCGCCGCTGCTTAGGACGATCTCGACCGAGCCTTTTTCGCTCACGGGTTCGTCGAACTGACTGATCTGATAGCCCGCTGGTAGATCAGGGTAGAAGTAGTTCTTCCGATCGAACTTCGCATGAGATGGGATCGTACAGCCGAGCGCGAGCGCCGCCTTCACACCGAGCTCCACGGCAGTACGGTTGGGCACGGGCAGTGTACCTGGCTGACCCGTACAGACTGGACAGATCTTTGTATTTGGCTCTTTGCCAAAAGCGTCGTTGTCACAGCTACAAAACATCTTCGTTTTGCTTGCAATCTGAGCGTGGATTTCGAGACCGATGATTACTTCGAGTTGCAAAAAGTAAAGAGACTAATTAAAATACTGTACTAATTTTAACACTCATCTCATGTCAATGTCAGAAAACCCCACCTCCGAGCATCTACCACCATCGGTACAAATACTAATAAAAAAAATCCGCCGAGCTTGTACAGATGTAATGGAAAGACTAACCCTAGACCCAATCTCAGAGATAGCAAAACGAAAACCTCTACCAAGTAAAAAGACAAAGTATAGAGGAGCCTAAAGTCCCAACTCCTGCTTCACACCATTGACTTGGCGGACAAGGGCAGAGTTTTTTTTGAGGTCGGTCTTGATCTTGCGGACAGCATACTGGACTGTGACATGCGTCCGGCGAAAATGCTGAGCAATCGTCACCAAACTGAGACCGAGTACCTCACGACTGAGATACATGGCAATCTGGCGCGGCTGACTATACTCACGACAGCGAGACGAGCCGAGTAGATCATCTAAGCTGATCTCGAAGTATTCAGCGACGAATTGAATCATCGCCTCTGGTGTTTTGATCTGGATATCTGGTGCAGACTCGGGTAGACCAATGATACGCTCTTTTTTGTGGAGTTTTTCGAGGATTTTGCCCAGACTACGAACTGTCGGCTGTGTATGTAGTAGATCGGCTTCGGCTAGTGCACGGACTAGGACACCTTCGAGACTGCGGACAGAGTCGGAGACATTCATCGCGATGAAGTCGAGCACCTCTGGATCGAGGATCGCACGACGCTCTTGGGTTTTGGCCTTGAGGATTGCGAGGCGGCTCTCGTAGCTCGGTTGCTCGATCTCGGTGACGAGTCCCCACGTCAGACGACTCTGGAGTCGCGCCATGATACCGGTCAGCTCGGCTGGTGGTCTGTCAGAAGTAATGACGATCTGTTTACCGGCGTTGTGGAGTGTATTAAAGACGTTGAAGAACTCTTCTTGGGTTTTGGTCTTGGACTCCAGCATCTGAATATCGTCGACAAGCAAGACATCGGTACTGCGGTATTTTTGTTTGAAGCGGTCGAGTTGCATTTTCTTGACTGCGGAGATGTATTCGTTGGTAAACATTTCAGCAGTGAGATAGACGACGACTTTGTTGGGATCGTTGGTGATAACTTCATGACCAATCGCACTGAGGAGGTGCGTCTTGCCGAGTCCAACCCCACCATAGATGAAGAGCGGGTTGTAGGTCTGACCTGGTAGGCGCGCGACAGAGAGTCCGGCGGCGTGAGCGAGGCGGTTTTCATCGCCAGAGATGAAGTTGGCGAGCGTGTAACGCGGATTGAGTCGCGCTGAACGGAGTCCTTCGGTCGTGACAGAGACTTCTTCGCGTCCAGCGACTTTACGAATTTTTTTGTCCTTGGGGTCGGAGAAAACTGCCTGTAAGTTGACCGTACGAGGATCATTGCCATCGGCAAGCAGCGCATCGACTGCAAACTCCAGCTCTTTGATATCTTTGAGCTGCTCTTGGAGAGCTTGGAGGATTTTGAGAGCATACTTGGAGTGGAGCCAGTCACGAGCGAAGGCTGTCGGCACACCGACAGTGAGCGTCGCACCAGCGATATCGAGGATCGCTGTGTTGCGAAACCAAGTCAAAAACTTGGCACGCGGCAGCGTCGGTTCGAGACGGTGCAGTACGGTAAGCCAAGTGTTTTTGAGATCCAAGGTTGGCAGAGCTTAAGTTATGAGAAGTCTTGAAACAAGACCTATGAGCTACTTTTGTATTCAGTCGTTGAGATTTTTGCCCGATCGAGAGCGGAGTCGCAATTTAGGAAATTCTCCAAAACAGAGCAAGCTTTTTGACATTGACCAGTCCTGTCGCAAGTTGCCCTATAGCCAAACTCGACTCGACGGATTAAGCTCCTTGATGAAAAATCAATTAACACATTTTTTATGCAAGCAATCACCTTCGTAGCGCTCGACTGCGAAACCACAGGCTTAGACGCTACCAAGGATAAAATAATCGAAGTCGGCGCAACTAAATTTACGCTGACGGATAATTTGGAGACTTTCGATAGTTTATTCAATCCCAATGTTCAGATTCCCGCCTTCGTTGAGCGACTGACAGGCATTCAGAATGAAGAACTACTGACCGCACCACAGTTTGGTGAAAAGCTCGCAGAGTTGCGAGAGTTTTGTGCTGGCAGCACGCTGATCGGTCACAATATTAAGTTTGATGTCGGTTTCCTTGCCAGTCATGGTCTAGATCTGTCGGCGCTACCAAGCTTCGACACTTTCGATCTCGCGAGCCTAGTGCTCCAACGTGTCGGTAGTCTGTCACTCGCAGCACTGGCAGACCAGTTTGGTGTACTCCATACCGAGGCTCACCGCGCACTGGCCGATGCCGAGGCGACACGTGATCTCTTTCACAAGCTAATCGAGATCGGTGCTGGACATGACCAGCAAATCTGGCAACAGATCGAGCAGCTAAACGCTCCTGAACCAAAGTGGCTAAGTAATTTTGCGCAGCTAGTACAGACAATAGCGCAAGAAAATCCTCCCAAACCTCCCCTTGAAAAAGAGGAGAAGCAAGTCCCGCCAACGGCAGGACGAACAGAGGGGATTTTTGAACCAAACCAGCAACTCGCTACCCAGCTCACCACTCTGCTCGCCAGCGACTCCCCTGCCCTGCTCGAAACACCCACCTCAGCCGAGGAGCTGACCGCCACGCTACTGGCAAGTGAAAAACCTGTACTCCTCGCCACAAGTCACCACTATACTGCCCGACTACTAGCAGAGCAGTACGATCTACCGACAGTCTTCGCACCGTACTACTACCCCGACAGTGGCAAAGTCCAAACTCTCACTAAGCGCACACTGACTGCTGCCGAAGCCCCTTTTGTCGCCAAGCTGCTCCTCCACCCAAGAGCCAACTTTTGGGAGTTCAATCTCACTCGTGCCCAGCGTTATCTCTGGGACTTCGTCGCCAGCACAGAGCCAGTACAGCCTCCGACTGAGTCAAGGATCTTACTGACCGATCATGCCAGCCTGCCGACTATAGCGACTCCAGGGCGCGCCACTGTCATCACGAGTGTGCTACGACTGCCAGAGAGCCTCGTACAGACCGATCGCTTCGTACTCGACCTACCGACGCTCGCTACGCTCGCACCTGCTCACGAGGACACACTGACGATCTGGTGGGGTCTACTCGGACTACTACTACGAGCAGCCGAACCCAAATACGGACGTGTAGAGCTCTCTCAAATCACAGGTCTAAAAAACTACACCTCCGTACGTGAGACAGGACGAAAATTCCTCGCAGAAGCACGTGCGACACTACCACCGAGTGTCACTGCTGCCCTAGAGCTTTGGCTGAACGACGAGAGCGGCTATCTACGCCAACTACGAACAAATGCCGCCAGTGAGATCACACTAGTACTAGAGCCAGTCCGACAGCCAGAGCAAATCGGCAAACTAATCACAAAGCTCAAAGCAATCTGTATAGGCACAGCACTCACCACCACACCAGACAATTTTAATTACACACTTCGCCTACTCGGACTACCTCCTACCACCACCACTATCAGTGCCGAAGCCACAGCTACCGACTGTGCGCTCGTGACCGTGACCGGACTCCCTGCGCCGAACGAACCGAGCTTCGTCGCTACGAGCGAGGCCAAACTCGTCGAACTTTTGAATACTTTACCCGGCATCACGACTGTCGTCTTCGCTGGTCAGTACGCACTCCGGCAGTTCTTTGACAAAGCTCAGACCAAAGTCACTCGACCGCTCTTTTCCCCGCGTCTGACAGGCAGTCAAGGCAAAATCAAAGTCGAGCTAAAAGCACACGAGACAGCTGCCTACCTCACGACTGGCGAGCACCTACCCGACCGTTGTCGCAATGTAATACTCGTAAAATTCAAGTTCGTCGTCCGCGATGACGCCGACTGGAGCACCGAGACACTACCCGAGGCCGTGCTTACCTTCCGAAAACTCTGGGTCGGACTAGCTCATGTAGCCGAAAAACCTGCCGACCAACAGCTGATCGTGCTAGACAACCGCCTAACGGAAAAAGGCTACGGTAAAGACTTTGTAAAGGCGACAGGCACTACACCCGTAGGACTGAGCTAAGATTACCTTCTGCTAAACTACTCGGGTGTCTGCACCAGAGTTTTCTTCTCGCAATACTCGCCTCGCGAAACTACGCCGATTAATACCGAGCTTCTTTCGTCGCCGGACACGTCGTGGCGCACACTTAGAGCAGCGTGTTTTTCGCGCCAAACCCAAGCTGCGCGAGCTACTCGACAGCCGTCAAAAATTTAGCATCGCGCTCATAGCTATCATACTCAGCGCAATCATCGGATTTACTCAATTCGCTGGCTACTTCGATGTCACGAAAGTCAGCATCCTCCGCAGTAGTCTAGATCTACCACTCGCCGAGATCGAAACCATAGTGCGCGATGCTGCCCTCGGTCAGAGTATCTGGCAGATAGATGTGACGCAGATCTCCAAAGCTGTCCGACAGGCACGTCCGGACATTGCCGAGGTCCGAGTGACCAAAGACTACCCAAACACAATCACTGTCGAAGTCTTCAAATACCCTATCATCGCCGAGCTACGCATCGGCACAGAGCGGATCTATATCAATGAACAAGGCTACAGAGTCGTCGGAGACAGCCCGACACGCGATGTGCTATCACTCACACTCGGTGAAACTATCGACCTCACAGACCCGACTATCCGACTAGTCGCCGAGCAGCATCT
Organism: uncultured Candidatus Peribacteria bacterium; assembly: GCA_964452725.1. Taxonomy (GTDB): domain Bacteria; phylum Patescibacteriota; class Gracilibacteria; order JAHISY01; family JAHISY01; genus CAYVMX01. The sequence goes on along the minus strand of CAYVMX010000001.1, from coordinate 48,956 downwards.
CGCCGCTATTCGCGAAAGCAGCTTTTATTTCGAAGCAATCAGCGACCTCAATATCATCAGCATCAAATACTACCCTATCGCTCGTGAAGCACACCTCCTAACAGACAAAAACTATGTCATCTGGCTAGACCTGACGACTGATACTCGCGCTCAGCTGGATAAACTAACAACTGCCGGATCACAACTAGACCTCACAAGTGGTAAATACGAATATATTGACCTACGTATAAAAGACAAAATCTTTTATAAACCCAAGAGATGAACAGTGTATAAAAACACACTTGCTAGCTATTTGGACTTCATTTAGAATATTTATCTAATAATCCTTAACTCTCCCTCCCATGTCTGTCACCCCTGTCACCGATGAGAAATTTGCCGATGAAACTGCTACTGGCATAGTATTTGTAGACTTTTATGCTGACTGGTGCGGACCTTGCCAATCTATGATGCCCATCATCGAAGAGATCTCAGACGAATATGAAGGCAAAGTCAAAGTCGTCAAAGTCAATATCGACGATAACAAAGAAACCGCTCAAAAATTTGGCGTCATGAGTATTCCGACTTTCAAAGTGCTAAAAGACGGCGAAGAAGTCAACAGCCTCACAGGTGCCGTCGGCAAGGAAAAGCTAGCCGAAGCGCTCGACAGCGTACTTGGCTAAATAAATAGCACAAGACAATTGAATTGTCGTTTTGACTAACGACAGTTTTTTTGTAAAATCAAATAACCTTTTGATCCCTCATCTAGACAAAACTCTTGCCCAACCAAGACCCTCCCGACCTCCGCCAAGTCTTCGCCGAGCTAAAACGCCAGCGCAGTCAAAATGGCAAATCTCAGTCGACTAATGGTGTCGTACGTACTATCATCGCTTTCGTTATCCTCATTAGTTTTTTACCCACCCTTGCTATGTCTGACCTCTCCTTCCTCCTCTCAAAATTCGGACTAATCATCGCTGCCATTGTCCTGCTCATTGTTTTCATACGACAGGTCAATCAATACGAACGCGGTGTAAAATTCACACTCGGTAAATACTCTGGCATGCTTCAGCCTGGCTGGCGAATCGTGATCCCTATTTTTCAATCACTCACAAAAGTCGATATCCGTGTCAAAGCAGTCGATGTCCCCAGCCAAGAAGCGATGACTCGCGACAACGTCAGCGCGATGATCAACGCGGTGATTTATTACAAAGTCAAAGACGCTTCCCGTGCCGTGATCGAAGTAGAAGACTTCCGCTGGGCGACAGCACAGCTCGCTCAGACCACTATGCGCAATGTCGTCGGTGAAGCCACCCTCGACGAACTCCTCGGTAAACGCGATGCCATCAGTAAAAAAATCAAAGAAATCGTCGATAAAGCCACTGACCCGTGGGGTATCGAAGTGATCAACGTCGAACTAAAAGATATCGTACTCAACGATGAAATGAAACGCGTAATGGGCAAAGAAGCCGAAGCCGAACGTGAGAAACGCTCCGTCATTATAAAAGCCGAAGGCGAGGTCATCGCCTCGACCAACCTCAACAAGGCTGCCACCATGCTAGCCAAAGCCCCCGGTGCACTCCACCTACGTACGCTCCAGAGCGTCAATGACATCAGTAGTGATCAGAGCAACACAACCGTCTGGATGCTACCAATCGAGGTCCTACGCGCACTGGAAGGTATCACAAAGAAGTAAACGAACCGCGCCATACTTTCTTTGGACCACACTTGACATCAAGTACAGCATTGACCAGCGCGTCTGCCTCGGTGTTTTGCTCACGCGGTATATGTTGTATCGACCAGCTCTTGAGTTTTGCCAACGATACATGAGCTTTTTCCACGTATTTACGCATTACCAAATCTTTGATCTTCCATCGACCCGCGAGCTGCTCGACGACGAGCTTACTATCGAGCTTGATTTGAATTTCTGTCGCACCTGATTCCAAAGCCTTTTCAAGACCCAAAATCACCGCCGCATACTCGGCTTGATTGTTCGTCGCGCGTCCCAGATCGCTTTTCAAACTAGCAACGATCTGGTCGGAGTCATCGTAAAGCACCGCACCCGCCGCAGCCGGTCCAGGATTACCCCGCGAGCCTCCATCAGCGTAGAGAATAATTTTGGTCATTTTGAAAATAAGTGAGCCTCACAGCTGTATGATCTACGATGTAGTCTCCAATAGCAAGAGCATTTTTCCGAAATTTCGGAGAAATCAGCACAACTCAATAACTCAAAGACTGATCTAGTGCTGCACGATCACGTACTGGAAGATCGGAATCGTAGCCTGGCGACGGAAGCGTGTCTCGATAGTCTGCTTGACTGTACCAGCGAAACCCTCTGAGACGATATAAACATACTCATCGGCTAGCTCTTTAGCACTGAGCATCTTATAACGCAGGCTATCAGATGCCAGACCAGAGGTCTCAGAAAGCGTACCGATGAGATTGATCGTCAGGCGTACATCACGCCAACGATCATTGACGCTATAAGTACCGACTAGACGCTCATTCATCTCTTTTAGATAATCTGGCATTGTCGCACGTTTATAGTTTTCAGTAATTGCTGCTACACGATTGAAACCATTTGGAACTTCAACTGAATATAAGAGATTTTTATTGATATCTTCGCCGGCAAGTGGATGACCGAGATTGAGTGGACCATTCGAGATATTGGTATCGGTTAGATCAAGTACAAAACAAGTATAGCTACCACCTGTGGCATAACCAGCTACATCACAAGTCTGGAAATCGCTTTCCCAGACAACTCCCTGGAGCGTATATTCATCACTATTGCCATCGATCGCCGAGAGCGTCCAACTAAAAACATCCTCTTGGCTATAGCTGCGACCGTGTGGTGGCATGCCAGCTGTATAATTCGCGGGAGTCCATGTCTCTGCTGGATCGATAAAGAAGATGATTTTTTTGGTAGTAGTATCAAATGGTAAGTATGTAAAACGCTGAGCAGGGTCCGTCAGACCAGGATCTCCACCATCAATCATCAGACTAAAAGAAAGAGGACGTGATTTGGTTAGACGTCCCCACTCCGACTCTTGGAGGATACCGTCTTTACTTGCTACGGGATTCGAATTGGTCGTGAAAAATGGATTGGGAATAGTGTACTTATTAATTAACTGATCCTGTAGCGTTCGAGAAAAAACTTGCCAAAAACTTCGCCGCTCCTCAGCACTGATAGTAGAATCACTGAAGTCAGTCAGACGATAAATATTGGCACCAGTACAGAGATTGTTGTATTTTAAATTTAAATCAAAAATATCAACTGTCTCAGGAGCAGGTCCACAGATATTTTGTGTTGGATTGGCGACATAGCCGTCCTTGTAAGCTGTCAAATCATAGAGTGCCTGCTCGATACCACCCTCGGCGGCAAAGTAAGCGATATTGGCACGCGCAGACTGACCAGTCAGCTGGGTAAATGCACCAACCATAGTCGCAACACCACCAGCGAGCAGCGCTAGGACTAGCACTAAACCTAGTGTCACTATCAGCGAGGCACCTTTGGTACTACGTATGGAATGTGGTAAAAAATTTAACATTGCGAATAATTATTTGAGACTGATGACTTCGTTTTGGGCGCGCGCAGAGACAGTCGTCTGGAGCGTGATCTCTGGCGATTTACCCTTGGCACCTGGCAACTCCCAGATATTTTTAGCTGTATTGAATTTTGCCTTGCTTGGACGTGCTGTCAGGACGATCGTAACGTGGGGGTGCACTTGGACAGCATTGTCAAAGTTGGCAAAAGCCTTACGCGGATCCTCTAGTGGGGCGATGATAAATTTGAGTCCAGTAATTTTGATTGAGCCAGGCTGGATTTTTTGGAAGACTGCCTTGCCAAGTGTGTCTTTGTAATTCTCTTCCAATATCCAAGTATCGATCTGACCGTCTAGATCAGAATCCTGACCAGCTAGACGTAGCATCGCCAGACGATACTGCGTCTCAGTACCAACAACCTCTGGAACCAATTTGAGGATGGTTTTTTCTGCACCATCGGCGGTGATCAGATATAGTTCACATTGCTCATAGCCATTATTCTTTGGTACGAGCGGCACTTTGCCAGTACCACACTGATCTGAGCCATAGCTAGACTTGGTCGCGTCACCTAGTGCTGGTGCACCATTTAGGAAGGTACTCCCCGAGACATTCGTACCAACATTTTCATCTTGGCGAGTTTTGGTAGTAGGGCTAGTAGGTGCCGAAGTAGGGAAACTCGCATCACGGAAGAACTGAAGTGCATAGTAGCCATAGTTTTTGCCATAATCATTGTCAGTGGCTGGCACGACAGAACTGTTGCTACTGGTCGCTCGGTGCCAACTCCAGTACTCCTCATAGTCGATTGTACCGCGACGCACTTCTTTGACAATACGATCGAGAGCCACACGCGACTCTTCGTAGAGTAGTCGTGAGGCTTTGGTTTTGTGATCTAACGCAAAAGCATCAGTGAAAATACTGGTCGAGACGCCCATCACGATCACAAATACTGCGATCGCCACAAGTGCCTCTACTAGAGTAAATCCCTGAGTACTACGAGCTGGAGAAAATAATTTCTTCATTATTAGTTGTGATTGTTACGACCGAGATAGTCGGTAATGATAGTGGTAAGTGTGACCTCACTGACCTTCCCACGATCGAGCCACTGTACACGTGATGTCACTCGCAAGACATTGGCCGACTCGTCCAATGCTAGTGCCGCACCAGTATCGTCTAGATACTCTGCATAAATCTCACGAAAATAAATCGAATCTATACCAGCACCAATCGAACTAGTATGGTAATACTGTCCTGTAGTGCTATCACGCTTCAAACGTAAAAACTCTTCACTAGCCGAGACACCATCGTTGAGGTTTAGGCGAGTAGTACTACTCGGGTCAAACGCCAATAACCAGCGATAATTATTGGTATCAAACTCAGCACGATAAGCCTTCTTATTTTTGATCGGTGTATCGGGTATCCGATCAAAGTCAGTATCACGACAGTCAGTCGTATCGTTGTTGTTCCAGCAAATCCGGCGCTCACCAGCGTAGCGTAGCCAGTTGGTGTCACGGATATTGCGAACTGCTTCTAGACCCTCGCGTGCGAGATTAGTTGCGATGACATTTTCTTTGGTGAGCTGATTGGTGATCGTAGCATAGCCAAAAGTCCTGAGAACCAACATCGCACCCAAGATCAGTACCGATAGTGCGATCAGCACCTCGATCATGGTCTCTCCGCGACGAGATAGGATTAGTTTTAGAGGCTTCATGGTTTGGTAAAGATAAGCTCTGGTGTAGTGGTTACACGATTGAGCGTGAGTGTACCGATTATACCTTCAGTCTTGAGATTGAAAACTGCTGTCAGCTCCTGTAAGCCAGTCGTCGTAGTGCCATTGGCAGCGGTGATAGTTGTATCGGCATATGGCGGTGTAAAGATAACTGTAACAGTATTATTGGTAGCAGAACCCCATGCACTACCAACTTTGTCCAAACCTTTTAGCTGCTGTAGCTCTATATAGCTCGGTGTGTCGATCATGATAGTTTTGAGGATTGTGTCGCCAGGAGTAGTAAGCGTAGGGATGGTAAAAACACCATCGGGCAAGACTCTATTCGTCACATCAGCATAACTGAGACTGACAGCCTTAGCCGCAGTTACATTCCAGTCGTCGATGAAAAGTATTGCCTTTTGGGTCGTCGCATCAGCTGCTGGATCAGCCAGCTGAAGCTGTACACCATAGCCACCTGGAGCTATTTTTTTGGCAGCATTGATTTGGCTAGCTAGCGCTTGAGCACGTGCTTTTTCCAAGATTGCTGTGACATCATAGGCACGATTTTTGAAAGTAACTTTACGGACACCAGAGATGAAAGACGGAATCGCAATAATCGCTAAAATAGAGATAATCAAAATCACGATCAGCAGCTCCACGAGCGTAAAACCTAGCTGTCGACAGATATGGCCACGCGATTTACGACAGCTTACGAGAAGGCGAGAGAGTTTCTTTGACACTAAATAAAATTAGTAAGAGATTCTATCCATTTTACCATAAAAAGTCAAGCTTTTCAATGAAAAAAAACTAGATCGCTTAGAATATCTAAAAATAATCTACTGGGAGCATACTCGTCACTTTGAGCTAGATACTTTATACTGCCTGCCATGCCTCTGACTATCGGTATCGTCGGTCTACCCAACGTCGGGAAATCTACGCTTTTCAACGCGCTGACGAAGTCGCACGCCGCTGAAAGCGCGAATTATCCTTTTTGTACGATCGACCCCAATGTCGGCGTGGTGGAAGTCCCCGACTCGCGACTGTCCGAGCTGGCAAAAGTCTACAATTCAGTAAAAATAATCCCAACGACAATCGAGTTTGTCGATATCGCTGGTCTGGTCAAAGGTGCAAGCACTGGCGAAGGCTTGGGCAACAAATTCCTCGCCAATATCCGCGAGACTGATGCGATCTGTGAGGTCGTGCGGGATTTCGAAGATAGTGACATTCAGCATGTGTCTGAGACACCCGATCCTGCGAGTGACATCGAGACGATCGAGACCGAGCTGATCCTCGCTGACCTCGCGACAGTCGAGCGCCGCCTCGGCGAACTAGAAAAAAAAGCTCGTACTGGCGACAAAGCTGCCGTACGCACCCGCGACCTCATCGCCGAGATCAAGACTGCGCTCGAGGCGGGTCAGCCCGCCAGTACAGTAGCAATCCCTGAGGACGACCACGCAGCTATCCGCGAGCTCCACCTACTGACGACGAAACCTTTTGTCTATGCGGTGAACGTCGCAGAAGACGCAGTCAGTGGATTCAACACGACCGAATGGAAAGCAAAAGTAGGACTACCCACGAGCGCCGAGGTCGTACCAGTCTCAGCGAAGCTCGAGAGCGAGCTGATCGACCTCTCTCCTGCGGAAGCAGCGGAGTTCCTCACTGATCTCGGTCTGACTGAGAGCAGCCTAAACGGTCTGATTCGTGCGGCTTACGCCACTTTGGACTTGATTACTTTCTTCACCGCCGGACCACAGGAGACTCGTGCCTGGACGACGAAGCGAAATTCACTTGCACCTGAGGCAGCCGGTGTCATACATACAGATTTTGAGACTGGCTTTATTCGCGCGGAAACGATTGATTGTACACAGCTAGTCGAGGCTGGTAGCGAAGCTGCTGCGAAGGAAAAAGGCTGGCTACGTAGCGAAGGCAAGGAGTACGCCGTTCAAGACGGCGATGTGTGTCACTTCCGATTCAATAATTAGTGTGCATGCATACTTGCAAAACAAGCTTTTTTGTGGTAAAATAAAAAGAAGTTTAAAAAATATGATAGCTGAAAACCACCAACCAGACTCACCCAGTCCTAGTGAATCGACTGTAAACGAGCATTACAATCAGTTGATCCAAAATTTCGATGAAATGCGACGCGACCCTACCAAATCCGCAGCCGAAATAGCCAAGTGGGATAAATTTTTTGAAAAAGCCAAAACAGAGCACCAAGCAACTCTCCGTAAACTAGAAACTCACACACAAAACGCAAGGGAAACACTGATGCGAGAAGTCTGGGACAAAAATCCTGCGTTTGGCGAACCAATAGTCAAACCAAAACACATCACCGAGTCACGCGAAACACGTAGTGGATTTCCAAATTTCGTCTCTAAGGAAACTCGAAGCTTCCTCGGAAAACCACCAACGTATCATGCCGAGATGAGCGCAGCCATCATCGAAGCAGAGCGTCAAAGCAGCTTCGATCGCTATGATATCCTCGCGCTCATCATGGTCGAAAGTGATTACAAAGACAAAGCCGACTCTGGTGTCGCCAGCGGACTCATGCAGCTCAAGCCCACGGTTTTTCGACAGTATTTCAAACGAGGTGATATTTTCAATGTACGACTCAATATCCTCGCAGGAGTCCGACACCTGGAGTGGACTTACCAGACTCTCAAACATGAACTAAAAAAACGTCCAAACATTCACCGCACCGATAGTGAGGTCAAACAATTAGCTTTCGCTGCTTACAATGCTGGTGTCAATGCGATCGTAAAACGTGAATTTAATATTCCTCGTTTTCAGCAGACAATTCAAAATTTCTTCGCACCACCCCACTACGCAGCAAATTTCCGTCGAGGACAAACTTCTTTTGAAAATAAACTAACTGGTAAGCAAGCAACCAAAATGCTAAGAAACTACGAAACAAGACACAAACTAAACCCAGTCAAAACTAAAGAACTCGAGCGAATGGCTATGCTTTAGAGTCGCTTTTGGATCAGCGTGATGAAGACACCGAGCATGAGATAACCCAAGAGCGCCTCGACACCCGAGAGGAGCTTTTCGAGGTTGGTGATCGGTACGATGTCACCATAGCCGACAGTCGTAAAGCTAACGATGGAAAAATAAACGTAATCGAAAGGATTGAATGTTGCGATCATATCAAACATACCCACAGGGTTGAGATAATCGAGTACGGCGAAAATCCCAGCGAAGAGCAATATAAAAATAGCTACAGTGACACCCCAGCGACTAAAGCTGTGCCCATAGCGACTAGTGTGCTCTAGGAAGAGATGACCCGCATGTCTGAGGTGTCTACCGTCGAACTTGGCAGAACGCCGACGAAAACGCATCTTGTCTTCATGGACACGCTCATGGGCACCGTGGAGACCCTTTTCTTCGTAGATCACCTCGAGACTACGGAGGTAACCATCGACAAGCTGGTAAAAAGCTCCGAGCTGTTTTTTGATAACTTCTCGCTCTAATTTATTGTTAGCATCACGGTATTCTTGTAGGTAGGATTTTTCTACTGTCCGAAAGGCAGCATGCATCTGATGATAAAGTTTGGCAGCACGTGGGTTCTCACGAAAAATCCGCTCAGCAAGCAAAATGCGCAGTAGGTAATAGTGGCTCGTGGCTTTTTCTTCGGCGTCAGTGGTTTCGGCGAGGTGGTGCTCAACTGCATGTCTGGCAGCGTGGAGATGCTTGGTGTGTACGTTGTCACGACCTTCTATGACATTGAGCGCCTCGTGGAAACGTAATACTGCATTTGGGTGGCTACGCTCTGTCGGCACTGTCTGAAAGACAGCACTTTGGGCAGGTAGTTTTTGGGTTTTGGTATTTAGCATTTCCCTTTATTATACCAAAAAAGCGCGTGAAAGTCAATA
>CAYVMX010000001.1:25369-39763 GCA_964452725.1 uncultured Candidatus Peribacteria bacterium | reverse complement strand
GCTTTCGGAGTCCCCCCGTCTTTCGCTCCGCTCCGGACACTTCCCTTTTGCAAAGAGGGAAAAGCCGCCGCAGGTGGTGGAGTGATAGCGGCAGCCGCTGCTTCGGCTTGTTGCTTGGCTTTTTCGGGAGTCAGCTGATAATGCTCAATGTAATACTGCGTGTAGTACGTGACCAGCTCGGCGTAGGTATGCTTGGGTTTGGGAGCTGACGATACAGCACTAGTTGATGTTGGCTTTTGAATAATTTTCGACTGAGCAGATTTTACAATTGGGTTTTTTACATCTGGTGCGACTGCTGCCTTGGGTATCATCGGTGGTTGCGTCACGGGTGTTTTTTTGATTACTGGCTTGGCAGCTACTGCTTTGATTTCTGACTGCCTAGGAGCTGACTTCTTGGCAGGGAGTTTTGGTTTGGTGTCCGTCTCTAGCTCATCACGATCACCTCCCTCGCTCCAGCGTTTGATCTTGTCCTCGACGACTGCCCGCGGTTTGGCGTAGCGTTCGCGACTCAGACGAATGACTTTTTCACGACGACCGTCCTCCACTGCACCAGCAGCGGGTGGCAGTGTCGCCGCAGAGAACGGCTGGCTCGGCATACCATCAATCAGGAGCTTGGTGTAGAGGTTGTACTTCGGTAGTTGGACGAGGTCGTTGGGCAGCGCGACCTCGCTAAACTGCTTGGAGATCGCCTCAGCGTCGTCATAGCCGACTTGGAAGCTCATGAGCGTACCGACATTGCCAAAGACGGCATCTTGGACCTCTTCGCTCATCTGGGCGATGTACTGGTTCGCCATGGTCAGATTGAGGCGGTATTTCCGCGCTTCGGAGAGGATCGTAGCGAAAGAGTCCGTGGCGAAGTTTTGGAATTCATCGACGTAGAGGTAAAAATCCGTGCGGTCTTTCTCCGGTATATTGGAGCGGCTCATGGCATCGAGCTGAAACTTCGTAATAATCATCGAGCCGAGCAGCGACGAGTTGTCTTCGCCGATTTTACCTTTGCTGAGATTACAAACGAAGATTTTTTTATTGTCCATGGCGTAGCGCAGGTCGATCATACTCTTGGGCTGACCGACGATATTGCGAATGATAGAGGAGCTGAGGAACTGCCCGACTTTGTTTTGGATTGGGCTGATCGCCTCGGTGCGCTGGCGTTCGTGCATAGCTTCAAACTCGTCTGCCCAGAATTTCTTGACGATGGGATCGGAGATCTTGCGGACGACGCGACGCCGAAAGTCGGCATCCGCGAGTATGCGGGGAATCCCCAGCATCGTGGTATTGGGATACTCCAGTAAGGAAAGAATGGTATTGCGCAGGATGTGCTCCAGTCGCGGTCCCCAGCTCTCGGCGTAGAGCTTTTTGAAGATCCCGACCAGACCAGAAGCGACGACGCTGTTCATCGCGGGGTCGATATTCTCCAACATGTTGAAAGCGACGGGGTGCTCGCGATCCGACGGATCGAAGACGATGACGTCATTGGTACGGTTGCTGGGGATATTGTCGAGGATGTGATCGGCGAGATCACCGTGCGGATCGACGACCGCTACGCCTTTGCCCGCTTGGATATCGGAGAGGATCATGTTGTCGAGCAGGGTGGATTTGCCCATGCCGGTCTTACCGATGACATAGATATGCCGACGACGATCCTCCGTACGGACACCAAAGAGCTTGTCCACACCGCGGTAGTTGGACTGACCGAGCGTGGTCATCGCAATCTCCTTGGTCGGGTCGGGCAGATCGACGGGTGGTTCGAGCTTTTTGCTCGTTACCCAGTAGATGTTGGGCGTTTTGACCTCGATGTTGGGCAGGTGAAAGACTGTCGCCAGCTCCTCAGTACTGAGTACGAAAGGCTCGTATAGCTCTCTGTCACGATAGCGGTGAAGAATCTCAGCACCAGCCTCCGAGACTTCGAAGCTGTTTAGGTGCGGCTGATTGAACTGTTTGAAAGCTCCTGCGAGCTCACGTACTTTGACCCGTGCGACCTGCTCGTCGGGGCTACTGGGCACATAGACCACGCGGATAGAGCAGTCGAAGGGCAGCTTGACCACCTTGTCCATGACGGCATCGAGCGAACCCTCGCGATCGTGAGCACGGTTGGTAGTCTCGTCTAGTACCTCACCAGAGCCACCCTCACCACCAGCCGAGAGCTTTACATTCGTACCAGCCATGAGTCCCTGTACCCACATAATGAAGTAAAACGGCACAAAGAAAACAAGCCGCGGCCAAAGCTTGCGCGTCATGAATGCCCACGCGTATTTCTTTTGTAGAGCTTCGATACCAAAGAAAATATTTTTACTGAGAACCCGCGCGCACTTCGTCGCTCGGATCCGCCACCAGTCGCCGAGCGGACGCGCGACTATTTGGATCATTGCCCGATCACTCGCATGGGGCAGCTTCATGAGTGCCGAGGTGATACCCGAGAGTGGATCGACGGCGGTACGTGTGATTTTGTCTTCGAACTGAGCGTAACGTTTGATCGGATAGATGTGCGGATCAGACAGCGTCAGCTCTGCTCCGTACGCATGCTGGAAGTAGTCGACCGAGTCAAACTCGGCTGGTGCGGCAGGGTTAGTCTCAGGTGAGGTCAACTCTTTGGTATCGGCTACTACGGCACTAGTCGACTCTGGCTGGCGAATACTCGCAGGTGCTTCACTCGCGTAGTCCTGTACCTCGACGATCTCGACATCGGGATACTGCGCGTAGATTTGATTCTCGACGAAGTCGCGCAAGTGTGACGACAGATAAGCGAAAAACTTGATCTGACCGTCGACATGAGCGATCTCGAAGCTAAAACTATCGACCGAGGCTCCGCGCAAGCGCTCCAGCCACGGAATACTATGAAGTGTACCGTGGAGCACAGCAAACATTTGCTCGGCGACGATCGGCAGCTTTTCGTTTTCTTTACTCACGCGGATCTGGAGCAAGACAAACCTCGAAGCCATACGATAGCGAGACTGCTGCCAGTGGAGCAAAATCCGACCAGCGAAAAAAACCACAGCGATACCAGCGATGAGAGCGACGAGCTGACTGATGATTACAAGCAAGTTTGTTTTTTACTAAGCAGACTTACTTTAACGAAAAGCACGTGAAAAACGAAGCCTGAAGTATTGTATTTTAATTATAATTATTTGTTTTGTCAAGTCAGCGAACATACCGAGCCTTGTTTTGATTGTGCCCCTCTAGGTCTCTAGCGAAGTAAATCTTCCCTGTCGCCGTATCGTGGAGATAGTACCAATAGTCGTTTGGCTCGGGGTTTAGTGCGGCGGTGATAGCCGAGCGACTCGGACTAGCTACCGGTGTCGGCGGCAGACCCCGATACTTACGCGTGTTGTACGGCGAGTCGGTCGCTAGATCTGCGGCAGTGAGAGTTGCCTTGTGTCCGAGCGGATAAAAAAGCGTCGCGTCGGCACCGAGTGCAATCCCCGCGTCCAGCCGTCGCCAGAGTAGATCAGCGACGAGACGCTGCTGCACCGGATCACGCTCCTCCAGCTGAATAATCGACGCCATAGTCAAAATCTCGTGCAAACTACGCTCAGAGGTAATAGAGTCGTAGCCGACTTTTTGGAGGTTTTTTTCCATCGCGGCGAGCATTTGACTCGTCAGCTGCGCGACGGAAAAGCTCGTCTGATCGAGGAAATAAGTATCGGGGAAGAGATACCCCTCCAGACTCGCCACGGGTCGCTCTGCCCACGCAGGCTGCTCGCCACCGCCCTCGCGGACGAAAGTAGCGAGCTCCCCCGCCTCGATCAAGCCCAGCTCTGTGAGCGCGGTATCGATCTCGCTACTACTCCAGCCCTCCAGTACAGTGAGGCGCACCTGCGCCGAACCACCCGTCAGTAGACGCTCCGCCAGCTCGGGAACAGTATAGCTACCCGTGAAAGTAAAAAATCCCGCTTCGATCTGAGTATCGAGGCCATTTACCTTCAGATACTCTGTGAAAGTCCAAACATCGGCGATCACACCAGCTGCCGCGAGGCGCGCAGCGACACTAGCGATACTCTCACCCTGACGGATCTCAAAATCGACTGTCGCCAAAAGCGGTACACTCTCCTGCCAGACCTGCGGCAGATACACTCGATACAAGTAAAACCGCCCCGCCAGATAAAAAGCCGAAAGCAAGACTAGCAGCCAAACGAGCGCAGAAATAACTTTGCGATTATTCATGAGTCATATGATATGTGAAAAAATTTCAAGACTGAAGATTAAGACTTGGTAAATCGAAAATTATCTTCCGTTTTATCATTTTGCATTACTGTGGTCCGCCTGCGGGTTGCTCACCGCCGCCCATGAGTCCCTGCATCTCACCCATTACGGATTTCATCTTTTCCGCCGCTATTTGCTGGGCTTTTTTGATCGCTTTATTCGCAGCTACGACGATCGCAGATTCGATCTGCTCTTTGGGTAGACCTTCTGGGATAGCTACTTTGACCACTTCCATCTCGCCATTGACAGTCACGACGAGACCCTGCTCTTCGGCTTCGATATGGATATTGGCGAGTTCTTTTTTGATTTGCTTGGCCTGCTTTTGGAGGCGATACATATCACGGACTTTGTCAAACATAATAGGTAAATTAAAGTGTGCTCCAGTCTAGTCGGCAGAAGTAAAGGCGTCAAATTCCACTGTCGTGCTGAGTGCAACCCTACACGGCAGAGCAAAGCCAAAGGATCTCCTAAAAATCCAACGAGATTCTTCATCGCTTCGCTACTCAGAATGACATTCTGTTGGTGTTTCACGCTAAAATAAACACATGCCTAGACCAAAACGCCTCACCATCGATCCCAACCGCCTAAAAAGTCGGATCAAAAGTCGACAGATCGCTCATGTCGTACACCAGTCAAAAAAAGACACTCTGATCCGCAAGTCAAAACACAAACAAAAAGTTGCTCTCGACACAGAAAACAACTAGAATACTCGCACTTTTTATTTCAGTCGACTGGTTCCCTTCCTCCCCTGTACTCGGGGTCTGACCAGCCGATGTTAACCCCCAAGGAAGCATGACAACCACAACCAAAACCCCTACTCCAGACCTAAAGGAGCTGCTCGCCGCAGCACTCCACTTCGGACATCAAACTAGCAAATGGCACCCCAAGATGAAGCCATATATCTTTGGTAGTCGCAACGGTATCCACATCTTTGACCTGACTCAGACAGCGGAGAAACTCACCCAAGCGACAGACTTCCTCGAAAAATCTGCTGCTGAGCGTAAGGTGATCTTGCTCGTCTCTACGAAGCAGCAAACTCTCGAAAGCCTACCCGACCTAGCCATCAGCCTCGGACTACCCTACATCACGAAGTGGTATGGCGGACTATTGACAAACTGGAATACCACCAAGCAACGTCTCAAATACTTCCGTGATCTAAAAGCTGAACGCGACGAGACCAACTTTGCCAAGTATCCAAAGAAAGAGCGCGTCAAGAAGCTCAAAGAGATCGAACGCCTCGCCGAGTGGTTCGCTGGTATCGAGCAGCTAGAGCGATGTCCCGACATAGTCGTCGTACTCGACGCTGTTCGTGACAAGCTCGCAATTCACGAGGCCAATCTCGCCAAACTCAAGACTGTCGGCGTAGCCGATAGCAACTGCGATCCAGACACACTCAACTACCCAATCCCTGGCAATGATGATGCTATGAAGGCGATCAACTATATACTCGGCGCATTCCACGATGCGATCGACCGCGGTCAAAAAGCACCTGCTCCAGCCGCCAAAGAAAAACCGGTCAAGACGGAAGAAAAACCTACTAAGAAAGACTAACCAAAAATCTAATGAACGACCCTACCAACCCACCCACCCCACCGCCGACTGAGCCCGATCGGCAGCCAACAGATGCTCCACCACCTGTAGTAGAGCCAGCTACTGTACAGCCACAGCCAGCTGCTGAGCCGACAGGTACTTCCGAGCCTGTACAAGCTGTCACCCCAGAGCAGCCGATCACGCCTACGGACGAGCGATCTGTCTTTGACCAACCAGTAGAAAAAACCCCAGAGCAGCCAGCAGTAGAGCCAGTGGCAGAGCCTACTACTCCCGAGCCTGAGCCTGCACCAGCAGCCGATCCGACACAGCCAGTATTTGACCAGCCAGAGCCAATCACGACCCCTACCGAGCCTACACCTGCACCCGCACCAGCGACGGTAGAGCCAGTGATAGCACCGAATCCTGTCGAACCCATCACACCAGCAACCCCTACCGAGCCTACACCTGCACCCGCACCAGCGACGGTAGAGCCAGCAGCAGTGATCCAAGGCGCACCAGAGAAGCCAGGCGACAAACCAGAAGCACCACTCACAGAAGAGGCTACTGCCAACGCGCCACAGACCCCACCAGCCGCACCCGCTGCTGTACGGTTACCCGCGACTGGCGTACATGCCGATGGCACGCCGCTTTCTGGTGAAGAAAAACTCTTCGGGGCAATCGGCTACATCGATATCCTCGCACTCGTACCGCTCCTCGCTCGCCGTGATAGCGAATACTGCCAACACCACGGCCGCCAAGGTCTCATCGTCGCTGTGATCTTTATTTTCCTCTGGATCCTCGCCGCACTCTCGACGACACTCGCTTGGATCATCGTGCCACTACGCATTATCACGATTGTGGCTGGTTTTTATCTGGCTTATCAGGGTCAGTGGTTTCAGATCCCTGGCGTCTACGATGTCTCACTCAAGCTAAGGCTCGACAAGCCCAAGCCGCCGACACCACCACAAGCCTAAAACCTTCAATCACTCCAATTTTTTACCCCTTTTAAATTTTTTATTATGTCTGCTATCACCGCTGCCCAAGTCAAAGAACTCCGCGATGCTACTGGTATCAGTATGCTCAAGTGTAAATCTGCCCTCGAAGAAGCTGCTGGCGATCTAGAAAAAGCCCGCGAAATCCTCCGCAAGAGCGGCGAAAAAGATGCTGCCAAAAAAGCCGATCGTACCACTGGCGAGGGTATCGTCATCGCCAAGATCAGCGATGATGGCAAAAAAGCAGCCCTTGTTCAAATCTTCTGTGAGACCGACTTCGTCGCTCGTGGCGATGACTTCCAGCAGCTAGCAACCGATTTGGTCGAGCTAGCCCTGACGCAGGGCACAGATGCTGCCAAGACAACAGCCGAACCGCTAATCCAAGCGACTCTCCAAAAAGTCGGAGAGAACGTCCAGCTCGGTGAGATCAAAGTCGAGGAGAGCGCCGGTACAATCGGCAGCTATATCCATGGCAATGGCAAGATCGGTGTACTCGTAGCTCTAAAGAGTGGTAGTGCCGAGATTGCTCGCGATATCGCAATGCAAGTAGCTGCGATGAACCCGAGCTACCTGCGACCCGAGGACGTACCAGCAGCAGATGTAGAAAAAGAACAAGCAATCCAAAAAGAAATGCTACTCAAAGAAGGCAAACCCGCCGATATGCTGGACAAAATCATGGAAGGTAAACTAAGGAAATTTCGCGATGAGCAAAGTCTAGTCAAGCAAACCTTCGTCAAAGACCCTAGCAAGACTGTCGAACAAGTTCTCAAAGAAACCGATGCCGAGATTGAGCAGTTTGTCCGCTTGGCGATCTAAAGTACGCTAAAATTACTGAGTGCAACTAACTAAAACTCAAAAATTCGCAGGGCAACTTGCCAAACAGGCAGGTGCTTTGCTGCTACGGAAGTTTGGTAAATCTAAAATCGTCGTGAAAAAGGGCACAAACGACTTTGCCCTCGACGCCGATCTGGCGAGTGAGCGACTGATTCTCCGCGAGCTGAAGCAATTTTCGCCGGAGATACCCGTACTAGCCGAGGAGTCAAACAGACCGATCGACTGGCGAGATGGCTGGTGCTGGATCGTCGATCCCCTCGACGGCACGAAGAATTACCATTTTAAAATTCCTTTTTGGTGTGTATCGATCGCACTGATGCACGATGGCAAACCCCAAGTCGGTGTAGTGTATGCACCCGTGACAGGCGAGCTCTTCAGCGCACGACTCGGTGGTGGCGCACATTCCAATGGTAAAAAAATCCAAGTCAGTAAAACAGCCAAGATTGCTGAGTCACTCGTCGTTTGCGAGATCCCCCGCCGACACTCCTCACAGCGGAGTTTCACCAGAGACTTACGGAGCTTTGATCACACCCTAGGTAAAGTCCGACGCGTTCGTGCCTTCGCCGCCGCAGCCCACGACCTCTGCCTCGTCGCCAAAGGTGCTGCCGATGGCTACCTCGACTTTAGCCATAGTACCAAGGTCTGGGATATCGCTGCCGGACAGCTGATCGTGAGCGAAGCTGGTGGCAAAATCAGCGATACTACTCCACCCAAAGCACCGCCAAACACCGCCTCGGCACTAGCCACCAATGCAAAACTCCATCTACAGTTTCAGCGATTGTTTCAAACCTAGATAGCAGCAGCAGCCAACACCCGACTTTCTTCTTTTAGATTTTTATCCATCAAAAAGGACATTTTATTTCTGAGCACTTCTCTATCTGGACTATTTTCCAATGAATTTGGTAATTCTAAAATCACCATTGTTAAATAGAAACTATACATATCTAAAAGCTGCCTATCATCTGAAAAATTTTTAATAGCAGTCTCTATAATTTTTAGTTTATCTGTAGCAGAAATACTGAGATCAGCTAGCTGCCTAAATACCACTGTCAAATTCTCTTGTGATTCTGTCTTGTCTGCTTGAGCGCAAAACTCTCGACCTACTACTTCTTGACTCATTTTATTTAGAGATTGATTATTAAGTATTTTAACGCTGTCTTTTTTCTCGACATTCTTTCGTAAAATCATCGTCCACTGTCATGGCAAACACAAACATCAGGTCTGCCTTACGACCAGCACAGGCACGAAAAAACGGCTCAAGGTCATCGCAGCGAACACTCCGACGCAGTATGATGACATTGACAATATAATCACCAAGTGGACCTAGCTGCTCACGCAAATCACCAAGATCTTGCAAACTATTCTCTTCGGTGGCGATCAGCATATCATTTTGCCTTACCCTATAGGCAAAGTATCCAAGCAGATCACCTGTCGCAGAAAGCACTGAGATACCTTGGCTACTGGTGATCTTATCTTCTATTGCGTCCAAAATAAGTCCTCGTGTACGCAAAACGTTTAGAGCTGGCAAACGCATTTTACGCAACTGCTCTGGAGCATTGGCAGGATGATTTGGTGAGTTATAGGAGAGCTCTAAATCAGACATTGTGAAAATTATTTAAGTTTTGACTCTATCGTGATTATGTCGTGCTGTCAAATTATTCGTAATCACTATCTCAACGTGCTAAAATAAAGGTCTTTCATGCCTTCTGAGATTCAATCTATCCTCGATCGAACCCAGCAGTACTTGCCTACTGCCGATCTCGCTCGCATCGAGGCAGCATATCAGTTCGCCAAGGCAGCACACGCAGGTCAGCTACGCTTCAGCGGTAAACCATACATCACACATCCTGTCGCTGCCACAGAGCACCTACTCACCCTCCAGCCCGATGAAGACACCATCATCGCCTGCCTGCTCCACGATGTCATAGAAGATACCGAGTCCGACGTAGTAGAAATCGAAAAGAAATTTGGCAAGCAAGTCGCAAAACTCGCAGCTGGCATGGAAAAGCTCGGCAAAGTGAGATTTCAAGGACAAGATCGCCAGGTCGAGAACCTCCGTAAAATGTTTGTCAGTATGGCGACAGACTTACGTGTGATCTTTATAAAGCTCGCCGATCGTCTCCACAATATGGAGACACTCGACGCAGTACGACCAGACAAACAAAAACGCATCGCCAAAGAAACCCTCGAAGTCTACGCACCCATCGCCGCTCGACTCGGTATTTACGAATTCAAGACCAAGCTCGAAGACCTCGCCTTTCTCTATCTCTACCCTGAGGATTATGCTCGTGTCCGCAGCGAGCTAGCCGGTAGCGAAAAATCCCGTGGGCAATTCGTCCGTGGGGCAGTCACCGAGCTCCAAGCAATACTCACCACAGCCAAGATCCAAGCCGAAGTCGTCGGACGCACAAAGCACTACTACTCCATTTGGAAAAAAATGCAAAAGAAAGGCTTTGGCAGTGTCGACGAGATCTACGATCTCTTTGCACTACGCGTACTGACCGAGACAAATGCCGAGTGCTACACGACTCTAGGCGAGATCCACAATCGCTTTACACCACTCAATAAACGCTTCAAGGACTACATCGCCGTACCAAAGATCAACGGCTATCAGAGCCTCCATACGACAGTGATCGGTCTGGACAAAGTCGGCAATCAGCCCACCGAGATCCAGATCCGGACACACGCCATGCACGCCGAGGCAGAGCTAGGCGCTGCCGCCCACTGGCAATACGCAGAAAAAAAACAAGCCGTCAAAGTCGACCAACAAAAACTCCAATGGGTCAAAAACCTAGTCGAGCTCGGCAGCCAACTCAAAGATAGTGATGGCTTCATGGAGCAGCTCTCGACCGATGTGCTGTCAGACCGTATCTTTGTCCTGACGCCAGGTGGACGCGTGCTCGATCTACCAGCTGGTGCGACACCGATGGATTTTGCTTATACAGTACACACCGAAGTCGGACACACCGCAGTCGGCGCCAAGGTCAATGGCAAGATCGCTCCACTAGACTCCACACTCCAAAACGGCGAAGTCGTCGAGATCCTCACCAAACGTGAAAACACTCCCAATCGCTTTTGGTTGAGCTTCGTAAAAACCGACAGTGCCAAAACCAAAATCAAGGCCTACTTCAACGCACTAGATCACGAGGAAAACATCGCCGCAGGCAAAGAACTCCTAAACAAACAGCTCACTCGCCTCGGCAAACCCAAACTCACGACAGACTACGGCGTTTTGCGTCATTACAAAAAAGGCGACCTCGGCAAACGTGAACGCGAGCAGCTCATCGAACGCATCGGCAATGGGAGTATCGCCGTCGCCACCGTTGTCCGCGATCTTTTCGCACTAGAGGAGATCGCTACACCTACCTCTCCTCGCCAAAAACCAGCAGCCACACTGATCCGCGAACCAAAAACTGGCGATGTCACGATCGCCGAAGAACCAGGACTACCCTACCAACTAGCGAAATGCTGTAAACCAAAAACTGGCGACTCAATCGCAGCGCTAGTCATCGCCCGCAAAGGTGCAATCATACACAAGACCGATTGTAAAAATCTCGCACGCGCCAACCCCAAACGCCGCCTACCAGCAGCTTGGGGAGACACAACAGCCACAAATCGACTAGTAAAAATAATCGTCGGTGGTCACAACCGTATTGGGTTTTTACGCGACATCACAGCAGCAATCGCCAAACAAGAGATCAACATCGCCGATATCAACCTACGCACAAGCGATAAACACGAAATCCTCCACGAGCTAACTGTCGAAGTCACCGAGCTGAGGCAGCTAGATCAACTACTAGACAAGCTAGAGCGAGTCGAAGGAGTAAATCGCGTAGAACGCATAAGGTAGTAGACAGACAGAGAGCATCTTGGACACTAGTCTACTGTCGCTGATCGACTCATGCCCAACCACGCCAGACCACCCAGCCCCAATAACAACACCGGTACACTCCAAAACTGACCCGTCGTCAACCCGAGGATATAACCATCGAGTGGCTGTCGCCACAGACCTTCCACGAGGATACGACCAGCACCGTAGAGCGTGAGGAAAATAAAAGTAATCACACCGTGCTTTTGGTTTACGTGATACCAAAGCGCCAACAAAATACCAAAGATTGAAAGATTTTTGGCAGACTCGTAGAGCTGACTCGGATGACGCAGTACAGTATCGCCTGAACGTGGAAAGATCACACCCCAGTCAGCACCTGTCGGACGACCCCAGAGCTCACCGTTGATCCAGTTGCCGATCCGTCCAAGAAACAACCCAAAAGCAGTCGGAATCAAAATCAAATCAGACAAATGCAAGAATGACTTTTGGAAATGTCGAGCCGTAAAATAAAGTGCCACGATCACACCGAGTAGTCCCCCGTGAAAGCTCATACCACCTTTCCAAATAGTCAGTAATTTGAGTGGATCGGTGAAAAGTGTATCGAACTGGTAAAAGAGGAAGTACCCCAGCCGACCACCGACGATCACACCAGTCGCCACAGCGAAAACTAGTAGATCGATCTGTGCGACTGTCAGATCAGTGCGCTTGGTTCGCGCGGCATAAGTGAGGAAGGCATAACCCGCGAGGAAGCCGAGGGCATACATGACACCATACCAGTAGATCTGGATAAATCCGAGATCCAGCGCGACAGGATCGAGAGCGTGGGTGTAGATCATAAAATTCAGCTTAATATTAAATATTTGACAAGTGCGATTATAGCATTTGGCGCTACTTTCTTTCTAGCCCAAAATTGTCTAAGATTTCAAAAGAATCATGGAGCGCAATGTAGAATATCCCGCAAAAACGGAAGAAATATTTATCGCTGGTGAATTTCGAGGTCTTTTGGCGATCTTATTGTCAACTAAAGAACTCACCAAGGAAAATCTTCAAGCAATACTTAGGAAATATAAAAGTGCCGTAGAGTATGCCAACCCTGAGAAAAAAGACCAAGTCGGTAAAATTATGAGGATGATAGGAGAATACTTGGGTTCAATAGCATTATGTAGATCTCTGGACGAGAGTAGCGTCGAAGCTGAATTTCAAGAGCTTAGACAAATTGCCCAAAAAATACTAGCGCGATACAAGATCGGGGTTGCTACTACCACTCCCGCGTAGCCTGCGCCACTTTACTCGGCTTTTCGTGGAGACTGCTATAGATTTTTTCGAGTAGCACCGCAGCTCTGGCGAATACTGCTGCGTCCTGCGCGAGCCGCAGGATCGTCGATAGCTCGGCAGCACGCAGGAAGCGCAGGAGCTTCTCCTCGGGAGTATCGGCAGTATACTCAGGCAGATAGCCGAGCAGGTCGAGCAACTGTGTCTGAAAGGCGAGCTGAATCAAAGTGTACTTGGGGCTACTGGCAAGGTCCTTCAGCGTCTCGGTCAGCAGCGCGTATACCTCTGGTACAGGCTTCTCTGCTGGTAGTAGCGTGAGCAGCCACTCCGCCATGGAGTACGCCGCTGCGAGCCTTGGTAGTTCAGCTACTTCGAAATCCTGTCGCAGACTCGAACCCGTAATGAGAAAAAGCTCACCCGTACGGCGGTAGAGTCGCAGCTCCGAGACACGAAAAGACTCAAGCGAAGCTGCTTTACGGCTCTTTAGCTGGCGCACGCCCCGAGCAATAGCCGAGATCAAACCAAAATCCGCAGTGAAAACACGGAGAATCCGATCGGCCTCCGCATAGTTGGAGTGTTTGAGGACGATACCGAGGGTTCTGATTTCTGGCAAGCTGTGGTAGATTAACATCATTATTCTAGCGCTTTTATGAAGTACGAGCACCAAAAGATCGAACCCAAGTGGCAAAAACACTGGGCTGAGGAAAAACTCTTTGAAGCAAAGGAGGATTCCAAAAAAGAAAAATACTACGTGCTGGATATGTTTCCTTATCCCAGTGGTGCAGGTCTCCACGTCGGACACCCCGAGGGCTACACCGCGACCGACATCGTCAGTCGCAAGGCGCGCATGGACGGCAAGCAGGTCCTCCACCCCATGGGCTGGGATTCCTTCGGTCTGCCCGCGGAGAACTACGCGATCCAGACAGGCGTCCACCCCGACCAGTCCACCCACGCAAACATCGCCAACTTCACCCGTCAGATCAAAAGTCTCGGCTTTAGCTACGACTGGACGCGCGAGATCACCACCTGCGACGCCGACTACTACCGCTGGACACAGTGGTGGTTCCTCCACCTCTACAAGCAAGGACTCGCCTATCGCAAAGAAGCCGCGGTGAACTGGTGTGACGACTGTAAGACTGTACTGGCGAATGAGCAGGTAGTCGACGGCAAATGTGACCGCTGCCAACACGAAGTCCAGCAAAAGCAGATGAATCAGTGGTTTTTTCGTATTACAGACTTCATCGAAGATAATGACAAAACCAAAGGTCTGATCTCAGGACTGGACGCGATCGACTGGCCAGAAAGCACAAAAGCCAACCAAAAGAACTGGATCGGCAAATCTGAAGGTACGGAAGTGGACTTTACCATTTGTCATTCTGAGCGGAGCGAAGAATCTCGAGATCCTTCGTCGCAAGCTCCTCAGGATGACAATTTGAAAATCACCGTCTTTACCACGCGCCCCGACACGCTCTATGGCTGCACTTTCCTCGTACTCGCACCCGAGCACGCGCTAGTCAAGAGCTGGAGAGCCAAAATCGAAAACTGGGAAGAAGTGGAGGCGTATACCGTAGCAGCAGGCAAAAAGACCGAGCTAGAACGCCAAGAGCAAAAAGAAAAAACTGGCGTGAAGCTCGCAGGCATCACCGCGACGAACCCCATCAATGGCGAGCCAGTGCCGGTCTATATCGCCGACTATGTACTCGCTGGCTACGGCACAGGTGCGATCATGGCAGTCCC
>CAYVMX010000001.1:21588-25269 GCA_964452725.1 uncultured Candidatus Peribacteria bacterium | reverse complement strand
GACGGTACTGGTCGCACCAAGACCACTTACAAGCTCCGCGACTGGCTGGTGAGCCGTCAGCGCTACTGGGGCGCACCGATTCCGATCATTCACTGCCCCGACTGTGGCGAAGTGCCCGTACCCGAGAGTGAGCTACCCGTCACACTCCCGACTGATGTCGACTTTCGCCCGACGGGTGAGAGTCCACTGACCGCGAGCGCAGAGTTTCACGCGGTGAAGTGCCCCAAGTGTGGCAACGCGAAAGCTCGTCGTGAGAGCGACACGATGGATACTTTCGTCTGCTCATCGTGGTACTTCTTCCGCTATGCCGATCCGCAGAGCTCTACCGAATTCGCCAGCAAAGCGAGTCTGAAGCGGTGGTGCCCAGTCGACCTCTACGTCGGTGGCGCGGAGCACACAGTCATGCATCTGCTCTACGCGCGCTTCTTTGCCAAAGTCGCACACCATAGCGGTCTGATCGACTTCGACGAGCCATTTGTAAAGCTCCGTCACCAAGGCATGATCCTCGGCGAAGACGGTCAAAAGATGAGTAAGTCACGTGGCAATGTGATCAACCCCGACGAGATTGTAAAAAAACACGGCGCGGACACGCTGCGCTGCTATGAGATGTTTATGGGACCGTTCGAGGCGAGCTGTCCGTGGCAGACACAGGGTGTGGTGGGCGTGCGAAGATTCCTCGACAAAGTCTGGCGACTCTACACAGACAAGACCATCGAACCAAAGCCAGCCGAAGGCTGTGCCGCCTCTGCCACACCAGATTTCAAACGAGCACTCAATCAAACAATCAAAAAGGTAACAGGAGACATCGATAGCTTTGATTTCAATACTGCGCTGAGTCAGATGATGATCTTCGTAAACTTCGCTGGTGGACAGGACGCTCTGCCCCAGCCAGGCATGGAGAAATTCCTCAAGATCCTCTCACCCTTCGCCCCACACCTCGCCGAGGAGCTGTGGGAGCAGCTCGGACACACCGAGTCGATCCAGCTGGAGAGCTGGCCTACCTACAACCCCGAGCTGATCACCGAGGATACGATCACGCTCGTCGTACAGATCAATGGCAAAGTCCGCGATCAGCTGGAGGTCGCCACCGACATCGCCAAAGACGACGCTCTGAAGATAGCCAAAGAGTCGGCAAAAATCCAAAGCTGGCTCAAGGGCAAAGAGATCGTCAAAGAGATCTTCGTCCCAGGGAAGCTGGTGAATATCGTGGTGAAGTAGGTTTTTGAACTCCCTCAATCTCCCTTTTCAAGGGGGAAGCGAGCGGAGCGAGCAGGGGGTTAACTAATTCTGCCGCTTCGTCGCAGTCAGGATATCGCTCAGGAGTCGCATGAGACTGGCGATGATTTTTTTGACTTCGGGTAGCTTGGCATAGAGCAGGCTGATTTTTTCGAGGCGATTCTTCCACTCAGCCACTCGGTAGCGGTGCTTTTGTAGAGCTGCTTTAGTCTTGACGAAGAAACGTACTAACCGTGGCAGATGTTCGTCATCTGGATGCTCTTTGACGACTTTTTTCAAACGCTCACAGAGTACTATGTGTTCCTGTTTGAATCTCAATCGTAGCTTTTCATCGATAGAATGGTAAGTCAGCATGATTTTATTTTGCTATCAAATGAATGAGATCTACCACACGCGCACTATAGCCCCACTCATTGTCGTACCAGCTCAGCGCTTTGACGAGCCTACCATTTGCCGCGACTTTGGTCACCGTTGCGTCAAAAATACTGGAGTGTGAGTCGCCCTTGAAGTCGATTGAGACCAGTGGCTTTTCGTTGACCGCGAGGATCCCCTTTAGCTCGCCTGCCGCAGCCTTGCGAAACGCCGCATTGACCTCCTCAACTGTCACCTCACGATGCAGCTCTGCCGCAAGATCGACACAGCTAACTGTGAGTGTCGGTACCCGTAGCGCGATACCTTTGATCTTGCGCGCGACCTCGGGCAGCACACGCGCCAGCGCAGACGACACACCAGTCTTGGTCGGAATAATACTAGGCAAAAAGGCGCGTGCACGGCGTAGATCCTTGTGGTCATTGTCATGGATTCGCTGGTCGCTCGTCACAGAGTGCACAGTAGTCATCTGACCTGCCTCGATGCCGAAGCTATCGTGGAGGACCTTGAGTACTGGTGCGAGACAGTTCGTCGTGCAGCTGGCGTTACTGACTATTTTGTCATTTGAATTGTACTCGCGATCGTTGACCCCCATGACGAAAGTCGGAACGCGAATATCCTTACACGGCGCGGTCACGAGTACCTTCTTGCTACCTGCTTGGAGGTGCTTCTCCGCATCAGAGTAAGTAGTCAGTCGACCAGTAGCCTCGATCACGATATCGACAGCATAGTCGCTCCACTGGAAATCAACACCCGGCTCACCGATCAGACTTTCAACCCGACTACCATCAACCATGAAATGATCCTCGGCAACCTCAATCTGATTTGGCAGCGTACCATAGAGCGAGTCGTACTGGAGCAAGTGCGCACGAGACTCGACATCACTACGCGAATTCGTCGCAACTATCTCTATATCTGGCGTATTCAAAACTTGACGATGGACATTGCGCCCGATTCGCCCGTAACCGTTGATCGCGATACGAAGTTTTTTAGTTGGCATTACTTTAGATCTGATTAGCCGAGCCTAGTATCTCGATCTTGTGCTCGACCATTTGCTGGACCGCCTCACGAGCAGCAGCGAGCGGCTTACGCGGGTCGAAGTTGGCAGGGTTTTCGACGTTGTAGCGGCGAGTCGCGGCGGTGAAGCCGAGCCGAATATCGGTATCGATATTGACTTTGGTGACGCCGTACTTGGTCGCCTCAGTGATCATCTCCTCCGGTACACCGCGACTACCTTTGACTTCCCCACCGTACTTATTGATCTCTTCGACGAAGTCTTGGAGCACGCTACTCGCTCCATGCAGTACGAGCGGTGTCTCTGGTAGTTTGGCATGAATGGTCTGGAGTCGTTCGAAGTCGAGCTTTGGCTCTCCAGCGAACTTGTGCGCGCCGTGGCTCGTGCCGATCGCGACGGCGAGACTATCGCAGCCCGTCTGCCCTACGAATTCAACAGCTTGATCAGGATCAGTGTAGCTCCCCTGCCCGCTCTCCACTTTGATATCGTCCTCCATACCCTCTAGCCGCCCGAGCTCCGCCTCGACTACCACACCTTTGGCGTGCGCATATTCCACGACCTGTTTGGTTAGCTCGATATTTTTGGCAAACTCATACTTACTGCCATCGATCATGACACTCGTGAAGCCACCGTCGATACACGCTTTGCAGATCTCGAAGTCTTCACCGTGATCGAGGTGGAGTGCGAGTGGCAGCTCGGGGTGCTCCTCCACCGCTGCTGCGATCAAGTGCCGGAGATAAGTCTGCCCTGCGTACTTGCGCGCGCCAGCTGAGACCTGGAGGATCACAGGCGACTTCTTCGCACTGGCAGCTCGAACGATACCTTGGATTATTTCGAGATTATTGACATTGAACCCGCCGATGGCGTAGCCACCTGCGAGCGCCCGAGTAAAGAGATCTGTAGTCGTAGTGAGAGGCATTTTTAGAAGATTACGATTGAATGGATTTTAACACGCTCCAACTTAGCACCTAGCAAGTCTTACCATGCACTTGACAGAAATAAAAATACCAGATAAAATCTGAACCTTTTATTTGAATTTATGGAACGTAAAACCCCCTCGA
>CAYVMX010000001.1:14263-21488 GCA_964452725.1 uncultured Candidatus Peribacteria bacterium | reverse complement strand
GCCATCGGACTATCACTTGCTATATTCTCCAGCTGCGCCACAGAAAACACCCTCGATGTAAAAAAGTCCAAGCAAAAGCTAGAGCAAAAGACAGCCGCGACGAAACCACCACTACCGAGTGGTCTCCAGCAGGACGAGACTGGCTACACCATCACAAAAGCTCCAACCACTGAGGAAAAAACTCCCACCAGTATTGAAGATGTAAGTGCCAGTACGTCAGTCGAGACAGTCGACCCTGTCGACAAGCTGATCGACCGACAACACTGGGAAAAAGTCCCAATCGGTATACGAATGGGAGACTTCATCAAAAAATTTGAACCAGACTGGGGAAAAGTCGATCTCCAGCGCCTCGTCAGCAAGCGAGGTCACACCCCAGCAGACACAGGCAACCTCCTCGCTGGTGAGGAATATACCGTCATGCCAGATGTACGGACTGCCCACACACTCTCACGCATACTGTCTGGCCAACTGAAGCTCAGCCCTCAAGCATGGCAAGCCGCCCGAGACCGAGCCAGCGCAAAAGCTAAACAATCCCCCAAGACAAAGACGACTCAAGTAGAGCAACTCACTGGACACAATGGTACCAGTGCGGCGAAACCACACCGCGGCATGGGTGCACAAGATTTTTGTGTAGAAAATGCCAAAAACCTATCCAACAAAAAGGATCGTGCTGCTTGGCAGCATTATGTACAGCTC
The DNA here is from genome assembly GCA_964452725.1 of uncultured Candidatus Peribacteria bacterium. Classification (GTDB taxonomy): domain Bacteria; phylum Patescibacteriota; class Gracilibacteria; order JAHISY01; family JAHISY01; genus CAYVMX01. Next base: position 20,792 of record CAYVMX010000001.1, on the reverse strand, counting down.
CTCGGTGCCGATACCTGGCGGTATCTCGTAGAGGAGAGTACAGGCAAGCGTGTGAAAAACCCACGCACAGATCTGAAGTACGACAAACGCTACGCTCTCGTAATCTCAAACACCGAGCTAGCCGCAGCCTACCACCTCACGCCAGACCACACGCAAGTCCGAACCACCAAGTATCACAAACCCAAAGTAGCGACCGAACCAGAGACCAAACCAGATATCACGATCGTGAAGGCGACCTCTAAGCCGATCGAAGCGGCGAACACCACAGTCAAAGCTACCAAACCCCACAAACCCAAAGTAGCGACCAAACTTGTAAACCAAACTCCTACTACTACCAATCTCAAAACTAAGCCAGATATCACGATCGTGAAGGCGACCTCTAAGCCGATCGAAGCGGCGAACACCACAGTCAAACCAGAAAAACTAAAGCCAACTGGAATCATGACGAGGATCACACTAAACCAGCGACCAATCACTGCCGACCTCGCCACAGTCTCCTCACTACGAGCAATCCATGCCGTCGCACAAAATGCGAATATCGTCGTAAAAGGCAAAAAAGGGCTTATGATCGGAGCGATCAAGACCTCTTCTCTGCGCAGCAGAGAGCTACAGACCAAACTCAAAGCCACACTCAAAGGACCAGTTGCCACGCCAGGCAAAAGCCTCCACGAAAAAGGACTCGCCATTGATCTTTATCCCGATCATACCTATATCGCCCAGCTCAAACCAATCATGGAGGCCAATGGCTGGCATCAGCCACTCCCAAGCAATGACCCTGCTCACTTCATCTGGACTGGACAGCGGACTGTCGCTGCGACAAATACTCAGGAAAGGCTCGCCAGCAAGCATCAGAAACTATTTCAACAAACTGCCAAGCTAAAAGAACAGTACCGCCACATCAGCCAAAACGAATTCGGCAAACTATACCAAAAGGCTCGCGGTCACCTGCGCGAAACTGATAACCTCCTCGTACAAGCCCGTACCACCACAACAGTCAACTTCACCAAAGTCAAAGCACTAACCCTCAAGCGCAACGAAGCCGCAGAGCAAGTCCAAGCATTGGAGCAGCTCTGGCAGACTCGCCAGCAGCTAGACAAAACGTTTAAAAAGGCATCTTAGGAAGTTTTTCTCCGAAAATTCGGAAAAAAGACCAATCCAAATATTGACTTTGTCGAGCCATTTTCATAAAATACTCGCCGCTAAGTATTTAATTTAATTTTCAAAATGGCCAATCCAAAAATCCAACCTGTCAACGACTACATCCTCATCGAACCGGAGAAAGAGGAAACCCAAACCGCCAGTGGTCTCTACATCCCCGACACTGCAGACAAAGAAAAGCCGCAAAAGGCAAAGGTAGTCGCCGTCGGTCCGGGCAAACTGGGTCGTGATGGCAAACGCGAACCACTGAGTGTAAAAAAAGGCGACACTGTCCTCTACTCGAAGTACGGTCCGACCGAAGTTAAGCTCGGGCAAGACGAATATCAGTTTATTCAAGAGAGTGATGTGATCGCAGTATTGGGCTAATTTTTTACAAAGCCTAACCTAAATTGTCATCCTGAACTTGATTCAGGATCTCCGAGATGCCGGATCAAGTCCGGCATAACAGACTAAATAATCTTATCCTTAATTCTATCTAAAAATGCCAAAAACAATCCTCTTTTCCGAAGACGCTCGCAAGAAGCTCTTCGCCGGTGTGACGAAGCTCGCCGACGCTGTACGGATCACTATGGGACCCAAGGGTCGCAATGTAATCCTTGAAAAATCTTACGGCTCACCGACGATCACCAATGACGGTGTGACCATCGCCAAGGAAATCGAACTGGAAGACAAATACGAAAACATGGGCGCTGAAATGGTCAAAGAGGTCGCCAGCAAGACCAACGACGCTGCCGGCGACGGTACGACGACTGCGACCGTCCTCGCGCACGCGATCATCAGCGAAGGACTGAAATACCTCACCGACGGTGCAAATGCGATCAACCTGAAACACGGGATCAACAAGGCCTCGGGTGCTGTCGTCGCCGAGCTAAAAAAACTCGCCGAGCCAGTGAAGACCAAAGAGCAGCAGCAGCAAGTCGCCACGATCAGTGCTCAATCCGAAGAAGTCGGACAAGTCATCGCCGATGTGCTGGCAAAAGTCGGTGAGAATGGCGTCGTCACAGTGGAAGCCGGTCAGACACTCGGTCTGGAAGTCGATGTCGTCGAGGGCATGCAGTTTGACAACGGCTATGTCAGCCCTTACATGATCACCGACACCAAAGGTCTGAAAGCTGAATTCAACGACGCCCAGATCCTCATCACAGACAAGAAAATCAGCAGTATCCAAGAAATCCTCCCCCTACTGGAGAAACTCGCTGCCGCAGGGAAAAAAGAGCTAGTAATCATCGCCGAGGACATCGACGGCGAAGCCCTCGCCACACTCGTAGTCAATAAACTCCGCGGAGCATTCAGCGCGCTAGCGGTCAAAGCCCCTGGCTTCGGTGATCGTCGCAAAGCTATGCTCAGCGATATCGCCGCGCTGACCGGTGGCAAGGTCATCAGCGAGGAAGTCGGGCTGAAGCTGGAGAATGTCGAACTAGCAGACCTCGGACGCGCTGGCAAAATCGTCGCCGACAAAGAAAACACGACCGTCGTCGATGGCAAAGGCGACAAGAGCGCCATCACTGCCCGAATCAACGAGATCAAAACCGAACTAGACGCTGCTACCAGCGACTTTGACAAGGAAAAGCTCATCGAAAGACTAGCGAAACTCACCGGTGGTGTCGGCGTGATCCGCGTCGGTGCTGCGACGGAAGTCGAGCAAAAAGAACGCCAACACCGTGTCGAGGACGCCGTCGAGGCGACCAAGGCCGCTGTAGAAGAAGGCATCGTAGCAGGTGGCGGAGTCGCCCTCCTGCGCGCCAGCCAAGCACTAAAGAAGCTCAGCGAGGCGACCCTAGACAAGGACGAAAAAGTCGGTATCGAGATCGTCCTCCGCGCACTAGAAGGACCGACTCGTCAGATCGCCGACAACGCTGGACGCGAGGGCGGTGTCGTCGTCGAGACTATCCTGACCAACAAATCCAAATCCCACGGCTTCAACGCCGCGACGGGAGAATTCGTAGACCTGATCGCCGCTGGTATCATCGACCCAGCGAAAGTGACACGTAGCGCACTGGAAAATGCCGCCAGTATCGCGGGGATCTTCCTCACGACGGAGTGTGCCATCGCCGACAAACCTGAACCAAAAGAAACCGCTCCAGCGGGTGGTGGTATGCCAGGCATGGGTGGTATGCCAGGTATGATGTAAACCATTCAATGGTTCAATCATCAATGGAATTATTGAGACACTGTCGCGTCAAACACTAGCTTGACGACATTATCTACGATGAGCAGTGAAGCTATGATTACGAATAGGCCTGCCAGTGTCCAAACGATTTGCTTGTGGGCAGCTTGAATATCCTCTTGATTGCCGCGAGCGACGACGAGTCGACCACCCGCAATGATAAGCATAAGTACGGCGATGAGCGCCGCGAACTTGAGCACACCGTCGAGGATCGTAAGGATCACCTGAGTAGTCGACGATGCAGCGCCATCGGTCGTCAGACTGGTCGTCGCAGCAGTGCTACAGCCAGGTACGCCCGCAGGACAGTTGATAGTGGGCAATGTCACACCCTTTGGTGCTGGTGCTGTTGGCTGAGCTGCTGGTGTTGGTGTTGGTGTTGGTGTAGCAGATGCTTGTGCCTGTACCAGACTCACTCCGCCACCGAGCATAGTGAGCGTGATGAGAGCCGAGCTGAGGATTCTTTGCCAGAGCATTTGTGTTTCGTCATTCCGGACAAGCGAAGCGCGATCCGGAATCTAAATTATAAATTAAAACTGAAAACCGAGTACTCCTTTGACCAGTGCATAAGCTGCTGCTGCGAAGCCAAGCCCCACGATGCCCCAGATGATTATCTGAGTCGCTTTCTTGGTCTGCTCTTGATTACCAAACGCAGTGACATACATGACACCCGCGACGGAGAAGATAATAAACGAGGTAATCCCTAGTGCATAGACCATGAGCTTGGTCACAGTCGGGATTGTTACGTCCAAGATATCACCCTGAGGCAGCTTAGCGACCTCGGTACCAGCTACGGGGACAGGTATCACATCGGTAGCTGCTGCTAGCACAGGTAGCAGACCTACGAGCAGTAGCGCTACCACTAGTAGCAAACGAACTGGAAATCTAGGGAAAGACATAACTTATGGAGTAGTAGCAGGAGGAGGAGCACCAAAATTGATACTAATGACAACCTGGACGATCGCAAACGCCAGCAGCGCCAGCGCCAGACCGACGAGTGACCACATGATCGTCTTGTGAGCTTGCTTGATCTGCTCATCGTTGCCCACGGCAGTCAAGTACTGATACGCTCCGACGACGAGGAAAGTAACCGCTAGCGCCGCTATGAATTCCAGTACTTTTTTGGTGAGCTGTGTGATGAAAGTGTCGCGCAAGAAAGTAAACTTGCCAGCGGCATCTCCAGTAGCGATCGTTGTACCGACTCCTGGCAGCACTGCGCCACCGATGAGAGCTGGCGGTGCTACTGCTGCTGGTGTTGGTGCTGGCGGTGTTGGTGCTGGCGGTGCTACCTGCGCTAGCACAGGTAGTGTCGCCAATGTAGCGAGCAGTAGCAACGTGATGAGCAGTTTTTTAAACATTAGTTGGCGACAAAAAAGCTAGGGTTGACAGTGTAGAGGATCAGACCAGAGAGGAAGAGCAGCATGAGTCCAGCCAGCGCTCCAAGCACGCGGTCCTTGCCACTCTGGACACCTTCTTGGTTGGCTCCCGCGGTCATGATCTGGATCCCACCGATGATCAGCATGAGCACGGAGAGTAGTCCGACTATACCTGCGAGGAACTTGTAGAGATAGCTAGCATAAGTCTTTAGGATGTCACCACCGTGCGATCCAGCGACGATCTGATACCACTTACCTTTACCAGCTTCACCGCGATAAATAAAACAGTTGCCGTCCAATTGTTGAATTTTATTTTGAGTACCAGCACCTGTCGGACCCTTCATGAAGCCAGACTGGAGATCGACAGTGACATCAGGACCTCCAAACCCGCAAACCTCCGTCAGTTTTTTATCCTGTGATGAATTGAAAGCATCTCGCTCCCTGTTATACGTATTAAAAAGATTATGTACGTTGGCTTCACAAGCAGTGGCACGAGTCTGCCTTGGAATACAGTTACCCTCACCAATTCTATCTTCACAATCTTTCAACTCATTTTTAAGACGCTGACAATCTGCTTTTTTGAGACTCCACGCTTGCAAAGCAGCGTCTACACTTGCCTGATCTACTGCCTGCACCATGGCTGGCTGCGCGACGATAAACACCGCGAGCAGCACGACTGCCAGCAGTTTTGCTACGATTTTTCGCTGGAGTTTTAGTTTTTGGTTCATCAGGGTATTTTATCACAAAAGCCTCTGAAATACAAGGTTTTGACAGCGGACAGCGAAAGGGAAACTGTCTGCCGTGAGCTACTCCACTGTCTGCTGTATACTGTTTGCTGTATGTCTATCCGTGTTCGCTTCCCGCCCTCGCCCACAGGTGCTATGCACATCGGCACAGCGCGTGCGCTACTGTTCAACTACCTCTTTGCTCGGAAAAACGGTGGCAAAATAGTATTTCGCAGTGAGGATACCGACCGCGAGCGCAGCGATCCTCGCTACGAGCAGGAGATCCTCGACGGTCTCCAGTGGCTCGGGCTGACTTTCGATGAGGGGCCCTACCGACAGAGTGAGCGCACGGAGATCTACAAGCAGTACTTCGAGCGCTTGAAGGAGTCAGGCGCGATCTACCCCTGCTACTGTACGCCTGATGAGCTCACAGCGGAGCGCGCGGAGCAGAAGGCGCAGAAACTCCCACCCAAATACTCTGGCAAGTGCCGCGAGATAGCCGAGTCCGAGCGCGAAAAGCTCACCAGAGAGGGTCGTCAGCCAGTCTGGCGTTTTCGCATACCCGAACGCGAGATCAGCTTCGTCGATCTGATCCGTGGCGAGGTGAAAGAGCACGGCAGTCATCTCGCCGACTTCGTGATCCGCAAGGCAGACGGGCAGTACCTCTACCACTTCACCGTCGTCGTAGACGACACTGAGATGGGCATCACCCACGTGATCCGCGGCGAGGACCACATCTCCAACACGATCAAGCACATCCTGCTCTTCGAGGCTCTAGGAGCAAAGATCCCTGAATTCGCCCATCTGCCGCTCCTGCTAAACCACGACAAGTCCAAGATGAGCAAGCGTGATGAGAGCGGCGAACCCGCCACGATCGAGCGTTTCCGGCGTGAGGGCTACCTCCCCGAGGCAGTGGTGAACTACCTCGCGCTGCTGGGCTGGCACCCACGCGATGAGCGCGAGTTTTTCACGCTCACAGAGCTAGAGCAGGAGTTCGACCTCAGCCGCGTCCAAAAGTCCGGCGCGATCTTCGATCTGGAGCGACTGAACTTCGTAAACCAACACTACCTCCGCCAGCTCAGCCCCAAAGAGCTAAGTGAGAAGAT
>CAYVMX010000001.1:0-14163 GCA_964452725.1 uncultured Candidatus Peribacteria bacterium | reverse complement strand
AGAAGCTAGAGCAAGCCGTCGCCCTGATCCAAGAACGCCTCAAATACCTCGCCGAAGCACCTGCCCAGTTGCAATTATTCTTCCACACACCCGAGGTCGACTCCGCGCTCTACCCCCATGCCAAGATGAAAGTCGACCTCGCACTAGCCCAGCGCGCCCTCACCGAGAGCCTACCCGTACTGGAAAAAATCTCCGAGCAGGACTGGACAGAGGAGCGCCTCCAGACCGACCTGCTCGCACTCGTGAAGAAGCTCGAACTCAAGAACGGACAAATACTCTGGCCACTGCGCGTCGCTCTGACAGGTGAAAAATATAGCCCTGGCACTTTCGAAGTCGCGGTTGTCCTCGGTCGTAACGAAACTATCAAACGGCTACAGCTAGCCATTGACAAGCTAAAAAAAATAAGCTAATATAACCTCCTTTTTATTTTACAAAGTCTAACCCAAGTGCTATCTTCTAACTGATATGAAGCTCAATCACCTCCGCGAGATCGTCAAGAATGTCCAAGAGCAGCTCCACTGTCCGAAGTGTGGCGAGCTTTTCGCCGAGCACGCACTCGACGTCGTGGATATCGTCGGCACGAAGGGAGTCTTTGCCGCGCAGTGCCTCCGTTGCAATACTTCGATACTAGTGACTATGAGCGTACGCGAGCACAAGCAAAAGATCGCCGCGCGCGAGAAACAAATCCGTAAGGTCGCCACGACCAAAGTCTCACCCAACGATGTGATCGGCATGAAGACTACTTTGGACGATTTTGGTGGTGATTTCAAAGGTCTTTTCGCCGAGCCAAAGCTACCAACCAGAAAATCCGAACGCAAGAAAGAGGACGCTTAGTCTCTCCGTCATCCTGAACCATGTGCTGAACTTGATTCAGTTCCAGCATGACATTTTAGCTATCGGTCGAGCCAAACCCACCTCTAGTTTTGCGATCTATTTCGTCTACTTCGACGAATTCTGCGCGTTCGACTGGTATGAAGAGTCCTTGGGAGATTTTTTCACCGCGCTTTACTGTGACTGCTTGGTCGGTGAAATTGCGGACTTGGATTTTTACTTCGTCCTCGGGCCCACAGTAGTCTTGGTCGATGATACCGATACCGTGGGGCTTGGTCAGACCTTTTTTGCGTGGAGTGCTAGAACGCGAGACGACGATGAAAGCGTAGCCAGCCGGTGTCTCCACGATCACATTGGCAGGGATCAGGACGATCTCTTTGGGTTGAATGGTCGTATCCTTCCGCGCGAGGAGGTCGAAGCCGACCGCCCCCGCAGTCTCGTAGACTGGCAGCGGCAGCTCCTTGTCGATACGTTTGATACGGACTTTCATTTCACTCAATGAAGCAATTAATTGTTAATTGACTTCAGATCGACACGTACGCTCGGACCCATACTCGTCGTGAGTACAAGTGAACGAATATAAACGCCCTTGATACCTTTGGGTTTCACCTCACTTACCGCAGCGAGATACACCTTGAGATTTTCAAGTAGTTTGGCTTCGTCGAAGGAGACTTTACCAAAGATGTTGTGCAGCAAACCAAAAGAATCGTTACGAAACTCAACTTTGCCTTTGTTGATCTCTTCGATCGCTTGGGCGATGTCGTCCGTCACAGTCCCTGCTTTGGGGTTGGGCATGAGACCCTTCTGTCCAAGTGTTTTGGCGATCTTACCCAGCTGCTTCATCATATCGGGTGTGGCGACAGCGACGTCGAAATCGAGCCAACCTTTGGCGATCTTTTCTACAAGTGTCTTCTCGCCAGCCTCGACTGCACCAGCTTTTTTCGCTGCGGCGGCTTTGTCCTCACCAGTGAAAGCAATGATTCGGAGCTTTTTGCCTGTACCGTGGGGCAGAGCGACCGTACTACGGACGATCTGATCGGACTTCTTGGGGTCGATCCCAAGTCTGGCATGGACCTCCATCGAGCTGTCAAATTTGGTAGTTGCGGACGCCTTGGTCAGCTTCACCGCCTCGGCGAGCTCGTAGGTCTTGAGTTTATCGAGCTTTTCTGCCGCTGCCCGGTATTTCTTACCATGAATTTTGAGTGGATTACGTTTTTGGATCTTTTTGATCTGAGCTTTTTGTGGTGTGGCTTTCTTAGCCGCCTTTTTGACTTTCTTCTCAGCCTTGGCCTCCTCTTTTTTGGCTTTGGCCTCTTCTTTCTTTTGTTTCAAAAGCTCGTCATCCGATAGTTCCTTGTCATTCTGAGTGGAACGAAGAGTCTCTTCCTCTTTTACAGTTTTTTTGGCAGCTTTGTCAGCAGCCTTTTTCGATGTGGGCATGATGTGTGGGGGTTAGAGGTGCGAGCGTCCACCTGCGGCAGACTCCCTCGGAAATAAAAATACTAAAACCTAAGACTACTCGCCTTCGATCTTGAGTCCCATGCTTTTCGCTGTCCCTGCGATGATTTTTTTAGCCGCTTCGATATCGTTGGCAGTCAGATCAGGCATTTTTTTCTCTGCAACATTCTGGAGCTGCTTTTGGGTGATCGTGCCGATTTTCTCCTTGTTGGGCATGCCACTCCCTTTTTTGAGCTTGAGTTCTTTTTTGATCAGCTCACTCGCTGGTGGAGTCTTCGTGATGAAGTCAAAAGAACGATCCTCGTAGACTGTGATCACGACTGGAATAATATCGCCCATCTGATCTTTCGTTTTGTTGTTGAAAGCGGTACAAAAATCCTGAATCGCAACACCGTGCTGACCGAGTGCGCTACCGACTGGTGGCGCAGGATTCGCCTTACCGGCAGGGATTTGGAGCTTGATCTGAGTTTTGACAGTCTTGGCCATGAGGGTGTGTTATTTAGAATAAATTTTGGATTAGCTCCTGATGTCGCCAGAGATACTCGAGCGCAACGAGTAGAAGCGAACCAATGATGAGCAAGATGGCAACGTGAGATTTGGACATTACTTCTTTTTGACTTGAACGAAATCCAGCTCGACAGGAGTCTCGCGACCAAAGATACTGACGTTGACCTTGACCTTGCCTTTGTCGCGATCGACTTCGTTGATCTTGCCATCGTAGCCAGCGAATGGTCCGTCGATGATCTGAACTACATCGCTGACAGTGAACTCAATCTTGAACTTCGTATCACCAGCCCCCACGTGTCGCTCGATGATACCGTACTCATCAGGTGTGACTGGCACTGGGATATTGCCTGAGCCAACGAAACCTGTGACATTGGGAGTATTGCGTGCGACATACCAGCTCTCATCTGTCACGATCATCTCGCACAGTACATAACCTGGAAACAAGCGTTTCTTTTCGGTCACTTTTTGACCACGGCGTAGTGTGATCTCATCAACTTTGGGGACTTCTACACGGAAGATGTAATCCTGCATATTACAAGTCTCAATCCGCTGCTCAAGTGCCTCCTTGACCGCATCCTCGTAGCCCGAGTACGTATGGAGTACATACCAGTTGCGTCCGGTGTTTTGGGCTTGTTTGGCCATATTAGAATGCTTGCGCGAGGTTTAATAGGTAGAGATAGCCAGCTGAAAGCGCCTTGTCAAAGAGTCCAAAAGTGAACGCAAAGAAAAATGTAACACCAAGGACAATCGCCGAGATACGTACTGCCTGAGCACGAGTCGGCCAAGCGACCTTGTGCAATTCGGTAACTGCTTCACGCAAATAAGTTCGGAGAGACATAGTTTTTTACCTTGAAAAAGGGGCTGGAAATAAGTGGGGAGATTATACCTAGGAAAAGTGAGAAATGCAAATTTGGTTGCGGGGGCTGGAATTGAACCAGCGACCTTCGGGTTATGAGCCCGACGAGCTACCACTGCTCCACCCCGCCGAAGGAGTTTAGCGGAAAACGTTATTCTTGCAAGGCTTTGGTAGCGGCTGTATGCATAGTCTCGACTGGTGCGTCTCGCTCTGTCCAGATTTTGAACTGCGCAGCCCCCTGTCGGACGAGCATACCGAGTCCTGCGAGCGTCTCACAGCCAGCTGCTTTGGCATCTGCTAGGAGCTTTGTCTCGGCGGGATTGTAAACGATGTCAAAGACGAGTGGCCGATGAGTCTCGAAATACTCGACAGGCACAAAAGACTGACCCGCTAGCTCCCCTGCCATACCTAGTGGCGTCGCGTTGATCAGTAGATCCGGCTGATACTGCGCGAGATTCGTGACAAGGTCGCACTGTACACCAAAATCTTTCTGAATCCCTTCATATTCCCACGCTTCACGCGTAAATACTGTCACATTTGCACCGCGCTGCTGGAGGCCATAGACGATTGCCCGTGCTGCACCACCACCACCAAGCAGTACTACCTTTTGGGCTTTCAAATCTATCGCAGTCTCTAGTGTGTCCACTGCACCACGCCAGTCAGTATTGGTACCGACCAGCTGACCAGCTCGCCAGTAAACTGTATTGACCGCGCCGATCCGCTGCGCGCTCTCGTCTAGCTCGTCTAGTAGTGGCATGATCTCGACCTTGTGCGGAATACTGACCGAGAGTCCGTCGATATGCTCGTCGCGTACCAGTTGAATAAACTCTTTTAATTCCTCTGGGCTTTTTTCAAACTTCTCGTACGTCGCATCGATACCCAGCTCTTTGAAAGCTGTCGTGTGCATGACGGGCGAGAGCGAGTGCCCTGCTGGATATGCGAGGATACCGTAGCGTTTTGGCATAGTTTAAGACTCTTTAGACTTGTCCTTTTGCTCTTCGACAGGCTTTGCTGTTTGCTCTTCAGTTTTGGCTTCCTCTGCGGTGGGTTCTTCCTTGGTCTCGGGTTCTGCTTTGACAGACTTTGAATCGTCAGGCTTTGCTTTTGCCTTTGCTCCAAGCTCTACTTCTACTGGTTTTTCTTCTGATGTAGCCTCTGCGGACGACTCTCCTTCGGGATCTTCCGTTGCACCGAGATCTGCTGTATTTAGGATGTCGACCTCCCAGCCCATGATTTCACTGGCGAGGCGGACGTTTTGACCGCTCTTGCCGATCGCGAGTGCACGTTGGTCTTCTGCGACGTAGACCTCGACACGCTTTTCGTCTGTATGTTTGATGAGTTTATCAATCCGTGCTGGGCTGAGTGTTTCCTTGAGCAGGGCATCGAAATCATCGGTGTACTGAATCACGTCGATCCGCTCACCACCGATCTCATCGGTGATATTTTGGATTCGTGCGCCTTTTTGACCGACACAAGCACCGACAGGATCGACGCTCTCGTCTGTACTGTCGACGACTAGCTTGCAACGTACACCTGGATCACGTGCGACAGCCTTGACGATGACAGTTTCGTTACGGACTTCGGGGATCTCTAGCTCCATGAGTCGGAAAATCAAGCGCGGATGGGTACGACTGATGTGGAGCTTGGGTCCTTTGGGAGTGAGTTCGACTTTTTCGAGGTAGACTTTGACTCGCTGACCCTGCTGATAGCGCTCACGAGGGATCTGATCGCGCGGCTCAAGTACGACCGTCGTACGATCTAGCTCCAGATAGACGAAGCGACCCTCGACGCGGTGGACGAGCGCGTTTAGTAGCTCATCTTCACGGTCTTTGTACTCTTCGTAGACTGCCTCACGTTCAGCTTCTTGGATTTTTTGGATTATGACTTGTTTGGCACTCTGGCTAGCGATGCGTCCGTAGTCGATCGGCGTAACGTCGATTTTGATCTTGTCGCCCTCTTTGATGTCTTTTTTGATCTTACGACCCTCTGCAAGCGTTAGCTCGGCTTCGCGGTTTTCGATCTCTTTGACGATCGTCTTGACCAGCAGCACAGTCGCCTGTCCTGAGTCAGGATTTAAGATGATTTCGATGTTTTGGTCACGTGTACCGAAATCTTTGCGATACGCTGCTTTGAGCGCCTCTTTGATCGCATCTAGCACCTTGGATTTGTTGATCTTTTTTTCATCGCAGAGTTGGTTGATCGCCGCGACGAAGTTTTGAGAATTAAGCATAGTGGGTGTGTATAGTAGGGGAAAAACCCCAAGCCTAAGCCAAGGGTAATAACGTGAGTGCATTGTAGCAAAGATCTACCACCTAAGGCAAATCTCCTGTCTGGACATCTGGCTCACCAGACTCTGTGACGACGAAGCCTGTCGTCGCTAGCTCTGTACCAGTACTGATATCCTCGGAGCTGTAAATCCTGACATCGTACGACCCGACAGCTAGCGGTGCTGTCAGTACTGCTTTACCTCCTTGGATATTCTTGACTTGCCAGTAGCTCAGACCGATATCATCAGGATCTACTCCACCCTCGTGCGACGTGCTCGCTGGCACGACACCAACCCAAGTCTGATCGCCAATTTGTTTTTTGGAAATAGAAATCTTGATCGTGATATCCGCCCGTGGCACATAAGTAGTCTGATCTGTAGAGACACTGATCCTGCCGCAGCCAGTCAGCACTAGCGACACTAGGACCAGTGCGAGAGTAGATATTTTGGCGAAACTAGTCATGGATAAAAAGTTACAAAAATAAAAACGAGGAGATCTTATTATGCCCTAATACTGAATGTCAAAAAATAACTACTACAATATAACCATCGCAGAAATTCAAAAGAGAGACTTGAAATCCACGGAGAATCCTGTATAATAGACACCTGCCAGCTTTGGCAGGAATTTAAATCTTAACTTTTCTGATTATGAGTTACATATTAGGTATCGATCTCGGTACGACCAATAGCTGTATGGCTGTCATGCGCGGCGGTAGCCCCGAAGTCCTAGAAAACGCCGAGGGTAATCGCACCACTCCAAGTGTCGTCGCGATCAAAGACGGTGAGCGCCTCGTCGGTACACCAGCGAAGAACCAAGCCATCATCAATCCCGAAGACACGATCTTTAGTGCCAAGCGATTCGTCGGACGTCAGTACGATGAGGTGACAGAGGAGATCAAAGAGTTTCCATTCAAAGTCGCGAAAGGCAGCAAAGGTGAAGCCGAAATCACACTCGCTGGCAAACAGTACCGCCCGTCTGAGATCGCTGCGATGATCCTCCAAAAAATGAAGACCGACGCCGAGGCAAAACTCGGTGAAACTGTCACCGAAGCGGTCGTCACTGTGCCAGCATATTTCAATGATAGTCAGCGCCAAGCGACCAAAGATGCAGGCAAAATCGCCGGATTGGATGTAAAACGTATCATAAACGAGCCAACAGCCGCCGCTCTCGCCTATGGTCTGGACAAAAAACTAACGAAAGATCAAAAAATCGCCGTCTACGACCTCGGTGGCGGCACATTCGACGTTTCGCTACTGGAGCTAGCTGACGTCGATGGTCAGAAGCAGTTCGAAGTAATCGCCACCAACGGCGACACGCACCTCGGTGGTGACGACTTCGACCAAGTAATCATCAACCACCTCGCCGAGGAATTCAAGAAATCGGACGCCGTCGATCTAAAAGCGGACAAGCTCGCTCTCCAAAGACTCAAAGAAGCCGCAGAAAAAGCCAAGAAAGAGCTATCAACCGCGACTGAGACGACGATCAACCTACCTTTCGTCACAGCGGACGCCAGTGGTCCGAAACATCTGAATATCAAGCTCAGCCGCGCGAAACTCGAAGCTCTCGTCGGCGATCTCGTCGAGCGCAGTATCGAGCCGTGTAAGAAAGCTCTCAAAGACGCAAAACTCGAACCCAAAGATATCGACGCGGTGATCCTCGTCGGTGGCATGACTCGTATGCCTGCCGTCCAAGCAAAGGTCAAAGAAGTCTTTGGGAAAGATCCTCAGCAAGGTGTCAACCCCGACGAAGCTGTCGCAATCGGTGCGGCTGTACAGGGCGGCATCCTTCGTGGCGATGTGAAAGACGTACTCCTACTAGACGTCACTCCGCTGACTCTCGGCATCGAGACCATGGGCAGCGTCCGCACGCCGCTGATCGATCGCAACTCGACGATCCCAACTTCCAAATCACAAACATTTTCCACAGCAGCCGACAACCAGCCGAGTGTCGAGATCCACGTACTCCAAGGCGAGCGCGAGATGGCCGCGGACAATAAATCACTCGGTAAATTCATCCTCGACGGTATCCCACCAGCACCACGCGGCGTACCACAGGTCGAGGTGACTTTCGACATCGATGCGAATGGTATCCTCAATGTCTCTGCCAAGGACAAAGGCACAGGTAAAGAGCAAAAGATCACAATCCAAGGTAGCAGCGGTCTGTCGGAGGAAGAGATCGAAAAGATGCGTAAAGACGCCGAGGAGCATGCCGAGGAAGACAAGAAACGCAAAGAGTCCGCCACCGTGGTCAACGAAGCCGACACACTCGTCTACTCCACAGAGAAAACGCTGAAGGAGCACGAGAGTAAGATCGAAGCAGCCGACAAGAAAGCGATCGAAGAGAAGCTAGAGGCTCTGAAATCGGCTCTAGGTGACAAAGAGCTGGACGAAGCCAAAGTAAAGACCGCGATGGAAGAGCTAAGCAAGGCTAGCCAAGATGCTTTCGCGAAGCTGTACCAACAGGCCGACGCCGCCAAAGACGCAGCCGACGGTGTGAAAGTCGATGATAAGAACAAAAAAGACGGCGAGGAGGTCGTCGAGGGCGAGGTAGTGGACGAGGAGAAAGACGATGGAAAGAAGGAAGACGAGGAAGAGAAGAAAGATTAAATTAAAATCCCCCTAAGTCCCCCTTTTATAAAGGGGAAAGCAAGTCCCGCCTGTGGCGGGACGAGCAGGGGGATTTTGTTAAATGCAGCTTGAGTTTAGTCAGACTGCTCAGATCTGTCTAATCACCGCCCAACTACTTTCGACTACCCTATCTTGTGCTACACTATCTTGTGCCTCAGTGAAATAAAAATAACTGTAAATAAGCCCTCTCGACCACTCCTACGTTGTCTAATACTACTTAAAATTTAGTAGATTTGTGTTAGATTAAATTAACTTGACCTAAATCTTGCTAAAGTGTTTTAACTTGTATATACTACATCTAGTTTGTTTGACTTGTCTGGGATTGAATAGACTTTAGTTCCTTATAATAAACCTTTGCAAAGTTGAGTTAACTTGGGTAGAATCGGCAGCCCTAAGTAGCTAACTATGCAAGACAAGATCCTCACCCCGGAGCAGGTCGCGACTATGCTCCAGCTCCACCCTTTCACCGTGCTGGGCTACATCAAACAAGGCTTGCTGCGCGCTGCGAGGCTCGGTCGGGTGTATCGGATCCGCGAAAGCGATGTGAATCAGTTCCTCGAGAACCAACTCGTCTCTACCAACTCCACCTAAAAAATAATGATCGTCAACTGTACTGACTGCGGCAAAGCTATCTCCACCCGACAGGACCGCTGCCCCTACTGCTCGATCATCAACGAACAAAACGCCAAATACGCCCCGAAGAAAAAAGGCCTTGTCGGTTTCCTCTTTGCCTCCCCGCTCTTTTCACGTAAATAAATATGCTCAAACTCCTCCGTATCAATCCGCGCACTTGGATCGACAAACACAATGTCGTGTACAAAAAGAAAAACTCTACGCGCGTCGACACCTCTGACGGTCGTACGCTACGTGCTCCTCGCCGTGGGGAGAAGATTTTCCTCGATGGTCGAGGCAATGGTCTGCTCTTTACTTAATTAACTGTCATCCAACTCTCACTCTGTCATGCTGAATTTGATTCAGCATCTCGGAGATTCTGGATCAAGTCCAGAATAACAAATCCAAAAAAATGCATCTCCTCCAAGCCATTTTCGTCAACTTCGCAGTAATCCTGCTGGCTTTCGTCGCTTACAACGAAGCGTTGAAGAGCTACGATGACATGCGGTAACTCCCTAGGTTGTGTCATTCTGGCCTCCGAGCCGGAATCTCTTACCCACTAAAAGTCAGGAGATGCCGAATCAAGTCGGGCATGACATTTTTAAAATTACTAATTGTGCTGACAGTAATGTCAGTGCTTTTTTAGTTACAAGTATTCTCCGGCTGCCTGCGAGCAACTGACCTTTTTACAAAGAGGGTTATAGGTAGATCTGCTAGCTCCCCTCTCTCGCAAAGAGGGACTGGGGAGATTTGGAATTAAAAAGCGACTCCTCGCGGAGCCGCTTTTTTGTAATTGTGAATTGAACCGAGAACTAGAAGCTGAGCTTGCCGAAGATGTTGGCGTTTTCGATGGAAGTACCAACACCGGTGTTGATACAAGCGTCTGTGTCTTTGAGTGCGGTTTTGCCAATACAAGTATCTACTGCGTTACCAACTGCATCGCTTTCTGGATTAGTCCAGAGGACGAAGGCATTTTTGGCTACACCTTTACTGGTAAGGACTTCGTAGAGGAACTGTCCTGTACAACTACCGACAACATTAGAAGTAGTCGTATCAACTGGGAAGTCGCTCTGGCCGAGGTAGCCGCCGCTGATCAGATCGAAGGCTGTACCACTGGTAGCAGCAGGATCGAGACAACCAGTCGTAGCAGGATATTGACCATTGTCGTTGTAGTACATACCCAGTGCAAGGGCAACAGTGTTTAGCTGAGCGATACGCCCTGTATCACGCGCTTTGGCTGGTGCACCCATGATCTTTGGCACGATGGTCGCAGCGAGGATACCGATGATGACGATCACGACGAGCAGCTCGATGAGCGTAAAGCCTTGAGCTTTCTTGAGAACTTTCTGGAGAGACATATTTGGGGAGGGGTTAGGATATTTACAATTCAAGCGAGTTTAAACGTACTTTTTGCTTAAGTGCAAATTTAATCGCGTGAAAAAGTTATACAGAAGTGAGATTTTATTGTAAGAGCTGCTTAGCTAGAGTGTCGCGATGAACTCATCGAAGAGGAAGGCAGCATCTGTCGGACCTGGACATGCCTCGGGATGAAACTGGACACTGAAGAATGGTTTGGTACGATGACGCAGACCCTCGACACTGCCGTCGTTGATATTTTCATACGCGACTTGCCAGCCGTTTTGCATTTTGTTTGCGACGGCGTAGCCGTGGTTTTGGCTGGTAACAAAGCAACGACCCGTCGCAACCTCGCGTACGGGTTGATTTTGGCTACGGTGTCCGTAGGGTAGCTTGGCTGTGCGCATACCTGCTGCGAGTGCGAGGAGCTGATTGCCCAGACAGATGCCGAAGATCGGCTTTTTGCCTTTGAGCTGCTGGCGAATAGTCGCGATCGTGGGCTGGGCTCGTGCAGGATCGCCTGGACCATTGCTGATGAAAAGTCCGTCGTATTCGATACCAGTCAGATCGTGATCGTGTGGCAAGTGCCAGACACTTACGCCTCTTTTTAAAAAATCACGGAGGATTCCGAGCTTCATACCACAGTCGAGAATTGCGACGGTCTTTTTACCACCTTTGAAGAATTTTGCCTTCGTCGGCGAGACACTAGCCGCGATATTTTCTGCGCTGGGGTCGTAGTACTTAGTGAGCTTTTTGGTGCCGACTTCTAGTTTGCCCAAAATAGTACCGTGCTCACGGAGCTGCTGTGTCAATGCCCGAGTATCCACACCAGTCATGGCGGGGATTTTTTCTGATTTCAACCAATCGGCTAGACTACGCTTGGTAGTGTGGTGTGAATATTTTTCTGAATATTCGGAGACTACCAGCCCTGCGATCTGGATTTGATTGCTTTCGAAGTTTTGTTCTACTTTGGATTGTGAGCTTTTCACTCGTGGAGGTACGCCGTAGTTGCCCACGAGCGGATAAGTGAGCACGAGGATCTGCCCAGCGTAGCTGGGATCTGTGAGACTCTCTGGGTAGCCAACCATGCCCGTGGCAAAGACTACCTCGCCACTAGCAGCGACGGGTGCACCGAAGCTACTACCGCTGAGTTTAGTCCCGTCTCTCAAGGTTAGCGTCGCTTGTTTGGCGATAGACATCTGCGAGAGTGTAGCGGAAAATCCCAAGGATGAGCAAATCACAACTAAGTGAACGAGCGGAGATCCCGAGCCAAGCATAGTCTTTGGCGGAGGCGGGCATGTACCGTCTGTAGCCAAAGGCAAGGCAGGACGAAGATCGGAACGAACAAAAACTCCCACGGGAAGAGGAGTACTGAGAGGCGGAGCACCTTTCCCCAGAGTTTAGCTCGTGAGAAAAACCTGTACGATATTGACGATCGTCCACGCCAGTACGACGAGTGCGAAACCACCGATCGCATAGAGTAGGGTTTTTTTACCAGCTTCTTTGTCCTCTGTCACACCACCGAGCATATACTGATAGCCGCCGATGACGACGAAGAGGATTGCGATACCGCCTGCGAAATAGACGAGCACCTCGATCAGATAAGTCGCGTAGCACGGGATATCGTACAGTTCGAACTGAGATGCACTATTGGGACTAGTGATTTTATTGACCAAACCTGTACAACCAGCTGGATCTGTTTTTGGTATCAGCGAGGTATTGCTCTGGGCGAATACAGGCAACGCTATGAATAGCGAAAGCAGTCCCAGTGCTAGTAGTCTCCGAAGTCGTTGCTGGTATTTTTGGAGGAGCATTTTATTTGATTGTGTGAGTAAGGGATCGAGAACTTTCCCTTTATTTTAGCAGAAAAACAGGCTTTTTTCAAGTGATCTGATAGCGTAGAATAGCTACAATGAAAAATCTGACTATCACGCCGTCGACCAAACCTCTAGTGGGTAGTGTCGCGCTACCTGGCAGCAAGTCGATCACCAATCGAGCGCTCCTATTGGCAGCACTGGCCGAAGGACAGAGTACGATCACCGGCGCGCTCAAGAGTGATGATACGAAGTACATGGCGACAGGTCTCGGTCAGCTAGGCGTCCAGATCACCGAACCAGATGCCACGACTTTCGTCGTACAGGGCACAGGCGGGCACCTCAGCGAGTCGACGAGACCCCTAGACCTCGGTAATGCTGGCACGGCAGTGCGCTTCCTCACGGCAGCCGCGACACTAGTAGTCGGCGAGACTACGATCACTGGTAGCGAGCGTATGCAGAGCCGCCCGATCTCTGACCTGACCGATGCTTTGAAGCAACTAAGTGTAAAAATAGAAACAACCGATGGTAGTCCACCAGTCCAGATCACCAGTACAGGCAAGCTGACAGGCTACTCGGTGAAAGTCCGCGGTGATATCTCTAGCCAGTATATCTCAGCACTGCTGATGACACTCCCCTACGCGGCTGACCGCGAGACAGAGCTACTCATCACAGGTGAGCTGACTAGCAAGGGCTACGTCGACATCACGACAGCCGTAATGGCGGCTTTTGGGGTGATACCGCTCACTGCCGACTACGAACGCTTCGTCCTACCCAAGCGGCATTACAGCGGCACAGACTACGCTGTAGAGCCCGATGCGAGCAGTGCGACGTACTTTTGGGCGGCGGAGCAGCTAACAGGTGGCGAGATAAATCTTACAAATGCTCCGCGCGCTTGGATTCAACCCGATGCCGAGAGCCGCGGAGTCATGGAGCGCTTCCCCGATCCACTGGGTGTGGTCGATGGCAGCCGCTTCCCCGATGCTGTGCCGACGCTGGCTGTCCTCGCGGCTTTTGCCGACGGGCAGAGCCGCTTCACTGGTATCGGTAACCTGCGAGTCAAAGAGTGCGATCGAATCCTCGCCATCGTGAGCGAGCTGAATAAGATCAAGCTCGGACTCGCCGAGGAAGACGGCGACGACATCGTGATCCACGGGGACAAAAATCTCGCTACGACAGGTAAACCAGCCACAATTACGACTTATGACGATCACCGAATAGCCATGGCGTTTAGCCTCGTCGGACTACGGATACCAGGGATTACGATTCAAAATCCCGACTGTGTAGCGAAGAGCTTTCCGGATTATTGGCAGAGTCTGGAGAGCCTCGGAGTAATACTTGAAAAAGATGCCTAACCCTCCCACCAAAAACATCGTCTTGATCGGTATGCGCGGCACAGGTAAGTCCGCCGTGGGTCAGACGTTGGCGACTCATCTGGGCTGGGAGTTCGTCGATGTCGACACGCTGCTAGAGCAGTCGGAAGGTCGGACAATCCCTGAGATCGTCGAGGAGCACGGCTGGGATCACTTCCGCGAGCTGGAGAGCCAGTACACTGCCGAGGCCGCAGCGAAAAAGCAGGTCGTGATCGCCACTGGTGGTGGCGTGATCCTGCGACCAGAGAATGTCGCAGTACTCAAAAAATCTGGCGTGATTGTCCTCGTCCTCGCACCACTGGAGCACATGGCAGCGCGTGTCGCTGGCGATAATGGCAATCGTCCCAGCCTGACAGGTGAGAGTCCGGCAGCCGAGCTAGAGCAGGTCTGGCAGGAGCGCAAGGAGCTTTACGAGGCAGCTGCCGATACGACTGTCGAGTTTGACTTTCACACGGCGAATAA